>DATFXD010000059.1:0-26403 GCA_035258605.1 Hyphomicrobiaceae bacterium | reverse complement strand
GCGGGTTCACGATACTGTCACGCGCCCCATGAAGCTCAGGCGCGGGCGCGCGAGCTTCGCGTTTCCGTTCGACCTGAGCTGTTCAGGAGGAACCTATGGGGCAGAATGGTGGCTCGGCCGCCCGCAGCTCCCGCTGCATCGCACTGGTGGGACCCTATCTTTCCGGCAAGACGACGTTACTCGAGGCCATTCTGGCGCGCACCAATGCCATCACGCGCCAGGGCAAGGTTGCTGACAAGAACACCACCGGCGATGCCTCCGCGGAAGCGCGCGACCACGGCATGAGCGTCGAGGTCAATATCGCCGACGTATCCTTCCTCGGTGATAGCTTTACGTTCATCGATTGTCCGGGTTCGATCGAATTCCAGCATGAGGGCGCCTTGGCGCTGTCGGCCTGCGATGCCGCCGTAGTGGTGTGCGAGCCCGACCCCAAGCGCGTTCCGGCGCTGCAGCTGATCCTGAAGCAGCTTGAAGACCGCGGCATTCCCCGTTTCCTGTTTTTGAACAAGATCGATTCGTTCGATGCGCAGGTGCGAGATATTCTGCCCACCTTGCAGCCGGCGAGTTCGCGGCCGTTGGTGCTGCGGCAGATCCCGATCTGGGAAAATGGCGCCGCCTCGGGCTTTGTCGACCTGGCGTTGGAGCGCGCCTTCGTCTACCGGCCGCAGGCCAACGCCGAAGTGATCGAGATGCCGGCCAGCGTCAAGGACCGCGAGTCCGAGGCGCGTTTCAAGATGCTCGAACAGCTTGCCGACTACGACGACGAGCTGATGGAGCAGTTGCTCAGCGATGCCCAGCCGGCGCGCGACAAGGTGTTTGCCGATCTCGTCAAGGACGTGCAGGACGGCCAGATCGTGCCGGTGCTGTTGGGCTCGGCCGAGAACGGCAACGGCATTCTGCGGCTCCTCAAGGCGCTGCGCCACGAGGCGCCGTTCGTCGAGCGCACCGCCAAACGGCTCAAGCTGGAAAATGCCAAGTCGGCCGGGCTGGTGCTCAAAACCATGTACACGGCGCACGGCGGCAAAATTTCGCTGGTGCGCGTGCTGGCGGGCGACTTCGGCGAAGGCACGATCGTGCAGGGCGCACGCGCCGAAGAGCGGGCCGCCTCGGCCTTTGCCATGCTGGGGCAGGAGACCAAGAAGCGGCCGGCGGGCAAGAGCGGCGATACCCTGGCGCTCGGCCGCCTGGAAAAGATCCTCACCGGCGAGACCATCTCGGCCGATAAGGGCGGTATCACCCAAGTCAAGGCGCCCGAGCCGCCGGAGCCGGTGTTCGGCGTTGCCATCGGCGTCAAGGACCGCAAGGACGAGGTGAAGCTGACGGGCGCGCTTGGCCGCTTGATGGAGGAAGACCCCTCGCTCAAGCTGGAGCACGCCAAGGACACGCACCAAATGGTGTTGTGGGGCCAGGGCGAAATGCACCTGCGGGTGGCGCTCGAGCGATTGAAACGCAAATACGGGGTCGAAGCCGAGTCCAAGCCGCGGCAGGTTCCCTATAAGGAGACCATCCGCAAACCGGTCGAGGTCCGCGGCCGGCACAAGAAGCAGTCGGGCGGCCACGGCCAGTTCGGCGACGTCGTGCTCGACATCAAGCCGCTGGCACGCGGATCAGGTTTCCAGTTTGCCGAGAAGATCACGGGAGGCGTGGTGCCGCGCCAGTTCATCCCCTCGGTCGAAATCGGCATCAGCGACTATCTGCAACGCGGACCGCTCGGGGGCTTCCCGGTGGTCGACGTTTCGGTCACCTTGATCGACGGCTCCTATCACTCGGTAGACAGTTCCGATATGGCGTTTCGCCAGGCCGGTCGGATCGGCATGGCGGAGGGCATGCCAAAGTGCAGCCCGGTGCTGCTCGAGCCGATCATGGAGGTGGAGATCGCCATCCCCAGCGAAGCCACGGCGCGTATTAACGGCATGATCCCGCAGCGGCGGGGCCAGATCCTGGGCTTTGACGCGCGCGAAGGCTGGCCCGGTTGGGATGTGGTGCGCGCGCAGATCCCGGAATCGGAAATGAGCGATCTGATCGTCGAATTGCGGTCGGCGACGGCGGGTGTTGGCACCTTTTCGGCCCGGTTCCATCACCTGGCCGAGCTCACCGGGCGGCTGGCCGACAACGTGCTGACGGCGCGTAAGGAGGCGGCCGAATAGCCATCGGCGGGTTCCGCACCCCCAAGGGGGTGGCGACGTTTGACGGGGCCCGGCCGGGCCCCGTTGGCGTTCTGCGAGGGGCTGGCGGCTCCGGTGTCGCCGGGGGCCCGCGCGGCTTGGTTATTTGGTTTGGTTGCCGGTTGGCTTATCGGCCGTGCTCACGGGGGCTTTCGCCTCTGGCGCCGGCGTGCTGGGACTGCTGGCGAGCACCGCTTTGCAGGCCGCCGGCAGTTGCTCGAGCGTCAACGGCGGCTTCGCCGGCGCCGGCTTCCCTGGGGGCCCGGGCGGCCGCTTGATCAGCGCCAGCCAGTCGGTGAGCTCCTTGCCGCAGCCATCCTCATTGGGCGGATTGGGCTGGGTCTCGCAGCTCGTGCTGCCCTTGGGACAGGCGATGCGCACATGGAAGTGGTAGTAGTGGCCCCAGATCGGTCGCACCTTGTGCAACCAGCTGCGATCCTTGTCGTTGGCGGCCGCCTCGCACAACGCCTTCTTGATGGCCGGATGCACGAGCACGCGCTCGACGGCGGCGTAGGAGGCCGCGCGCTTGATCAGCCGGACGTGCGCGTCGTTCCAAATCTTGGGATCGACCGAGGTCTTGTCCGCGGCCAGCATCGAGGTTGCCGATAACTCCTCGCGTTCCTGGTCACTCAGCCGGTGGTCGGGCATCGGCGTCAGCCAGATGTCGGCGTCGAGGCCGACTTGATGGCTGGCATGGCCCGACAGCATCGGGCCGCCGCGGGGCTGAGACATGTCACCCACCAGCAGGCCGGGCCAGCCATCGTGGTCCCGAGCCTCGGTGGCAAACTTTTCGAGCAGCGCCACCAGCTCGGGATGTCCCCAGTTGCGATTGCGCGACAGCCGCATCGCCTGCCACGCCGGGCCATCCACGGGGAGCGCCGTTGCGCCTGCAAGGCAGCCCCTGGCGTAAAACCCGATCGAGCGCGCCGCCATCGGCGCGGGGGTCTGAGCGGCTGCGAACAGTTCTTTCGCCGGCACCACCGGCTTGGCGGCTTTGTTGGCCGCCGGCTTCTTGGGTACCGGTCGTTTGCCGGCGACCGGTGTGGTCGCGCCGGCGTCCGGCGCCTCCGCCGCAATCAATCCCAGCGACCCGCCGGCCAGCAGCAGCAGGCCCAACAGCACAAGGCTTGACCGCATCCCGCGCCCTCCGCCGATTGCTTTTGTGATGCTGCACTCTAGCCCGAACGCGGGGCTCAGACGTAGAGGCAAAAACGCCGTTCTTAACAAACCGTCAACGCCGCACGGCAGCGCCCGAGCTTGGCCGCAGGCCGCGCACGGGCCTCGGCAAAACCCGTCTCAGCGCGGCCGATCGCGCGCCGGCCCTGCGCCACGCCAGGCTTCGATGGCGGCAGCGCTGGCGCCGGCCGCGAGCGCCAGTGAAATGAGGACATTCCAACCGGCAAGCGAGAGCCCAAGAATCCGCAGCGCTGCTTCGTCGCAGCGCACCACGTGGGTCGTCTCGAGGTCTTTGAGGAGGCCACCGCCGGTCGCGAGGCTGGCGTCGCTGGCCGCACAGCTGTCCGGCCCCGGCCACAGCTTCCACTCGGCGCCGGCGTGGTAGCCCGCGAGCCCGGCGTTGGCAACAAACAATGCGGCGACGACGGCCAGCAGCATGGCGGCGCTCATTAGGTGTCGGCGCTGCGACAAGGCCATCGCCAGGATCAGAACCGGGATCGCAACATAATAGGCGTAGCGTTGCTCGAGGCAGAGGGGACAGGGGGCAAAGCCGCCGATGTGTTCGAAGGCGAGCGCGCCCAGGATGACCGCAACCGCCGCCACGAGCACGGCCGCGGCGGTAACAGCGCTGCGCTCAAGGTTCGACATCGGCTGTTCCTGCGGCTGAGGGCTCACAACAGGTATTTAAGCGCGACGAAGCCGCCGATCAGCGTGACCACGAAGGCGGTGGTGACCAAGCTCAGGCGACGCTCGATGAAGTCGCGAATCGGTTCGCCGAACCAGAACAGGAGCGCCGCCACCAGATAGAAGCGCATGGCGCGCGCCACGATGCTGGCGAGGACGAAGGCCAACAGCGGCATGTGGGCGGCGCCGGCGGTGATCGTCAGCACCTTATAGGGAAACGGCGTCCAGCCCTTGGCGATCAGGATCCACACCCCCCAATCGCGGAACAGTGCGGCGGTGGCCTCGAACTTGTCGGCATAGCCATAGACCTCGAGGATTGGCTGGCCGACGTAGGTATACAAGAAGTAGCCGATGGCGTAGCCCGCGAGCCCGCCCAACACCGAGCCAACCGTAGAAATGGTGGCAAACACCCAGGCCTTGGCACGATCCGCCAACACCATCGGGATCAGCATGACATCGGGTGGAAGGGGAAAGACGGAGCTCTCGACGAAGGCCACCCAAAACAGTGCGGTCGGGGCGCGTTGGTGCCCCGCCAGGTCCATCAACCAGTCGTAGAGACGTCGCATCATGGCGATCGCATAGGCGCTTTCGATTGCGCGTTCCGTGTGGCAAACCCCGCAGCGTCGGCCCTTATACCAGCGCCAGCGCCAGCTGCACGGGCCGGAATGAGCGGCGGTGGTGGGGTGTGACGCCATAGCGCGCGATGGCGGCGAAGTGCTCGGGCGTGCTGTAGCCCTTGTGGCGATCGAAACCGTGATGCGGATAATCGCGCGCCAGCTCGGCCATGATGCCGTCGCGGGCGACCTTGGCCACGATCGAAGCCGCCGCAATCGACAGACACTTGCTGTCGCCTTGCAGAATGGTGCGGGTCGGGCAGGCCAGGTGTGGCGCCCTATTGCCGTCGATCAGCACCAATTTGGGCACCACGGCGAGCCGGGCGACCGCCTCACCCATCGCCCACAGGGTCGCGTTCAAGATGTTGTCGCTGTCGATGCGCGCGACGCCGGCGACGCCGATGCCGACCCGGGCGCTGGCCTGAATGGCGGCAGCGACCTGGCGTCGGGCGTGCACATCGAGGCCTTTGTGATCGGCGATGCCGTCGGGAATCTGAGTGGGATCGAGCACGACCGCTGCCGCCACCACCGGCCCGGCCAGCGGACCGCGGCCCGCCTGGTCAACCCCCGCGATCGGTCCGCCGGTCAGTTCCAGCTCAATGGCTTCGAGCTCAAAGCTGGCCTTCATGCCGCGAATCGCCCTCCGAATCGCGTGCAAGCTTCGCGATATCGTGGCGTGCTGTCAAAGGAGGGGCAGTTGGCCAGCCGGCGTGGGCCTTGTGAACAGGTCGGTGCGCAGGCGCAAGTTGCGCTGATTGAGCTGCAAGCGGCTCGCCGCCAAGCGGAATCGCAAGGCGATATGGTCGGCGTAGGGGCCCGAGCCGCGTTGTCGCGTGCGCCATTGCGGCGTGTAGTCCTGTCCGTTGTGCATGCTCCGCAGCAGCGCGATCACACGCTGGGCGCGGTCGGGAAATTCGCTTGCCAGCCATTCGCGGAACAGGGTCTTCAGTTCGAGCGGCAGCCGCAACAGCACGTAGCCGGCCTCACAGGCGCCGGCCTCGCGTGCCGCGGTCAGAATGCGCTCGATTTCGCTGTCGTTGAGGGCGGGAATGATCGGCGCGGTCATCACCGCCACCGGAATGCCGCGGGCGCTCAGCGCCTTGATGGCTTCGAGCCGCTTGCCGGGTGTGGCCGCCCTGGGCTCCATCTTGCGGGCAAGATGACGGTCGAGCGTCGTCACCGAAATGGCAACCTTGACCAAATTGCGCTCGGCAAGACGGCTCAACAGATCGATGTCGCGGACGACCAGGGCCGACTTGGTGACGATGGCGACGGGGTGGCTGGTGCGGTCAAGCACCTCAAGGATGGCACGGGTGATGCCATAGTCGCGCTCGATGGGTTGGTAGGGATCGGTAACGGCGCCGAGCGCGATCACCTTAGGTATGTAGCCGGCGTGCCCCAGTTCGCCTTCGAGCAGGGCCGCGGCGTTGACCTTGGCGTAGAGCTTGCTTTCGAAATCGAGCCCGGCGGAGTGGCCGAGATAGCAATGGGTCGGCCGCGCGAAGCAGTAGATGCAGCCATGTTCGCAGCCGCGATAAGGGTTGATCGACTGGTCGAAGCTGATGTCGGGGCTGTCGTTGCTGGCAATGATGCTCTTGGCCGTCTCGCGGTAGACCTCGGTCTGGAATGGCGGCAGCGCGCCGAGGCTCTCCCAGCCATCATCGAAGCTGTCGCGGGTTTCGAGCTCGAACCGGCCAACCCGGTTGGAGCGCGCGCCGCGGCCGCGGCGGCGCTCGCCATCGACGAGGCCCTCGTGAGCCTGCGCGCTGCTGCCGCCGTCAGCGGCCGTCATGTTCTGTCCTGTTGGCTTGGCCATGCCGGCAACGCTAGCGCAAAGTTTGGAACAAATAAAGAACAAAACCAAGCGCATCCCTGGCGTAGATTGGGGCGGGTGGGGCCGTGTATGAGGGCGGGAGAGCAGCGCCGAGGCGAGACATGATTTCGGTGGTGATCCCGACCTTCAACAGCGAAGCCGGCCTGCCGGCAACGTTGACGGCGCTGGTTCCGGCCGCCGTCGCCGGCCTGGTGCGCGAGGTGATCATCAGCGACGGCGGCTCGCAGGACGCCACCGCGGCAATCACCGATCAAACCGGGGCTCGCCTCATTGTCGGCGAACGGGGCCGCGGCGAGCAGCTCAGAACCGGCGCCGCCGCGGCCCGCTTTCCCTGGCTGCTCTTCCTGCACGCCGACACCATCCTCACCGACGGCTGGGAGCGCGAGGCATCAGAGTTTATGGCCGCGGTCGACGCCGATGAGCGCACCCTCGGCGCCGCCGCGTTCCGGTTCGCCTTGGACGATCACGGCGTGCGGCCTCGCCTGCTCGAGCGTCTGGTCGCCCTGCGCTGCGCGGTGTTTGCCTTGCCCTATGGCGACCAGGGTCTGTTGATCCCCAAGCGGCTTTACGATCGGGCGGGGGGGTATAAGCCCTTGTCCTTGATGGAGGATGTCGATCTCATCCGCCGCCTCGGGCGCCGCCGCGTCAGTCTGTTGCGGGCCCGCGCCATCACCAGTGCCGAGCGTTTCCGGCGCGATGGCTATGCGCGACGCGTGCTGCGCAATCAGTTGTGCTTGACGCTCTACCTGCTCGGCGTTCCCATGGGCACCATCAGCCGGATCTACGGCTGAGGGCGATCGACCCAGGCCATCAAATGTGCGTGAGCCGGAATGCGCGCCGAGCGTGGATCGTCCATCGAGTATTGTGTAGTGGGCGAAACGGCTAGGAGAGAGCCATGCAAAGTATTTCACGCCGCGGCTTCGTGATCTCGGCGGCAACGGCGGGTGCCGTGTTCGGCCTCGACGGTCCGCTCGAGTTTCTCAGTCCCGCGTTTGCGCAAAAGCCCGATCCCAAGCTGATGGACAAGGGCGTGGTCAAATTCAAGGTCGGCGACATCGAAGTCATTCAGATGTACGACGGCGTCTGGGAAAAGCCGCACGACGACAAGTTCGTGAAGAACGCCTCGCTTGACGAGGTGAAGGCCGCCCTCAAGGCAGGAGGCCTGACCGACGAGTTCGTGCCGATTCCGTTCACGGTGACCGCGGTCAAGACCAAGGGCAAGCTGGTCGTGTTCGATGCCGGCACCGGCGGCCAGCTGTCACCCAAGGCAGGCCTGGTGGCATCCAAGAACATGAAGGCGGCGGGCATCGACCCCGACAAAGTGACGACCATCGTCCTCACCCATTTCCACGGCGATCACATCAGCGGCCTGATGGCCAAAGACACCAATGCCGCGATCTTCCCGAACGCGGAGATCCTGGCGCCCGCCACCGAGTACAAATACTGGACCGACCCCGCGATCACCGCCGGCGCGGCCAAGCGCATCCAGGCGGTGTTTCCTGGCTGGAAGAACATCACCCAGTTCGAGGGCGACAAGGAGATCGTGCCGGGGGTGCGCGCGGTTGCCAGCAATGGTCACACCCCCGGCCACACCAGCTATCAGCTGAGCTCGGGCAAGAAGCAGTTGATCGTGCTCGGCGATGTCACCAACATTCCAGCGCTCAACCTGAAGAACCCCGGCTGGCACCTGGTGTTCGATGTCGACCCGGTGACGGCGGAGGCCAATCGGCGCAAGATGTTCGATCGCGTGGTGGCCGATAAGATCACGGTGACCGGCTATCACTTCGGTTTCCCCGGTGCGGGTAGCATCAAGAAGGACGGCAAGAGCTACGCCTACGTGCCGATCAAGGCGTAAGGGATCGTTGCCGGTGGCGGCCGCGGCAAGGCGCCGCCGACGAGACAGGCTGGGGACGGCGCCGCGGACGCGCGTGGCGCCGTTTCGGCGCCGGCTGGTGATCATGGCCAAGGCGCCGATCGCCGGCGCCGTCAAGACCCGGCTGGCGCGCGAGGTGGGCAGCGTGGCCGCAACCGGGTTTGCGCGCCATGCCGCCGCGGCGTTGTTCGCCCGCCTCGGCCACGATCGGCGCTGGCAAACCAGTATCGCCGTTACCCCCGACCCCAGCGCGGCAAGCTGGCTGTGGCCGATGGGGGCGGTGATCATCGGGCAGGGCCGGGGCGACCTCGGCCAGCGCATGCAGCGCCTGGCCGACCGGGTGCCGTTGGGACCCCTCGTCATCGTCGGCACCGATATACCCAAGATCGCGCCGCAACACATCGCCACAGCCTTCGCGCGCCTCGGCAGCTGTGAGGCGGTGTTCGGGCCAGCCGCCGATGGCGGCTATTGGCTGGTGGGGCTGCGCCGCCGCCCGCGCCGGCTCACGCCCTTCCGCCGCGTGCGCTGGTCGAGTGCCCAAGCTTTGAGCGACACCGTGGCCAACCTCACCGGTCGCTCGATCGCCATGCTTGCCACCCTTACCGACATCGACAGCGCCGAAACTTTGGCAGCCCATGCTGCGGGGTTTGCCAGACGCGTGCGGCCGCCGGCTTAGCCAGCCGCTACTTGCACTGCCCCAAAAGACCGCGGTCGAGGTGGAAATGGTTGTGGTGGGCCTCGTTGTAGTCGGGCCCGAGCACGACCCGGAAATAGCGGCAGGCGCTGGCATGGGCGGCGCGCAGAAACTGTGCCTCCACGCCGGCTCCCTTCCAGTGCTTGGCGACACTGATGCGCCGTCCGCCGGCCAACGTGAAGGCGCTGATATCGAGGGCGTTGGCGGTCGCGTGCTCACTGCGGATCGCCTTCCACAAGGGATTGCCGACAATGTTGCGACAGGCGTAGGAGCCGAAGCTTTGGATCGACACCAGCCGCTCGCCGAACATCTGTTCAGCCAGCGGCGCAACGTCGTGGCTGAGCCAAAGCGCCAGCGCCGCTGCGGCCTCGCAGGTCGCCGGGTCGAAGCCGGCGCGTATTCCGTTGACGTTGCTGACGCGCACGGCGTTATTCCAGCCGCAACCGGCCTTGAGCGGACTGTCGGGGAGGGCCTCGGCGACGATGGTTGGTGAGGTCAACACGTGCCGGCACAGGCCGGGGTCATGCCGCAGCGCAGCCAATCGCCAATCGAGGAACCAGGGATCGGGAGTGGCAAGATCAAGGGCGGGCAGTGGGTTGACGGCCGGCGGGACCAAGCCCTGTCGAAACAGCACGGCAAGGTTCGCCCCGAACGCGACCAGGACCAGGAGCAATAGCGTCATCATGGGCTGGCGGCGCCGAGGCATGCCCCCTCCATAAATGATCGGCCCGCCGACGGCCACGCTCCGGGTGCCTGGCGGGGCTGGGGGCACGGCCGGCCGCAACGCCCGCGACCCAAGGGGGTCGGGCCGGCTCGCGATCGCGGATCGGTGTGTCAAAAGTCGGAGGCGATGCCGTCCTTTTCCCAATCGCCATAGCGGGTCGGCTCGGGACCCCGCCGGCCGCCCTGTTCGCTCGACCGCGGTTGAGCGCCGGCGCGCTCATCAAACTGGCGCCGGCGGGCTTCTGCTTCCAACAGCGCCCGCTGCGCATGTGGGGGAAGTTCGCTAAACGGTTTGGCGGGCGGGCCTGCCTCGGACATCTCAAACCTCACATTGGCCGTGAACGGGTCCGCGAACCGCAGAGCGCCGCCCTCGCACATGATCTTGGGTGAGAGCGCTTAATCTTTAAGGCCTTTGCCACGGACTTTGTCGAGGGGAGACTGGCTCTTGCTCGGGCGGCACACCATATTACCATGGCTCTAAGCCTTGTCGTCGCCGCCCGCGATCGACACGCTGCGACCAGTCGTTGCAAAGGTGAGGCCCCCCATGCCCATGAATTTCGCCAGGACCGGCCTGCTGCTGGCGGCCTTGACGGGGATCTTTGTTGCCATGGGTGCGCTGTTGGGCGGGGCCACCGGCATGGTGATTGCGTTCGTGGTGGCGCTCGGCATGAACGCCTTTAGCCTGTGGCAATCCGACAAGATGGTGTTGCGGCTCTACGGCGCCGAAGAAGTCGATGCCCGCTCGGGTGGGGAATACTACGCCATCGTCGCCGATCTCGCGCGCAAGGCGCAGCTGCCGATGCCGCGCGTTTATATCATGCACAATCCGCAGCCCAACGCCTTTGCCACCGGCCGCAGTCCGTCGCATGCCGCGGTCTGCGCCTCAACCGGCCTGATCGAGATGTTGTCGGCCGACGAGGTCGCCGGCGTGATGGCGCACGAGCTCTCCCACGTCAAAAACTACGACACCTTGACCATGGCGGTGGCCGCCAGCATCGCCGGCGCCATCTCCATGCTGGCGCAGTACCTGCAGTTCGGGGCGCTGTTCGGAGGCAACCGCCAGAATAACTCGGTGGGTTGGATCGGGGCGCTGGTTGCCATTGTGGTGGCTCCCCTTGCCGCCATGCTGGTGCAGATGGCGATCAGCCGCTCGCGCGAGTATCAGGCCGACCGGCTCGGGGCCATGATCTCGGGCACGCCGTTGGCGCTCGCCTCGGCGCTGAGCAAGATCGAACACTATGCGCAGGGCATTCGCAACGAACCAGCAGAGGCCGCACCGGCCACGGCGCATCTGTTTATCATCAATCCCCTGAGCGGCGAGGGCATGGACAACCTGTTCTCGACCCATCCCAACACCGCCAACCGCATCGCCGAGCTTGAGCGCTTGGCTGAGGAAATGGGAGCCACCGGCGGGGCCGGCTACGGCGCGCCCCGGGGCGACGACGGCAGGCCTGGCTCGGGGCCCTGGGGTGGAGCCTCGCCCTCGCAACGCCAGGGCCCGTGGGGTTAGTGTGGGGCTAGAGTTTGTTGCCGCCGCGGCGTGAGCCTCCGAACGCGAGCCATGGCGTCCATCCTCGGCGCCGGGCCGAAGCGCCCGACGGCCTGAGCGCCCGTCGACTGGCCGTTGACCTGGTGGCCGGCGTACTGGCGATGCGGCGCCCGCTCGAGCACACCCTCGCCCTCAAAATGCGCAACGGCGAACTGGCGCGGCTCGACGCGCGTGATCGCGGCCTGGCGCGCATGGTGGCCGCCACCGTGCTGCGCCGGATGGGTGAACTCGAGCACGTTCTCAACCAGTTCATCGCGCGGCCGCTGCCCGCCGACAAGGGGCAGCTGTGGCCAATCCTGTTGTGCGCCACCGCCCAACTCCTCTGCCTGCAGCTGCCGGCGCACGCCGTCGTCGACTTGTCCGTCGAGCTGGTGCGCCGCGACCAGCGCGCGCATCGCTTTGCCAAGCTGAGCAACGCCGTGTTGCGGCGCGTGAGCGAGCGCGGCGCCGCCGCGCTTGCCGGCCAGGATGCGGCGCGGCTCAATATTCCCGCCTGGCTGTGGCAACGCTGGTCTGACAGCTATGGGGCCGCGGCGACCCGCCGGATCGCCGAGGCCAGTCTTGAGGAGGCGGCCCTCGACATCACCCTGCGGCCGGCCGAGGACCCCAGGCAATGGGCCGAACGGCTCGGCGGCCAGCTGTTGCCGACCGGCTCGATCCGGCTCAGCGCCCAGGGGCGGATCGAAGATCTCCCCGGCTACAGTGAGGGCCGGTGGTGGGTGCAGGATGCGGCGGCGGCGTTGGTGACCCCGCTCGCCGGCGACGTCGCCCAGCGCACCGTCGCCGACCTGTGCGCGGCCCCTGGCGGCAAGACCGCCGGGCTGGCGGCGCGCGGAGCGATCGTGACGGCGGTCGATGTCGCGGCGCTGCGGCTGGAACGGCTCAAGGCCAATCTCGATCGCCTGGCGCTGTCGGCCAGCCTGGTCGCCGCCGATGCCGCCACCTGGGCACCGGGCACCAGCTTCGATGTCGTCCTCCTCGATGCCCCGTGCACCGCCACCGGCACCATCCGCAGGCACCCCGACATTCTGCGCCTCAAGGCGCCGGCCGATGTGGCGCGGATGGCTGAGCTGCAACAGCGCCTGTTGGGGAATGCCGCAGGCCTGGTGCGCCCGGGTGGGAGCTTGCTCTACAGCACCTGTTCGCTCGAGCCGGAGGAAGGCGGCCAGCAAATCGCCCGCTTCCTCGCCGGCAAGCCAGAGTTCGCGCGCCATCCCGTGGCTGCCGATGAGATCGGCGGCGATCCGGCCTGGATCACGGCGGACGGAGAATTGCGCACGCTGCCCTATCATGCGCCCGGCGGCAGCACGGGGATGGACGGGTTCTACGTGGCGCGGCTGCGGCGGCTGCGCTGAACCCGGGTACCGATCGCCGCTTCACCCACAACCTTTCACGTCGCCGGTCTTGCCTCGGGCGGCAGCGGCGGGCTAACGGAGCGGATGCGGACCTCCCCCCCGGAGCGGCCGGCCCCGGTGCCCGAGGCATCAAGGTGGTCTCGATGGCTCACCGCTTTGGGCGCGGGCGAAGCGCTTGAGCGTACGCTTGATGCCCTCGAACGGCGGTTGATCGAGGGCGAGGCCTATCTGCGCCGATCCTCGCTGATGGCCTGGCCGGCCGGCCGGTTTGCGGCCGACGAGCTCATCATGGCGCCGCCCGACCTGCGGGTTGCGGACCCAAGCTTCGTCGACGAGTTGCGCTTCGGCAACTTCGGTCTCGCCGGCGAAATTGCCGATCTGGGTGGCCGCTCGCCCTTTCAACAGCGGTCCCCGAGCCAGAACTGGGCGCGCGAGCTCAACGGCTTTGGCTGGTTGCGCCACCTCGATGCGGTGAGATCGCCCGAGGTCGAAGGCTTGGCGCGGCGGCTCGTGTCCGACTGGCTGCAGCACGGCCGCCGTGACCGGGCAAATGCCTGGGCGCCGGAGGTGATCGGCCGCCGCCTCGGCGCCTGGCTGGCGCATTCCGCGCTGCTGCTCGATGCCACCGAGCCCCGCTTCTACGCGGCGGTGATGAAGAGCCTGCACCAGCAGGCCGCGTATCTGTCCGCGGTCTGGCGCAACGCGCCGGAGGGCTACCCGAGGCTGGTGGCGTTGGTGGGCCTCGTGCTCGCCGATCTGTGCATCGCTGGGCGTGACCGCGCGCTTAGCCGATCGGAGCGGGCGTTGGCGGGCGAGATCGAACGCCAGATCCTGGCCGACGGTGGCCACGTCGGGCGCAACGCCGAGACCGTGGTCGAGCTGGTGCTCGACTTGCTGCCGGTGCGGCAGTGCTTTCTGTTGCGCGACGTGCCGCCCAGCGGCGCCCTGCAGCGGGCGCTGGACCGGATGGTGCCGATGTTGCGCCACGTGCGCCTCGGCGATGGCAGCCTGGCGCGGTTCAATGGCGTGGGTGCCACCGATCGCGATCTGCTGGCGACCGTACTCGCCTACGACAAGGGCCACGATCGGTTGCCGGCGCTGGCGCCGCAGTCGCGTTACGCGCGCCTCGAACGCGGCGCAGCCATCGCGCTGATCGATGTCGGCACGCCGCCGCCGCCGGCGTTCGGCCACAGCGCGCATGCCGGCTGCCTCGCCTTCGAGCTCAGCATTGGTGGCGAGCCGATGTTCGTCAACAACGGCGCGCCGGGCGTTGGCAACGCCGGCCAGCGCGCGGCGGCGCGCGCGACGGCGAGCCACAACACCTTGTGCATTAAAGAGCAGTCCTCCTCGGTGCTGGTGCGCCGCGGCCGAGCCGGCCGTGGCGCGCTGGCGATCGAACACCCCGATCACGTCACCTGCGACATCGCCGAGACTGGTGCCGGTGTCACGCTCGTGGCCACGCATGACGGCTATGTCGGGCGCTGGGGCCTCCTGCACGCTCGGCACCTTGCCCTTGACCTTGCCGGCGGCATGCTCCTCGGCAGCGATCAGCTGCTGCCGGCCAAAGGCGTGTTGCGTTTTTCCTGGGACCTGCCGTTCGCCGTGCATTTCCACCTGCATCCCGACGTCGAGGTCTGGCCCGGGGACGAGCCCGACAAGGTCGACCTCGTGCTAAAGTCGGGGGCGCATTGGCGCCTGTCGGGTCGCGGTGCGGCGCTGACGATCGAGCCCAGCGTTTACGGCGCCGGGATCGTAACGGCCTTGGCCGGGCAGCAGGTGGTGTTGCGCGCGGCCTGCCACGGCGAAGCCAAGGTCGATTGGCAGCTGGTGCGGATGCCGCCGGGCCTGCGACCGCAAGCGGCCGCCAGCGAGGCCGTTGCGCTGCCCTCGCTGGGCGAGCGCCTGGCGCTCGCGGACATGACGCCGCCGGCCCTGCCGCGGCCAAAGCCTTGAGGATAGGGGTGTATGCGTTCCGGTTCCATGCTAAGCGCGGAAACTGCCGCCGCCGGGGCGGCGCGACGTGCCGCGCGGGGCCGCAAGCGGATGAGCGCGAGGCGACTTTCAGTGAAGGCCGCCGGGCGCGCCCAAGTGCTGGCCGCAAGGCCGACATCGGGCAGGGCGATTGGGAAACGACGGCCACATGACAGACACGAAGACGAGCATCGGGCGGGCGCTGATTTCGGTGTCGGACAAGACCGGGATCGTCGACTTTGCCACCGGACTTGCCGGTTTTGGCGTTGAAATCCTGTCGACCGGCGGCACCGCCGCCGCGCTCAAGGCGGCCGGGCTCACCGTTACGGAGATCTCGGACTACACCGGGTTTCCGGAGATGATGGATGGCCGCCTCAAGACCTTGCACCCCAAGGTGCATGGCGGGCTGCTCGCCGTTCGCGGCCAGGCCGAGCACGAGGCGGCGGCCGCGGCGCATGGCATCGCCGCCATCGACCTGTTGGTCGTCAACCTCTATCCGTTCGAGGCCGCCGTCGCCCAAGGCGCCGCCTTCGACGTTGCCATCGAGAACATCGACATCGGCGGGCCGGCCATGCTGCGCGCGGCCGCCAAAAATCACGCCGCGGTCACGGTGCTGGTCGATCCCGCCGACTATCCGCTGGTGCTGGAAGAGCTGCGTGCCGGGCACGGCGCCACCAGCCAGCAGCTGCGCAAGACGCTGGCCGCCAAAGCCTTTGCCCGCACCGCCGCCTATGACGCGGCGATCAGCGGCTGGTTCGCCGATGTGCTGGGCGAGCCGGCCCCGGCCTGGCGGGCGTTCGGCGGTAAACTCGCCCGGGCGCTGCGCTATGGCGAAAACCCGCATCAGCACGCCGCCTTCTACCTGACCGGGACAGCACGACCGGGCCTTGCCACCATGGTGCAAGTGCAGGGCAAGGAGCTCTCCTACAACAACCTTGCCGACACCGCCGCCGCCTTGGAGCTGGTGGCCGAATTCGATCCGGACCTGGCACCGGCGGTCGCCATCATCAAGCACGCCAATCCTTGCGGCGTCGCCAGCGGCCGCTCGCTGGTGGAGGCCTATCTGAAGGCGCTCAGGTGCGATCCCATCAGCGCCTTCGGCGGCATCATTGCCCTCAATGGCACCATCGATGCGGCGACCGCCGGCGAGATCACGGGCATGTTCACCGAGGTGGTGATTGCGCCCGCGGCCAGCGCCGAGGCCAAGGCGATCTTTGCCGGCAAAAAGAACCTGCGCTTACTCACCACCGGTGCCCTGCCCGACCCGCGTCAGCCCGATCTCAGCTTCCGTTCGCTGGCCGGCGGCTTCCTGGTGCAGTCCCGCGACAACGCCATCGTCGATGATCTTAAGCTTGCGGTCGTGAGCCGGCGCCAGCCGACGGCCGCCGAGCTCGCCGACCTGAAATTCGCCTTCACGGTGGCCAAGCACGTCAAATCCAATGCCATCGTCTATGCCAAGGACGGCGCCACCGTCGGCATCGGCGCCGGTCAGATGAGCCGCCTCGATAGCGCCCGGATGGCGGCCTGGAAATCGGCCGAGGCGGCCAAGGCGGCCGGCCTCGATCAGCCGCTGGCCAAGGGCTCGGTGGTGGCCTCCGACGCCTTCTTTCCGTTTGCCGACGGCCTGCTGGCGGCGGCCGAGGCCGGGGCGACGGCGGTCATTGCGCCTGGCGGCTCCTTGCGTGACAAGGAGGTAATCGAGGCGGCCGACGCCCACGGCCTCGCCATGCTGTTCACCAACCTGCGTCACTTCCGGCATTGATGGCGACAATTGAGGCGGCGCCCATGTCAGGCCCGATCGGGTTGCGTCCGGTGACGGAACAGGATGGCTTCCTGATCCGGCGCTGGCTGCGGGAGGCGAGCGCGCGCGCGGGCTTGGGCAATCGGGCGAGTGCCGAGGCCGAGATCGCGCTGGCGCGCATGAGCGCGTCGGCACTGTGTCGGATCGTCACCGCCGAGCGTGGGCTGCCGATCGGGTATGCCCAGGCGGTCGAGGTCGGGCTCAGCGCCGGCTTGAAACCACCGGAAATGCTGCCCGGCACCTGGGACCTGCAGTTCATGCTCGCCGCCTCCGGCCGCCGCGCCGCGTTGGCGGCGGTCCCAGCCGTGCTGGCAGCCGAGGTATTCGCAACCACGCTGGCCGTTGCCTGCTGCGGCCTCATTTCGATCAGGCAGGAGACGGTGGTGCGCGCCTATGAGCGAGCCGGCTTTCGCTGGCGTCGGATCTGGAACGATCCCCTGTTCGGGCCGGCCTGGCTGATGCTGAAGGAGCGGCCGCGCTGATGGCGCTGGCGGCGTCCGCCAGCTGACCGGCGGCGACCGCCAGCCGCGACAGGGTGAGCGTGCCGGCGCTGGCAATCTCGTCTAGGGTGGCAATCACGCGCGCCAGTCTGGCGCCCTGGGCTTCGAGCCAGGCCTCGATGCCATCGCCGCCGCTGGCGATCGCCGCCCGGGCGAGCTCGGCCTGCGCCGTGCCCAGCTGGTCGAGCGCCTGCGCCACCGCCAGCCGGTCATAGTAGTCCGGCGTGGCGATCGCCGCCGCCTTGGCGCCCAGTTCGGCAATCCGCAGCCGATCGCCCAACTGCAGAAAGGCGCGGGCCGCCTCGGGCACGCTGCTGGCGCTCTGGCGCGCGATGGCGTTGATGGCGGGCGCCAGTTGCACGACGTCGAGATGGGCGAGATCGGCCGCCAGCTCGGCCGGCACGCCGTCGGCAACGAGCTGGCTCGTCGCCTCGAGCAGACGCGCGGCCGGGCGTGGAGGCAGTACGGCCGGCAGCGCCGCCTTGAGCGAGGCCACTCCCGCCTCGGCCTCGGCGATGTCCGCGTCGGTGGCGCGGCCGGCGCCGGACTTAAGCCACCACAGGGTTTGCGTCTGCACCAGGTTCTGAACGGCTTGATAGAGTTGAAGTTGCGCCCGGCCCGTGACCTTGCCGTCGAGCGCATCGATGCGTTGCCACAGCGCCGGCAGCTGGAACACTTCTTGGACCGCCAGGAAGGCCAAGGTCACGTCGGCCGTCGTCTGCCGCGTGGCGTCGGCCAGCTGCACCGGCATGGTCATGCCGCCGCGATTGATGATGGCGTTGGTGAGGCTGGTGGCGATGATTTCGCGGCGCAGGCTGTGGCCGGAAATGCCGTCGGGAAAGCGGCGGTTAAGTTCGTTTGGAAAGTAGGCGACAAGCCAGCTCGCCAGCCGCGGTTCATCCGGCACCGAGCTCGCCAACAGGTCATGATCGAGCGCGATCTTGGCATAGCTCATGATGACCGCCAGCTCGGGTCGCGTCAGCCCGCGGCCGCTGCGGCCGCGCTCTTCCAGCTCCTTGTCGGACGGCAAGGCTTCGAGCCGACGTTCGATCAGGCCGCGTTGTTCGAGGCTGTGCAGCAACAGGGCGTAGTCGGGCAACTCGCGAGCGCTGCGCCGCTCGGCCAGGCTCAAGGCCAAGGATTGCTGGTAGTTGTTGGCGAGCGAGCCAGCGCCGACCGCCTCGGTCATGGCCTGCAGCAGGTCCTTGCGCGTGGCCGCGGTGAGCATGCCCGATCGGGTCGCCGGCCCCAGCGCGATCTTGATGTTCACCTCCTGGTCGGAGGTGTTGACGCCGGCGGAATTGTCGATGAAATCCGTATTGAGGCGGCCACCCTTCTGCGCGAACTCGATGCGCGCGCGCTGCGTCATGCCAAGGTTCGCGCCCTCGCCAATGACCTTGGCTTTGAGGTCGGCCGCGGTGATGCGAACCTGGTCGTTGGCGCGATCGCCGACCTCGCTGTCGTTCTCGCCGGTGGCGCGCACGAAAGTGCCGATGCCGCCAAACCACAATAACTCGGTGTCGCATTTGAGCAGCGCGTGCACCAGTTCGCTCGGCGTCAGGCTGGTGTTGGAGGTGCCCAGCATCGCCTGCATCTCGGGGCTGAGCGGCACCGCTTTTAGGCTGCGCGCAAACACCCCGCCACCGCGCGAGATTGAGCGCTGGTCGTAGTCCTGCCAGCTCGAACGCGGCAACTGGAACAATCGCTGGCGCTCGGCGAGAGCGACGGCGGCATCGGGGTCGGGATCGATGAAGATGTCGCGGTGGTCGAAGGCGGCCAGCAAGCGGATCGCCGGCGACAGCAGCATGCCGTTGCCGAATACGTCGCCGGACATGTCGCCGACCCCGATCACGCGGAAGGGTTGCCGCATGATGTCGACATCGATCTCGCGAAAATGCCGTTTCACGCATTCCCAGGCGCCGCGGGCAGTAATCGCCATGCCCTTGTGATCGTAGCCGGCCGAGCCGCCCGAGGCGAAGGCGTCGCCCAGCCAGAAGCCGTGGTCGGCAGCAATGTCGTTGGCGATGTCGGAGAAGGTGGCGGTGCCCTTGTCGGCGGCGACCACGAGATAGGGATCATCGCCATCGTAACGCACGACGCCGGATGGCGGCACCACGTTGCCGTCCTTGAGATTGTCGGTGATGTCGAGCAGCGCCGAGATGAAGATGCGATAGGCGGCCACCCCCTCGCGTTGCGTCGCCTCGCGGCTGCCGGCGCGCGGCAGCTGTTTGGGCAGGAAGCCGCCCTTGGCACCGGACGGAACGATGACGGAGTTTTTGACCCGCTGTGCCCGCACCAGCCCGAGCACCTCGGTGCGAAAATCCTGGGCGCGGTCCGACCAGCGGATGCCGCCCCTGGCGATCGGCGCAAAGCGCAGATGGATGCCTTCGAGCCGCGGACAGTAAACCCAGATCTCGCGCAAGGGGCGGGGATGCGGAGCAGCTTCCACCCGCTGGCTGTCGAACTTGAAGCTGATCACCTCCGAGCGCCGGTCGCCGGCGTCGGCCCGATAGAAATTGGTGCGCACCGTGGCCGAGATGAGGCCGAGCAGCTGGCGCAGGATGCGATCCTCATCGAGGCTCGGCACGTTGGCCAATGCGCCTTCGATCCGCCGCCGGACCGGCTCGGCCGCGGCCGAGCGCTCGGCCAACTGCAGCCGCCGGCCGGGGTCGAAGCGCAGGTGCAACAGCTCGATCAGATCGCGCGTGACGCCGGCGTGACGGTCGAGGGTATCGGCGAGGTAGCGCAGCCCGAACGGGGATTCGAGCTGGCGCAAATAGGCGCAATAGGCGCGGATTGCCGCCACCTCGCGCCAATCGGCGCCTGCCGAAAGGATCAGCCGGTTGAAGCCGTCGTTGTCGGCTTCGCCGCGGAACACGGCGAGAAAGCAGTCCTCGAGCCGGGAATCGTTGCCGGCCAGCGCGATCGGGCCGCCGTCCGCCCGTTCAAGCAGCATGTCGTGCAGGGTGACGTCGGTGATGCCATCGGCAAAGCGCGGTTGCAGGTGATAGGAGCGCTCATCGATCGCACGGAACCCCAAATTTTCCAATACCGGCACCCGTTCCGACAGCGGGATCGGACCGCCGAAACGATAGACGGCGGCGTGGCAGCGGTTGGGGGCAGCGTCGGCGGCGCGATAGAAGTCGACGGCGATCGGGCGCTCAGGTCCCAGCCGTTCGATGCGGGCGATGTCCTCGAGCGCGCGTTCCGGCTGGAAGCTCTCGGTATACCCGGCAGGAAAGGCGTTTGTGTACTTGGCGTTCAGCGCCTCGCGTTCGCCTCCGCGCTTGGCGATGGCCTCGGCGAGGCGATCCTGCCAGGTGCGCACGATCTCGCCGATTTCGGCCTCGAGCCACGCGGTCTCGACCTTCGGGGTCGGCCCTTGGTTGCGCCCGATGATGAATTGCACCCGCACCAGCGGGCCCTCGGGGAAGTAGGGATAAAAGGCGGTGACGCGGCCCTGGTAGGCTTGCGCCAATAAGCCGCCGATGCGCTCGCGGACCCGCGTGGTGTAGCGGTCGCGGGGCACATAGATGATGAGCGACACGAAGCGATCGAAGCGGTCGACGCGGGCAAACACGCGCAGGCGCGGCCGGGTCTCCAGATCGAGGATGCCGGCGCACCACTGCATCAGCCGCTCGACGCCGATCTGAAACAGCTCGTCGCGCGGGAAGGTGTTGAGGATGTTGACGAGCGCCTTGCCGGCGTGGCTGGCCGGCGGATAGCCCGAGCCCGCCAGCACCTGGGCCACCTTGAGGCGCAAGAACGGGATTTCGCTCGGCAGCCGCACGTAGGCCTGGGAGGTAAAGAGGCCAACCAGGCGCAGCTCGCCCTTGAGCGCGCCGGAGGCGTCATAGGTTTTGATGCCGATGTAGTCCATGTGCACGCGCCGGTGCACCCGGCTCAGCATGTTGGCCTTGGTGATGATCAAGGGGGTGGGGGCAAACAAAAAGCGGCGGATTTCCGGGGTCAGCGCCACCAGCTCGCCGCCGCGGCGCAGGACCTCGCGCCGGGTATCGCGCAAAACGCCAAGTCCGCTGCCGTCGCGCGCCAGTAGATCGCCGCTGTCGGCGGTGCCGGCGAGCTCGAACTCGCGCATGCCGAGCAAGGTGAAGTTGTCCTCTAACAGCCAGCGCAAAAACGCCACCGACTCGGCACGCATTTCCGGCGCCATGGTGCCGGTGGTGGTCGCCAGCTCGGCGATGGCGCCTTCGAGCCGTTGCCGCATGCTGGCCCAGTCGCTGACCGCGACCTTGACTTCGCCCAAGATCGCCGTGATCGCCGCCACCACCTCCTCTGCGCCCGCCGCCGATAGGGGGGGCAAATGCACGGCGATATAGCTTTCCTGTTGGCCATCGTTCCAGCTCTTGTCGCCGGGCCCGGTGATGCGGATCAGGTGGCCGGCCTGGTCGCGCTCGGTCTTGAAGATCGGGTGCAACAGGGCGAGCACGGCCAGCCCACGCGCCTGCAGCTCGCCCAGGATCGAATCGACCAGAAACGGCATGTCGTCGTTGAGGATCTCAAGCACCGAGCGGTCGCTGCCGGCCGCATCCGCCGCGGTCAGGCCGCGCAGGCGGACCTTGGGCAGACCCTTGGGCTTGCTGGCAATGAATTGGAGGGCCGCGCGCGTGAAATCGGCCAGCGCCGCCGGTCGAAACCCCTCCAGACCGTCGCCGTCATTGCGCCCGAACAGCAGCCCTGCGAAGGCCGCCGCCAGCGGGTCGGCTTCAAGCCCAGTCAGCACCTGCCGCATGCCAGCCTCGCAACCCCAGGGGGTCCCAACCAGTGGCGCGGTTGCGCATGCGCCCCACCCTTTTCGCGCCACGGCGAAGTGTGAACCTGTGCCCGGGGATTGACAATGCGCCTCATCATTCGTTCACAATCCGGCCCTTCTCTTGGTGGCGAACCCGGCGTTAGGATGACGGCAATGGCGGCAAAACACGACCTGACGGCGCTCGACCTCGGCCGGCCGGCGCGTCTTGAGCCGGACCTGGCCGCCTATTTCGAGAAATGCCGCGACAAGTTGGGCTTCGTGCCCAACGTGTTGCAGGCCTATGCCTTCGACAACGCCAAGCTCAAGGCCTTCGTCATGATGGCCGACGAGCTGATGCTGGGCGATAGCGGCCTCTCCAAACTCGAGCGCGAAATGATCGCGGTTGCCGTCAGCGCGGTCAATCACTGCCACTATTGCCTAACCGCCCACGGCGCCGCCCTGCGCCAGCGCGCCAACGACCCGGAACTGGGCGAAACCATCGCCCACAACTACCGCGCCGCCGATCTTGCGCCCCGGCACAAGGCCATGCTCGACTTTGCCGTCCGGCTGACCGAGGCGCCCGACAAGATCGACGATGCCGACCGGCAAAAATTGCGCACCGCGGGCTTCAGCGATCGCGACATTTGGGACATTGCTGCCGTCGCCGCGTTCTACAACATGTCGAACCGCCTGGCCGCCGCCGTCGATTTGCGGCCGAACCAAAATTATCATTATACGCTGCGTGACAAGCCGCCGGCCCGCCCGGCCGCGGCCGTGGCCGCGCCCCGCGCCCGGCAGCGACAACAGCCGTCCGGCGGGCGCCGGAAGAGCCGCAGCGCCACAGTGGTCTAACTAAGCGGCGGCTCGACATGGACCCGGACTATGCCATATTTGCCGGGCAGACGCGGGAGTGGCTCTAAGCGATCCGATGAGGCGCATTGGGGGGTGACTATGCGTAACGCTATCGCTGTCATGAATACCAAGGGTGGGGTCGGCAAATCGACGCTGGTCCTGGCCCTGGCCGAGACCCTGTCGGCGCACTACGGCAAGAACGTCCTGATCATCGATTCCGATGCCCAGACCAGTATCAGCGCCATGCTGCTGACACCGGCCAATCTCAATCGCTTGCAATCGGACGGCCTCACCATCGTCGATCTGCTGGTGGCGAGCGTGCTCAACAATGTCGCGGTCGACTGGCCGCGGTTCGTGGTCGGCGGCGTGTCGGATGTGGATGAGGCCCGCTCGGTCTACCTGGTCCCGAGCGATATGCAACTGACGCTGTTCGAACGGGAAGTGTCCAAGGCCGGCCTGCACGCACAGCTGCGCAACAGCATTGCCGGCTTGCTCAGTCATGTCCGCGGCGTGTTCGACGTCATCCTGGTCGATTGCCCGCCGGGATTGTCGGTGCTGACCGAGTGCTGGTTGCGGGAGGCCGATTTCCATCTGTCCCCGACCAAGCCCGACTACATCTCGACCTGCGGCTTGGAGGTGTTCCGGCGCTTCAAGGGCCTGAACCCGGAAATGGGCTTCGCGGAGAACCTCGGCGTGATCATCAATATGAAGGACGCCCACTCCTCGGTCGATGCCGACTACCAGCGCTGGTTGATGGAAAACGCCGACAATCGCTGTTTCCCCCACGCCGTGCCCCGCACCAGCGCGCTGCAGGTGGCAGCCCACCTAAGTACCGTCGAGCGCTCCTATGTCGCCAAGTATCCAGGCGATTCGGGGCAGGCCATCCGTACCGTTGCCGAGGAACTGATCGCCCGGCTCAAGGCGGCCGCGGCGGCGCCGGCCCGGCCGCAACCGGCGACCTCGCCGGCCCCGCCGCCCAAGGCGGCCCCGGCACCGGCCGCGCCCAAGGTCTCGGCGCCGCCCGCGGCGGCAAAAGCCGCCGCCCCGGCCCCGCCCGCCGCGCCCGCGGCCGCACCTGCGCCGCCGGCGCCGGTCCGGCCGGCGGCGCCCGCCGCCCCCAGCGTCGCGGCGGCCCCGACGCCGCGGCCATTGCCCGTCTCCCCGGTCGAACAGGCGCGCCCGGCCGCGCCGCGCGTCATCCGCGTGGTGCCGCAAGCCACGGCGGCGACCCCACCGCCACCGCCGTCGCCGAACAAGCCCACCTTGATCAAATAGGCTATTCCCATAGGGCTCGGTGCGCCCGGTCGTGCCGGGCGCGCACAGGCATAACAGTCAACTTAAGGGGTGCGCCGCGTCACGCGACCGCGGCGCGCCGAAAAAGCCCATGGCCTCCACCGTCTTTGATTCAGCGATTTTTCGCGATGCCTTTGCCGCCGCCGACATGCGCCAGATCTTTTCCGAAGCCGAGACGGTGGCGCGCTACGTCGAGGTCGAGGTGGCCCTGGCCCAGGCCGAGGCCCGCCTCGGCCTCATTCCGCAGCCGGCGGCCGACAGCATCAAACGGCTCGCCAGCGCCAAGGACGTCGATCTCGACCAGCTGCGCCAGTCGACCAATGTCGTGGGCTATCCAATCGTTGGCCTGGTCGCCCAACTCGCCAAGCAATGCGGCGATGCCGGCCGCTATCTGCACTGGGGCGCAACCACGCAAGACATTATGGACAGCGCCGCCGTGCTGCAAATCAGGGCGGCACTGGCGATCGTCGAAGCCGATCTCGCCCACATCGCCCACACCTTGACCGGGTTGGCGCGCACGCACCGGTTGACCTTGATGGCCGGCCGTACCCACCTGCAGCACGCGCTGCCCATTACCTTCGGCTACAAGGCCGCGGTCTGGCTGAGCGCCATCGTGCGCCATCGCCGCCGGCTGGCGGAAATCGCCCCGCGCGTGCTGGTCGGCCAGTTCGCCGGCGCCGCCGGCACCTTGGCATCGCTCGGCGACAAGGGTGTTGCCGTGCACGATGCGCTGATGGTCGAGCTGGGGCTCGGCGCCGCCGGCATGCCCTGGCACGTGGGCCGGGACACGATGGCGGAGACGGTGTCGCTGTTGGCCCTGATCACCGGCAGCCTGGCCAAGATCGCCACCGACATCATGCTGATGATGCAGACCGAGGTGGGCGAGGCATTTGAACCGTTCGAACAGGGACGTGGCTCCTCATCGACCATGCCGCAGAAGCGCAATCCGATCGCCTGCGAGCTGATCGTGGCGGCGGCCAGGATCGTGCGCCAGCACGCCGGACTGATGCTCGATGCGCTGGCGGCGGATCACGAACGGGCAACCGGTCCCTGGCACCTCGAATGGATGGCCCTGCCCGAAGCATTCCTGGCGGCCGGGGCGGCGCTCAAGCACACGCGCGCCATGCTCGATGGCCTCGTGGTCGAGCCCGAGCGCATGCGGCAGAACCTCGACATGACGGGCGGCCAGATCGTCGCCGAGGCGGTGATGATGGCGCTGGCCGAGCACACCGGGCGGCAACAGGCGCACCACATCGTGGCGCACGCCTCCCGCGCCGCCCTTGCCAACGGCGAACCGCTGCTGGCAGCGCTCGAGCGCCAGCCCGACGTGACGCAGCATCTCGACGCGGCGCGGCTCAAGGCGCTCACCGACCCCGCCAACTACCTCGGTTCGGCGCTGGCGATGATCGACCGGATGCTGGCCGCCGCGGAAGGCCTGAGCGGCGGGCCCTGATCGCCGGCAACGAACTTGCGCAGGCTTGCCGTGCCTGCCGGGGCATCAACCCTTGCCGGGCGGCAACGCCAAGCGAATGTTGAGCTCGCGCAGCTGCTTGGCGGTCACTTCGCTTGGGGCACCCATCAGCAGGTCCTGAGCCTGCTGGTTCATTGGAAACATGATGACGTCGCGCAGGTTGCTGGCGCCGGCCAGCAGCATGACGATGCGGTCAATGCCCGGAGCGATGCCGCCGTGCGGCGGAGCGCCGTAGGAGAGCGCCTTCAGCATGCCGCCGAACTTGGCTTCCAGCACCTCGGGGCCGTAGCCGGCAATGGCGAAGGCCTTGTACATGATCTCGGGCAAGTGGTTGCGGATGGCGCCCGAGCTCAGCTCAACGCCGTTGCAGACGATGTCGTATTGATAGGCTTTGATGCGCAACAGCTCATCCGGCGTGGTGGCGGCGTTGAGCGCTGCCAGGCCGCCCTGCGGCATCGAGAACGGGTTGTGCGAGAAGTCGATCTTCTTTTCGTCCTCGTTCCATTCGAACATGGGAAAGTCGACCACCCAGCAGAATTCGAAGCGGTCTTCGGCCGTGAGCTTCAGTTCGCGGCCGATCATGGTGCGGGCTTCGCCGGCAAATTTGGCAAATTTGGCGGGACTACCGGCGACGAAGAACACCGCGTCACCGGCCTTTAGCCCGAGCGCTTGCTTGATGGCGCTGGTGCGCTCGGTACCGATGTTCTTGGCGATTGGACCGGCGCCACCCTCGTCCGGCCCGGCCTCGGCCGCGCGCCAGAAGATGTAGCCAAGCCCGGGTTGGCCCTCCCGCTGCGCCCAGCCGTTCATGCGATCGCAAAATGCCCGTGAGCCGCCGCCCGGCGCCGGGATCGCCCATACCCGCGCCTTGGCGTCCTGCGCGATCAGACTGGCAAACACCTTGAAGCCGGAGCCGCGGAAATGCTCGGTGACGTCGGCCATCTCGATCGGGTTGCGCAGATCCGGCTTGTCGGAGCCGTATTTGGCCATGGCATCGTCGTAGGCAATGCGCGGAAACGCAGCGCTCACCGGCCTGCCGTTGGCGAACTCCTCAAACACGCCGCGGATCACCGGCTCAACGGCGGCGAACACATC
>DATFXD010000058.1:0-8037 GCA_035258605.1 Hyphomicrobiaceae bacterium | reverse complement strand
CCCCGGACCAGCATTCCGGCTTTCCCCGGACGCCCGGCTGGTGCAAACTTCGCTCCGGTTTTGGAGGGAGACCATGCTCGATCTCATCATTCGCGGCGGCGACGTGGTGACGCCGCAAGGCGTTGAGCGCTGCGACGTTGGCATCAAGGGTGAAACGATCGCCGCACTCGCGGCGCCGGCAACCCTGGCTGATGAGGATGCGCAGCGCGTGATCGTGGCGACGGGAAAGATCGTGATGCCGGGCGGTATCGACCCGCACGTGCACATGCAGCACCCGTTCGTGCTGCCCGACGGTCGCGTGCTTGCCACCAAGGGCATCGACCAGGTCGGCAAGGCGGCGCTGTTCGGCGGCACCACCACCTTGATCGATTTCGCCTACATCACCGGCGAGCGCAGCGTCGAGCAGTCGATCGCCGCGCGCGATGCGGATTTTGCGCCCATTAGCCCCTGCGATTGGGCCTACCACCTGATGCTCGCCACCGATCCACCGCCGACGCAGTTTGCCGAGCTCGCCGAGGCGATCGCGGCCGGCTATCCCACCATCAAGATCTTCACCACCAACATCTGGCCGCAGCGGTTTGGCCGCATGCTCGATTTCGGCGACATTTGGGAGACCTTCCAGGTGTTGGCGAAGGCGGGCGGACTGGGCGTCATCCACGCCGAGGACAATGACATCGTCATGCACATGTATGCCAAGCTGATCCGCGAGGGGCGGGTCGGATTTGAGCACATGGCAGAGGTGCACAATGCCCTGTCGGAGGATCTGAGCTTCCGGCGCGTGTTGCGGCTGGCCGAGAGCGTGCCGGGGACCGCGCTCTACATGATGCACGTGTCGGCCGCCACCGGGGTCGCTGCCATCGCCGAGGCCCGGGCCAAGGGGTTGCCGATCTATGGCGAAAGCCTGCACCAGTACATGCTGCACACCGCCGACGATTACCGGCTGCCGAACGGCCAGATCTACCACACCTACCCCTCGCTCAAATCCGAGACCGACCGGCGCGCCTTGTGGCAAGGCACGCTCGACGGCGCCATCAACTGCGTGGCCACCGACGAGCTCTGCTGCAGTTTGGCCGAGAAGACCATGGGCAAGCGCATCGACGATACCACCGGCGGCAATTCCGGGGTCGAGCCGCGGCTTGGCGTGATGTACACCGAGATGGTCGAACGGCGCGGTTATTCGTTGCCGCGCTACGTCGACTTGGTGTCGAGCAACGCCGCCAAGATCATGGGTCTTTATCCGCGCAAGGGCGCCATTGCGGTGGGCAGCGACGCCGACCTCGCCATCCTTGATCCGAGCCGGCGCGGCAAGGTGCGCAAGGAGGATCTGCACGAGACCGACTACACGCCATGGGAGGGCCACGACATTTTTGCCTGGCCGGTGGTGACGATCCTGCGCGGCAAGGTGGTGGTCGAGGACGGCAAGTTTTTGGCGCAGCCGGGCGACGGCCGCTATCTTAAGCGCAAGATCGCCGCCGACATCCTCGAAGGCCCCCGGCTATGATGGCAGCCGTGCCCGACAGCGTGGCGGAGCTGTTGGCGGCGAGCCTGCCGCTGTGGGGGGTGAGCGGCGTCGTGGTTCGTGATGCGGCGGGCGGTGTCGAGGTTACCGCCGGCGCGGTGCGCTTTAGCATCGTGCGGGCGCCGGCCAACCTGCCCTTCCGCTGGCTGCTGGTCAGCGCCGAGCGCCGGCGCGGGGTGACCGGCGTTGCTGGGCTATTGCGCGCCGTGCGCACCGCCGTCGACCCCGATTTTCGGCCGCTGCGGGTGCGCGTGGCGGCGTTGCCGCCCAGCCCATGATCCCGGTTTGGGTCCTGACCGGCTTTCTCGGCAGCGGCAAGACCACGTTGCTTGGCCGCTGCCTGAAGCATCCCGCTTTCGCGCGCACGGCGGTGATCATCAACGAGTTCGGCGAGATTGGCCTCGATCACGACCTGATCGAGACCAGCGAGGAGAGTTTCGTCACCTTGCGGACGGGCTGCCTGTGCTGCCGGGTGCGCGACGATCTGCTGCTGACCTTGGAAGATCTGCTGCGCCGCCGCGTCGAGGGTGTGCTGGCGCCGTTCGAACGCATCATCATCGAAACCAGCGGGCTTGCCGATCCGGGTCCGATCCTGATGGCGTTGATGACCGATCAGGACATTGCCGGGCGCATCGCGCTCGCCGGCGTGGTCACCACCGTCGATGCGGTCCATGCCTTGGCCACGCTCGACCGACATGGCGAGGCGATCCGGCAGATCGCAGTGGCCGACCGCTTGGTGGTGACCAAGACCGATTTGGTTGCAGCCCCGGGCGAGCAGCTGACGGCGCGGCTGGCCGCGCTCAATCCGGCCGCGGTGGTGATTGCCGCCGCGTTCGGCGCCGTCGATGCCGAAGAACTGTTCGCCGGCCGCGGCGGCAAGCAGGCCGCCGATGTTGAGCGCTGGCTGGCATCGACCCCCGCCGCCAGCCAGCCGGCGCAACCGCATCAGGCCATTGCGTCGGTGGCGCTGGTGCGCGAGACGCCGATGCGGGCGGTGGCGCTGACCCTGCTGCTCGAATGTCTGGCCGAGCACTGCGGCAGCGACCTGTTGCGGCTCAAGGGCCTGATCCAGATTGCCGAATGCCCCGATCGTCCGGCCGTGGTGCACGGCGTCGGCCACGTCATCGAGCCGCCGGCCTGGCTCGAGCGCTGGCCCTCGGCCGACCGGCGCAGCCGCCTGGTGTTGATCGGTCGCAAGCTGCAGGCGGCGTGGGTGGAAGCGCTCGCCACCGCGCTCGAAGCCGAAGTGGCCGAGGTGCTGGCTGCGGGGCAAGCCTGAGCGATTGCTGGCAACTCACAGCACCGGCTCGGCCACATCCTGCGGGGCCTCCGGCTCGACAAAGCCGCCCTCCGCCACCAGCCGGGCGAACAGACCCTTGGCCGCCACCAGCTCCCTGAACGACCCACGCTCGCTGATGCGGCCGGCGTCGAGCACGAGGATCAGGTCGGCGTCGGCAACGGTCGACAGCCGGTGGGCGATGATGAAGGTGGTGCGGCCCTCGCGCATGCGGTCCATGGCCCGCTTGATGCGGGCTTCGGTCTCGACGTCCAGCGCGCTGGTGGCTTCGTCGAGGATCAGAATTGGCGCATCCTTGAGGATGGCACGGGCGATGGCGATGCGCTGGCGTTCGCCACCGGACAGCGACGCCCCGCGCTCACCGATCACGAACTCGTAGCCGCCGGGCTTGCGGGCAATGAAATCGTGCGCCTCCGCCAGCCGTGCCGCCTGCTCGACCTCGGCATCGCTCGCCTCCGGCCGGCCGATGCGGATGTTCTCGCCGATCGAGCGATTGAACAGCCCGGCGTCCTGAAACACCACGGCGATGGAGTGGCGAAGCGAGGTCAAGGTGACGTCGGCGATGTCCTGGCCATCGATCAGGATGCGGCCCGCATCGGGGCTGCGCAGCCGCTGCAGCAGCGCCAGCGCCGTGGTCTTGCCGGCGCCGGTCGGGCCGACCAGGGCAATGGTGTGGCCGGCCGGCGCCTCAAACGAGACGTCGAATACGCCCTGCTCGCTGTGGCGGAAGCGGAAGCTGACGTGCTGATAGGAGACGTTGCCGGCGCCGATCGCCAGCGGTTTGGCATTGGGCCGCTCGCGGACGCCTTCGGTCGCATCGAGCAGCTCGAAAAAGCTGCGCAAGGTCGGTGCATACTGAAAGATGCGGACGGCAAAGCCGGACAACAGGTCGAGCTTGCCAATCATCAGGTTGGCAAACGCCACGAACGCCACGATGTCACCGACGCTGATTTCGCCGCGCTCGACCAGCAAGGCGCCGACGGCGAAGATCGCCACCATGGTGATGGTGGCGGCGGCGCGCGTCAGCACGGTCAGCAATCCCCACCAGGTCAGCACCGGGTACTGCGCCGCAAGCAGCTCGCTCATGACGGTGCGCATGGCCTGCATCTCGGCGGCGAGCCGGGCATAGCTCTGCACCACCGTGACGTTGCCCAAAACGTCGCCGACGCGGCCATAGACGTTGTTATGATACTGCTCGACCGTTGCCTGACCGGCGCTGGTGCGGCGCACCACCAGCAGGTTGAACACCAGATAGAGCGCTGCCAGCACCATCAAGATCAGCGCCATGCTCTTGTTCATGGTGATCGCGGTCGGTACCAGCACCACGATCCCGACCAGCGCGGTGAGCTGTTCGCGCAGGAACGACAGCCAATTCCAGAACAGCGCATCGGTGCCGGCAAGGATGGTGCGCACCACCGCACCCGAGCCCTTCTCGGCATGGTAGCTGATCGGCAAGATGATGGCGCGCTCGAAGGCGAGGCCGAGCGCGCTGAGCCGCTGGCGGTGCGCCAGCCGATCGGCCACGACCGCCACCACCACGCTGGCGATGATGCCAAACAGGCCGAGCGCCGCCCACAGGCCAATGATCGAAAACGCCGCTCCGCCGCGCGACAAGGCATCGACCACGCGGCCGAACAGCACCGGTTCGGCCAGTTGCACGATAGCGACGGCAACACCGGAGACCGCCACCCAGATGGTCAGCGCCCGTTCGGCCGCCAGCAGCGACAAGGCTCGGCGGTAGACCTGAAAAATCGTCATTCCGTGTCAACCCGCGCGCTGCCGCAGGATCCGAAGGCTCTTGAAGCTGCCGGCCGGTTGCAGGGCCCGCTGCTTGATGAGCTCGCTGGCGACCAACTCGGCTTGGTCATAGGCAAATGAGCCGGTGTAAAACAGCATTTCACCGCCCGGTTTTAGCTTGTCGGCGAGCACCAGCGCCATCTCAAGATCGCTGAGCGCACCGTAGCTATCGTTGTCGGCGGTGCGATACTCACCGACATGGAACAGGCTGACATAATCGAAGGCAGGCAGCAGGCGGCCGTCGAGCTGGTAGATGTCGCCGAAGTAGGCCTTGTAGGTGTGGCCGAGGCGCGGGTTCTTGATCAACAGGTCGATATAGGCCTGATACTCGTGCGGCGAGGCGGTGATGCCGAGCACGGCATGGCCGGATCCGTTCTCGGCCATGCGCAGCCCAACGATATGGTGGTTGCCGGTGCCGAAATGGAAGATCGCGGCGCCGCGGGCGCTCGTTTGCTCGAGATAGTCGATGAAGTGCACGTCGCACGGGCACTGCGCCTCGTCGAGGCTCCAGGTCGTATTCCAATAATTCAAGGTGCTCATGGTCCACCCTTCAGTGGCGTCTGTCCGCCCAGTTGCCTATTGTGCCGCGGCCATTGCCGGCGTCGCCGCCGGTCGCAGGATCGATATCGCATCGCTCCGTTCCAGGACCAGCTGGCGATCGTGGCTGCCGGCGGGAGCTGACCGCTGCCCGAGGCTGATGATGATTGCGGCGGGCAGCTCGGCGCGCAAGTGCGCGAGTAGCATGACTTGCGTGCTCTCATCGAGCGCGGACAGCGCGTCGTCCAAAATCAGGGCGTGCGGGCGGTGAATGGCAAGCCGGGCAACGCCGAGGCGCTGGCGCTCGCCCATCGACAGCACCTGATCCCAGCGCGCCACCTCGGCAAGGCGCGGCACCAAGCTGGCAAGGCCCACCTTTTCCAGCGCCGAGACCAGCCGGTCGTCGCTGACATCGAGCGACGGATCGGGGTAGAGCAGCGCGCCCTTGAGCGAGCCGAGCGGCAGGTAGGTTTTCTGCGGCGCGATCATGACCTCGCCGCCGGGCGGCATGCTGAGCTCGCCGCGGGCCCGCGGCCACAGCCCGGCCAGCACCCTGACCAAGGTCGATTTGCCGGTGCTGGAGTCGCCCCAGATGTGCACACCTTCCCCCGCCACGGCGGCAAAGCCCGACCCGGCAAGCAGGGGACGATCACGGCCGTCGGTGATGGCGAAATCGCCGAGCCGAACGTCGCGACCTTCCGCCCGGCCGCTGCCGGCCGCGGCCGCCGTCTCGCGGTCGATCAGGTCGCAGGCATCGACGATATCCATCACCCGGCGCGCCGAGGCGTACCATTCGGCGACGCGGTTATAGTTGTCGACCACCCAGGAGATGGCGATCTGCACCTCAACGAACGCCGCTGCCAGCTGCGTCACCTGGCCGAGGCTCAGTTCGCCGTCCAGATATTTCGGCGCCAGGAACAAGAGCGGCACGATCGGCTTCATCGGCCCGGCGGCGTTGGTGATCCAGGTGAGATGGCCGTGCTGCCACACGATCGCCAGCCAGCGCGCCACCACGGTGTCGTAGAAGCGGCCGAGGATCGCCTCCTCGTAGCGACCGCCGTGCATCAGGGCCACGCTCTCGGCATTGTCGCGGATGCGCATCATGGCGAAACGGAAATAGCCTTCCGCCTCGTTCTTGCGGCCGACGTAGCCGACCAGCGGCGCGCCGACCCACAGCATCAGACCCGAGGCCAGGCTGCCGTAGGCCAGCGCCACCCACACCATGTAGGCCGGGATGGTGAGCACCCCCCAGCTGCCGAGATCGACGGTAATGGCGCCGCCCACGCTCCAGAGAATGGAGATGAACGCCGCCGCACCGGCGATCGCCAGCACCAGCCCGATGCCGAGATCGACCAGCGGCTCGGTGGCCCAGCGGGTGTCGTCGGAAATGCGGTATTCGGGGTTGGGCGGCTCCCGGCCGCTGACGTTCAAATGATAAAAGCGCTGCTCGCTAAGCCAGCGCTTGACCAGGTTATTGACGATCCAGGCCCGCCAGCGCACCTGCAGGGTCTCGCGCGCCAGCACGATGGCGACGCCGATCGCCGCCATCACCGCAATGATGCCGGCGAACACGAACACGGCCTCGGTGACGACGTGAACGTCGCGTCGCTCCAAGGCGTCGAAAAACCAGCGGTTCCATTGGTTGAGCGCCACCGTGGCGGCGGTGGAGCACAAGAGTGCGATGGCGAGCCCGGCCGTGAGGCCCCAGGCCTGGCGGGCGGTCGCATCACGCCAGTAGCCGCCGGCAAAGCGGGCGAAGGCGGCGATCACGCGGGGATCGAGCCGGAAGCCCGGGGCGTCGGGAGCCTGAAAGGGAACGTCTGTCATCGCGGTCACGCGCTCATCGGGTTGTTGCGACTGGCCACCATGGGCCCCACCCCTGCCGATCCCACGGCCAGGCTGAAGGCAGCATGAACGCCTCTAGGCAATGCTTAGAGCAGGATCATGGCCGAGGAAATCACCCTCCCAGCGCCGGTAGAGGGCGGCGGCCGCCGGCGGCGCCCTCCCCTCATGGCGGCGGCGCCGAGCGTCCGCTCGCAAGTTCCGCCCAGCCCCCCCTCACGGGGCGAAAGGCAAAGCGCACCTCGTGGTGGCCGGGCGGTACGGCGACGGCGCGGAACAGTACGTTGGCGCGCAACGTGGCCACCGGCTTGCCGTCGAGCTCGGCGAACCACCAGGGATGCCACAGGTCGTTGAGCACGGCCCAGCCGCCATCCGGGCTCTCCACGTCGAGCACCACCTCGGTGTTCTGATAGGCGATGATCTTGACCTGACCGGGCCGCCGGGCCTGCGGCTCGCCCGCAGCCTCTTCGATGAGCACCGTCGAGGCGAGGTCGACCGCCGGCCACACCCCGTTGTTGAGCATGGCGGCAAAATCGGCGGTCAGCGCCGCGGTGGCAAAGCCGACGCGATCGACCGCTCGCGGGTTCTCGTAGACGTAGCCATCGGCGGTCTTGGCCAACAGGGTCAGATCGCCAGGCTGCAAGTTATGGTCGATGGCTTCGATCGGCACGCCGGTGGCGATGAAGCGCAGTCCCAACAGATCGGCAAGGGTGGACCGGTAGGAGGGAAACAGCGGCGAGAATTTGCGCTGCTCGGGCAAGCCGACGTGATCCTCCGCCCCGACCGCCTTGCTGTAGAGCCCGAGGCGAAGCGGATTGTAGCCAAGCGTATTCTCAAGTTCGTGGGTCAGGCTGGCGTTGGGCCAATGAAAGCCGAGGCCGGCAAGCTCGATGCGGTCACGCCGGCGCTGGTTTAAAACCACGCGGCTCTTGATGAGCGCGATGGTGGCATTGCTGGTGGTGGGTTCGAGCACCTCGTAGGTGGAGGGCGGCAAGCCCGACGAACTCGAGGGCCCGTTGTTGTAGGCGAGATCGACCATGGTCAG
>DATFXD010000057.1:0-13204 GCA_035258605.1 Hyphomicrobiaceae bacterium | reverse complement strand
CGACAGGACAGCCCTCGCGCACGACAGTGGTCGGGCACCGCGACCGGGTGGACCAGGGATCGGCATTTGCCGGCGGCGTGGGCCTTGGGGGTAGCAAAATGCGCCTCTGCGTCCGGGCTTGGGCTTTGCGCGAGCCCCCATTTTGCCTGGCGGGCCGCGGAGACCATGCTCGTGACTGGGAAAGGCTCAAGGGGGGAGGCCGGTTAAAGAGTTGTTGAAGGCGCCCGCGCCGCGTGATGGCAATTGGCAGGCGCAAGCGGGCTCTGCTAGAGGTAGGACGGCGCCGGGCCCGGGGAGAGCGGGGCACCGGCCCGCGAACGAGGGGATCCTGGCACAATGCGAATGAGTGGCGCCAAGCGCAAGCTGCGGATCGTGGCCTGCGAGACCGCGCCGCCGCGGGCGGCACAGTCCGCAATACGCACTTTGGAACTTGAATGCGAGGGGTTGGCCCATCTACGCGGCGCGCTCGGCGCCGACATGCGGGAGCCCTTCAACCGTGCCGTCGGCATCCTGGCAGCGGCCGCAGGTCGCGTCATCGTCAGCGGTATTGGCAAGAGCGGGCACGTTGGCCAGAAGCTCGCAGCTACCTTTGCCTCGACCGGTACCCCGGCGTTCTTCGTACACGCCAGCGAGGCCAGTCACGGCGATCTCGGCATGATTACGCCGCAGGATGTGATCGTGGCCATCTCCTGGTCGGGCGAGAGCGTGGAGCTGCGCAACATCGTCACCTATTCGCGGCGCTTCAAGGTGCCGCTGATCGCGGTGACCTCGCGCGCCGATTCGGCGCTCGGCAAGCAGGCGGACGTCGTCCTGGAATTGCCTCGGGCCAAGGAGGCGTGCCCGCACGGGCTGGCGCCCACCACCTCGACCACCATGCAACTGGCCCTTGGCGATTGCCTGGCGATCGCGCTGTTGGAGAACAAGGGCTTTACCGCCCACGACTTCAGCGTGTTCCACCCCGGCGGTTCGCTGGGGGCAAGCCTCAAGTTTGTCGCCGACGTGATGCACACGGGCGAGCGGCTGCCGCTGGTTGCGGAGGATCGCATCATGTCCGAGGCAATCGTCGTCATGACGGAGAAAAGCTTCGGCTGTCTTGGGGTGGTCGATGGCAAAGGTCGATTGGTCGGCATGATCACCGACGGCGACCTCAGGCGACACATGGGACCCGAACTGTTGCGCCAGCACACGCAGGCGATCATGACCAGGAAGCCCAACACGCTGACGCCCAATACCTTGGCATCGGCGGCCCTTGAGCACTTTAATGCGCTCAAGCGCACGCAGATGTTCGTCGTCGACCGCGGCAAGCCGGTCGGGATCCTGCACGTGCACGACCTGCTCCGCGCCGGTGTGGCCTAGGTCGTGCCGCAGCCTAGTTCTTGAAGAGATTGCTGAGCGGCCACCAGACGGCAGCTTCCTGCACGCCATCCTTCTGCGCGCCGCCATCTTTGCCGGGCGTCGGCTTCTTGGCTACCGCCTTGGCGATGGTGGCCTTGGGGTGGGCCGGCGGCGATGTTGTTGCAAGCGCGGTGCCCTGAGCTGCCGGTTTCGCCTTGGTTTCGATCGCCACGAACCGCTGCCGCGGCTTCGGTACGGCGAGTTCGAGCTTGGTTTTGGTGCCATCGGCGCCGGCCTTGGCTTTCGCATCGGTCTGCCGCGGCTCGAAATAGCCGCTGATGGCAAAGGAGGCCCCGGTTGTGCCCGAACCAATGAGAAACAGCGCCAGCAGCAGTCTGAGCGTGGGCATGCGGGTTACTTTCGATCCAACAGCGCAGACACCTTGTGGGACCAGCTGGTTTTAGCTCCGGTTTGTTGTCCGGCCCCATGTTCCCCGCACGGCTGCTGAGCTAGCGCTAAAATGTGGAAGCTATGGGGCCGCCAACGCCGCTGCGGTGCAACGCGCGCAGTCGCATCAGTCCTGAAAGACATCGGCCCACTCCGGATGCCTGCGACGCTCGGTGCTGACGTAGGGACAAAGCGCGTAGATCTTGACACCCTCGCTACGCGCATCCTCGACCAACCGCCGCACCAGCGCCAGGGCGACGCCGCGGCCGCGCAGGCCATCGTCGACCCGGGTGTGCTCGGCAATGATCAGCGACTTGCCGGTGCGGCTGTAGGCGAGCTCGCCTTCGCCATCCAAGCCTTCGAGCCGCGCGGCATAACGGCCGCGCGTGAGCTGCTGATGGCGGCTGATCGTCAGCTGGGGCGCGGTCATGATCCTCTCGTGCGGCGTGAGTGGCTGTGCGTCCAAAGTATCCTCTGTGGTGCAGGCCTGACGAGGCCAAAGGGACTAACCTGCCTGGCCAACGCCGCGACCAGGTCAGCGGATGCCCAGCGACCCCAGCGCCCGCTCGACCTTGCGAATGAGCTTTTGCACTGTCACCGGCGGCGGCTCCGCAGCGCGACGGGGTCGCTGGCGCCCCTCGTAGACCCCGACCGGCGGCACCGGTCCTGCTTGCGGCGGCGACCGCGGCGGCGGCCGATCTTCGTCGGCCAGCGGTGGCGCGCTTGTCGGCCGGGCGCTGACCGGTGGCGGCTCCGGGCGCGGCGGTGGCAGGGTGGTCGCCGCGGCGGCGGTACTGGCCGCTCCGATCACCAACGGCGTCGCCGTTCCGCCGCTGACCTCCTCACTACGTGTCTCGGGCAGCGATTTCGCGGGCTTGCTGGCGACGTCGACCGTGGCACTCGGCTCGCTGCAGAGCGAGCGCGCATCCTGCTGCGCCGGCGGGCAGGGGCTGCAGACCGTCTGCGTCTGGCCCGCGACCAGCCGCAGGAGAATGGGATCGGGCTCGTCGACCGGCAACTTGGCATTGACCCGATCGGTGAAACGGCGCATCGCCTGCCGCGAGGCACTGCTCCAGGGGCCGTTAACGTCGCCGCCGTAACAGCCAACCCGCTTCAGCTCTTTGTGGAGTTCACGCGCCAGTCCGGCGCGGTCGGAGACGCGGGGTGCTGCCGCGGTCACCGGCGCTGGTGCCGCCAGACGGGGCGGCACGAACACGACCACGCCTTGATCGGGCTTGGGAGACGGCCACCACCGGGCGTGATGCAGGACCGCACCAACCCCCAGCCAGCCCAGGATCGGCAAAACGACCAGCGCTTTGTGCAAGGCTGGACCCCCCAACGCCAACGCGACCTTGCCCAGAAAAACCCCGACTTGGGGCCAAAGGAAGGCGGCGGCGTCTCTGGTGCGGGGTACTTGCCCGCGGTCGGCTAGGATCAGGGCTCGACGCGCTCGACCAGGAGGATGGTCGCTTTGACCGCCGCCACCCGCACTTCGCTGCCGCGGGGAAGGTTGGGGCCCTCGGCTTGCCAGAGCGTGTCGCCGGCCCGCACCCGGCCGCGTCCGCCTTCGATCGCGTCGGCCACCACCAGTACGCGACCAATCAATTGTGCCGCCCGCTGATTGAGGTCGGGTTGATCGCTCGGGGCGCGGGCGGGCGCGGCCCAGACGAAGTCGATGGCGATGTCGGCGATGATGGCGGCAAGCCCACACAGCAAAAGTGCCGCGCCCCAGGCCCCACCGCGGCTGAGGCTGAGGGCACCGGCAATAACAAGCCCAACACCCAGCCAGGGCAGCGCCAGGCTGAGCGCGCCCAGCACCCAGGTGACGGCGTTTGGGTCTTGACTAGGCTGGGGCACGGTCGACGATCAGGATGGTGCCTCTGGCAGCGGTGACCTTAACCCAGGCGCCGATCGGTAGATCCGGCCCTTCGGCCTGCCACAGGGTATCACCGACACGGACCTTGCCACGGCCGTTCTGGATTGCCTCGGCGACCATTAACGAGCGGCCGACGTATTGCTGGCCACGCGCATTGAGATCGGGCAGATCGCTGAGCGCGACCTCGGGTCCAGCATAACGCCGCACCCAAAATACGGTTGCTACGGCGAAAACGGCAAAGGCGAAGACCTGCCAGGGCCAGCTGATGCCGATCGCCAGCGCCAGCAGGCCAACAAGGACCGCGGCAATCCCGAACCAGAGAAACAGCGCGCCCGGAAGAAGGGTCTCCAAGGTGATGAGCAGGGCGGCGAGGATAAACCAGCTCCAGGCACCGAAGCTCGACAGCAGGGAGAGGAAGCTAGACATGGCGGGTTGGCGTCCTGGCGCCGGGGAGAGCCCGTCCTCAGGTGGAGGGCACACTGCTGGCGCGGCTGCCGGTGCGGGCGCCGGCGGCGACCGGCGTTCCGCCACCGGACTTGCCGAAGGCTTCACTGGTGATCTCGGCTAAGCCAGCCAACGAACCGATCACTGCGGACGTCTCCAGCGGTAGCATCAGCACCTTCTGATTGGGCGACCGGGCAAGGGTTTCGAGCGCCTTTACGTAGCTGGTGGCAACGAAGTAGTTGATGGCTTGGACGCTACCGCCGGCAATCGCCTGGCTCACCATCTCGGTCGCCCTGGCCTCGGCCTGGGCGGCGCGCTCGCGCGCCTCGGCGTCGCGGAACGCGGCTTCCTTACGACCTTCGGCGGCCAGCATCACCGCCTGCTTCTCGCCCTCGGCCTTGAGCACGGCAGCCTGGCGCAGACCCTCCGCTTCCAGGATCTGTGCACGTTTGTCGCGCTCGGCCTTCATCTGCCGCGCCATACTGTCGACCAGATCGCGCGGCGGCGCGATGTCCTTGATTTCGATGCGGGTGACCTTGACGCCCCAGGCTTCGGTGGCCGCATCCACCACCTGCAGCAGCCGCGCGTTGATGGTGTCGCGATTGGACAAGAGCTCGTCGAGATCCATCGAGCCCATCACGGTGCGGACGTTGGTCATCGTCAAATTGATGATGGCGCTCTGCAGGCGGTCGACCTCGTAGGCGGCCTTGGCGGCGTTCAGCACCTGGTAGAAGTTGACGCCATCGACGGTGATCATGGCGTTGTCACGGGTGATGATGTCCTGCGAGGGAATGTCGATCACCTGTTCCTTCATATTCATCTTGGCACCCACGCGCTCCACCACGGGGATCAGAATGTGCAGGCCCGGAGATAGCGTGCGCGTGTAGCGTCCGAAGTTTTCGACCGTGTAGTTGTAGCCCTGGGGCACCATCTTCACCGTTGCCACCAGCGCCGCGCCCGCCAGTACCAGGAAGACGAGGACAAACGCTTCAAAGCCGCTGATATTCATGGCCACAGAACCTGCCGTCACATGTTCGCTAATTGATTTAAGCGCGAAACTGCGGAAGTTTTAGGGTCGCAGTAGAAATGCAAGGTAAATGAAGGATTTACGGAAAATGAATGACCGCCATAGTGCGGGTTTTAGGGTGTGATTGGGGTTGTGGACTGATTGGGCGCGCACTTTTTGCTGCCGCACCCGCCGCGGTCAAAGCCAGCCTTGCAATTCGCGGCGCACGATTTGTTCGAGCACGGATATCGCCTCGGCGCCGTCGTTGAGACACGGCACGTAGGTGAAGCTCTTGCCGCCGTTGGCCATGAACACGGCGCGATTTTCCATATCGAGTTCTTCCAAGGTTTCGAGGCAGTCGGCGGCGAACCCAGGCGCGATCACGGCGATCGAGCCAACGCCGCTGCTGGCGAGCTGGGCAATGGTGTCGATGGTGGCGGGCTCGAGCCATTGATCGCGGCCGAAACGCGATTGAAAGGTGGTGTGCCAATCGGGCTCGGGCCAAGCCAGCCGCTCGCGCATCAGCCGTGAGGTCTGCTGGCAGTGCTGGTAGTAGGGATCGCCGAGATCGACGTTGCGTTGCGGCATGCCGTGAAAGGAGACCACGATCGCCTGCGGCGGACGTTCGAGCTTGGCGATGGCGGCCTTGAGGGACGCCTCGAGCGCGGTGATGTAGCGGGGCTCGTCGAAGTAGGGGGGAATGACGCGAACCGCCGGCTGCCGTCGCAGCTGCATCAGGCAGCGGTAAGCCTGATCGCAGGCGCTGGCGGTGGTGGCTGCGGCGTATTGCGGATAGAGCGGCACCAGCACGATGCGGTCGCAGCCCTCAGCCACCAAGCGGGCGAGGCGCGAGCCGGTTGACGGGTTGCCGTAGCGCATCGCCCAATCGACCACCACAGCGTCCCTGGCAAGCGCTGCCGCCAGCTTGTCGCTTTGGGCTCGAGTGATGGTCTTCAGTGGGCTCTCGTCGCGCTCCCGGTTCCAGATTTTGTCGTAATCCTTGCCCTTGCGGCCGGGTCGGAACGGCAAGATCACCAGGTTGAGGATCGGCCACCACAGCAGTCGCGAAACCTCAATCACCCGCCGATCGGACAGAAATTCCTTAAGATAGCGGCGCATCGGCCAATAGCCGGTGGCATCGGGGGTGCCGAGATTAAGGAGCAGCACGCCGATGCGGCCGCGCCGCTCGCCGGTCGCGACCTTATTGAGAGAACGATCGAGGTCTTGCGCGTTCACGTCGGTCCCGTGCCGTTGCCGCCTCCGAATTGCGACTGTCGGCAATGCTGTTTTAGCGCCAAACGGGCCGGTGAGCGATTGCAATATTTCAGGGGCGCGACGCCGGCTCAGGTGGGTTTGCGGGCGGTGGCGCGACCGATACTCACGTAGGTAAAATCCTGGCGCGTCATCTCGTCGGGTCGATAGATGTTACGCAGGTCGACGAGGATCGGCCGCTTCAGCCTGGCGCGCACCCGGTCGAGATCGAGCGCGCGAAACTCGTCCCACTCGGTGAGGATGACAAGTGCATCTGCCGCCTCGGCGCAGGTGTAGGGATCGCTCGTATATTCGACGTTGTCGAGCACGGTCTTGGCCTGCTTCATCCCTGCCGGATCGTAGGCGCGTACCTTGGCTCCGGCATCCTGCAGCGCGGTGATCACCGCGATCGATGGCGCATCGCGCATGTCATCGGTATTGGGCTTGAAGGTCAAACCCAGGACCGCGATGGTCCGGCCGCGCACGTTGCCACCCAAAACGTCGATTACCTTGCGGGCCATGGCGCGTTTGCGCTGGTCGTTGACGGCGATGACGGTTTCGACGATGCGGCTCGGCACGCCGAAATCATGGCCGGTCTTCATCAACGCCAGGATATCCTTGGGAAAGCACGAGCCACCGAACCCTGGGCCGGCGTTGAGAAACTTGGGCCCAATCCGGTTGTCGAGACCGATGCCGCGGGCCACCTCTTGCACGTTGGCGCCGGCGCGTTCGCACAAGTCGGCGATCTCGTTGATAAAGGTGATCTTGGTCGCCAGAAAGGCGTTGGACGCGTACTTGATGAGTTCGGCGGTACGCCGGTCGGTGAACAACATCGGCGCCTGATTGAGGTAGAGCGGACGATAGACGTCGCGCATCAGCTTGCGAGCGCGCTCGTCCTCAGCCCCAATGACGATGCGGTCGGGTCGCTTGAAGTCGCCGATCGCCGCGCCCTCACGCAGGAACTCGGGGTTCGACACCACCGACACCGACATGTTCGGCCGCGCCTCGGCAATGATGCGCGCCACCTCGTCGCCGGTACCGACCGGCACGGTCGACTTGGTCGCGATCACCTTGTAGCCGTCGAGCGCATCGGCGATGTCGCGCGCGGCTTGGAAGACATAGCTGAGATCGGCATGGCCGTCGCCGCGTCGTGACGGCGTCCCGACCGCGATGAAGATCGCCTCGGCGGCTTTGACCGGTGCCTCGAGATCGTTGGTAAACGAAAGCCGGCCTTCGCGCACGTTCTTGGCGACGAGATCGTCGAGCCCAGGCTCATAGATCGGAAGCGCGCCGCCCTTGAGCGCGGTGATCTTGGCACCATCGTTGTCGACGCAGCTGACGATGTGACCGAAGTCGGCGAGACAGGCACCCGACACCAACCCGACGTAGCCGGTGCCGATCATTGCGATGCGCATGCGTCCTGTTCCCTTGTAGTGCGCCGGCTCCGGTACCCTCGCCGGTTCGGCGGCCGCACGCCCCAACCGGACGCGGGTGCCTGCGAGCCGTAACCCGCCTGAGATCCGTGCCTCGCCGGCTCAGTGCGGCCAGGCCGCCAGGCGACTAGCAAACACCCTCGTCACATGCAACCTCAACCTGCCGACGGCCAACCGACGCGAACGCGGTATCGCGGCCAGTCTAGCCGGAAAGCAGCTTGCCGCCCCGCCGCGGCGTTGCGGTGCTGGCCGGCTTTTTCAAGGTCTGGGCCTTTTCCGCTTTGCCCCTCTTCGCCGCAACCCGCGTCGGCTTGTTGGATCCGGGGGCCAGCCGTGCCCGCGGATGGACGGGCGTCTCGCGATCGGGCGGCAGCAAGCGTGACAAATGCTCGGCCGCCTTCCAGTAGCGCAGGACGCGCCTGGTGAGCTGGCGCGGTCGTTCCACAAACAACCGCTCACCGTGTGGCTTGGCAAGGTCGCGAATCTGCCGCTGCGAGCTCAAACACGCCGCCCTCAACGCCGCCAGATCGTGGCTCGAGAGCTCGGCGGATTCGGCGCCGCGCGCGTAAGCCAGGAGCACCGATAGATCGTGATCATCGCCCAACAGGCGCGACAGTTCCTTGGCCTCGCCGGCACGCGCACCGATGCTCTCCGGCCAACTACGGCCGAGGAGCTGCATGTGTCGCCAATGCGCTTGCGTGCTCTTGCGCCATTCGTGGAAGGCCTCGTCGCTGCCGCATTCGTAAGCCTCGTGGAAGGCATGTCGCGCCCGGCGATAGCATTGCCGTAAGCCATCGGCGACGTGATCGATATCGACGCCGCGCAGCCGCTCGGTGGAGAACAGCTTTTCGGCGCGGCGCAGGGCGCCACCAACATTGCGGTCGGGGGCCGGCAGCCGTGGCTGATCGGCCGTGTTGCGGGCTTGCGTAATCGATTGTTTCAGCCGCTCCGCCAGTCCTCTCGGCAGGCCGCCGGCGCCATTCTCGAGCTTGGCCAGGGTGAGCACCATGACATCGAGGTCGCGGGTGCGCGCCAAACGCTGGCCAAGGCCGGCGAGCTGCTGGTTGCCTTGCTTGAACCAGGTTTCGCCCAGCGCCGGTCGCACTAGCCGCAGCATGGCGCGCAATCGTTTCAACGACCGTCGGGCGTCATGCACGGCCGTGGCAGGATCGTCGTGATGGAGGAGGCAGTTGCGCGCGATCTCGATCTGCTCAAGCGCAATGCGCCGCACCTCCAGTGCGAGATGTGCCTTGAGCTTGAGACGGTACGCCATACGCAAAAAAACCGGCGGGCACTGCGCCCGACCCGCTCACCCTATTGTGCTATCGATCAAGTTAATCCTCATCGCCGTCGGCCAACGCCTTCCCTCAACCGGTGGGCGATGAATGGTGCCGCGCCAATTGGATCCAGTCGCGCACGCGTTGGATCGGATCGGCGTGTGTGAAAAAGTCGGTAATGACGGCCAAACTGTCGGCGCCGGCGGCGAGCACATTGGGTGCCCGCTGTGGGGTAATTCCGCCAATGGCCACAAGAGGTAAGGCGCCAATTTTTTGCTTCCAGTGCGTGACCCGTTGAAGCCCCTGCGGCGCCCATTTCATGACCTTGAGCTTGGTCTCGTAAATCGGGCCGAGGGCAACGTAGGCTGGCTTGGCGGTGAGCGCAATGGCCAACTCCGCCTCGCTATGCGTGCTAATGCCGAGGCGGGCACCCTTGGCGTGGATGGCGGCGGTATCGGCGGTCGCCAGATCTTCTTGGCCGAGATGAATATAGTCGGCCCCGAGCTCGAGGGCCTCGCGCCAGTAGTCGTTGACGATCAGCTGACAGTTATGGCGGGCACAGATCTCGAGGCTCTCCGAAATTTCGCGGCGGATGCGGTCTTGTTCGGCATCCTTGAGGCGCAGTTGAATGGTCTTGACGCCCAACGGCACCAACCGGCCCAACCAATCGGCATCCGGAACAATGGGATAGAATGTGTCGAGGTCCCCGTGGCCGGTCATCAGGATCTATCCAGGCCGAAGAAGGGCGTACCGGCGACCGGCGTCGACGGTGTGGCAGTGTCGCGCATTTCCATGAGCCCGGCCTCGAAGGCGCTGCGTCCCGCCTCGATGGCGGCGCGGAAAGCCGCTGCCATGCGCACCGGATCGGCGGCGCGCGCCACCGCCGTGTTGAGCAGAACCGCATCGAAGCCCATCTCCATCGCCGCCGCCGCATGCGAGGGAGCTCCGATGCCGGCATCGATGATCAGCGGCGTGTCGGGAAAGTAGGTTCGAAGCGAACGCAAGGCATAGGGGTTGGCGAGCCCGCGGCCGGTGCCGATCGGCGCCGCCCAGGGCATCAGCACCTCGCAACCCGCCTGGCGCAGGCGCTCGGCAGCGATCAAATCCTCGGTGGTATAGGGAAACACCTTGAAGCCGTCGGCGACGAGCGCGCGAGCGGCCTCGACCAGGCCGAACAGATCCGGTTGCAGGGTATCGTCGTTGCCGATCACCTCCAGTTTGACCCAATCGGTGCCGAACAGCTCGCGGGCCATGTGCGCCGTGGCAATGGCCTCGCGCGGTGTGCGGCAGCCGGCGGTATTGGGCATGACCCGCACATTGAGGCCGCGAATGAGCTCGAAGAATCCCGCACCAGAATTGGCGCGCGCCGTCTCCCGCCGCACCGAGACGGTGACAACGCCGGCAGCCGCGGCCTTGACCGCATCGGCCATGACCTTGGGTGAGGGGTAAAGCGCGGTGCCCAGCAGCAAGCGCGACGGTACATTGACGCCGTAGAGCGCCAGCGCCGGCCGGGTCAGCGGATGTGACAGCGCGGTGTTCATGGTATCCCTCAGCCACCCTGGCGCGGCGATACGATTTCCACTTGGTCATCGCCAACGAGCCGCCTTGCCTGGCGCGCCGTCCGCGGCACGAAGTCACCGTTGAGGGCTGTCGCCACCCCGGCTTCGGCAAAGCCGAACTGGGCTACGAGCTCGGCCAAGGTGGCCGCGCTGGTTAACGTGGGCTCGCCGTTGACAAACACTTTCAGTTCCATTGGCGGTGTCAAAGGTTGGGGGTTGCCGCGATGCTGCCTCTGATATTTGCGATGGCAGGGTTTGGGATGCAAGCGCTGTGAGCTCCCGGGTCGGGAGCGCCGGAGGGGGCACTGCCGCGAGGATTGAACATGGTTCATGATTGCCGCCACACGGCCGTTGGGCCCGCCAGCCCGCTCCTGGCTGCAGCGAGGGGATGCTGACATGTTCGACGTCCTGATGCGCTCCCGGCGCTTTGCGCCTCTGTTCTGGTGCCAGTTCTGTTCAGCTTTGAACGACAATTTCCTTAAGAATGCCCTGGCCATGCTGGTCCTCTTTGGCATCGGCAGCACGCATGGCAGCGTGGGTGATAACGCGGGGGTGCTCGTCACCTTGGCAGGCGTCGTGTTCATTGCGCCGTTCTTTCTGTTCTCGGCCATCGGCGGGGAGGTGGCGGACCGGTTCGACAAGGCCCGCGTCGCCCGCAGCATCCGCCTGGCTGAGATGCCGCTGGCCGTCCTCGCCGCCGCCGGTTTCCTGCTGCACTCGGTGCCGATCCTGTTCGTGGCCTTGGCCCTGTTCGGCGTCGTGGCGGCGGTGTTTGGCCCGGTGAAGTACGGGATCCTACCGGAAAAACTCGATACCGCCGAGCTCGCGGCCGGCAACGCGCTGGTCGAGGGTGCTACCTTTCTGGCGATTTTGCTTGGAACCATCGCCGGGGGTGTCGCCGTGGCCGAGGCGCGGAGCGCCGCGGTTGTGGCCTTGATCATTGCGCTGTTGGCGCTCGCCTCCTGGCTGCTGGCGCGGCAGATCCCCGAAGCCGGCCCCGCGGCACCTGGACTGGCCATCAACCTCAATCCTTGGACCTCGACCACGGCGCTGCTGCGCGAGCTCAAATCGGACCGGCGCCTGTGGGGCGGGGCGCATATCGTTTCCTGGTTCTGGGTGGTGGGTTTCGTCGTGCTGTCGTTGCTGCCGACCTTGATCAAGGAGGGCGCCGGGGGCAGCGAGGGCGTCGTCACCTATTGTCTCGCGGTATTCACCGTCGGCATCGCGCTGGGCTCGATGATCGCCGCGAGCGCCAGCCGCGGCCGTCCCAACCTGGCGCTGGTTCCGGCGGGCGCCCTTTTAATCGGTGCCTCTGCTCTGGCGATGGCCTGGCTCGCAGCCAGCCTCGCGCCGGGCGGCGGCAGCCTTGGTCCTGTCGCCTTTGTCACTTCAGGCGCCGGCTTGGCGATAACGGTGACGCTGCTGGGGCTCGCTATCGCCGGAGGGTTGTTTGTGGTGCCTTCCTTCGCAGCCGTGCAGGCGTGGGCCGCGACTGATCGCCGGGCCCGGGTCATTGCCGCCGTCAATGTTCTCAATGCGGCATACATGCTAAGTGGTGGCGCCGTCGTGGCTGCGCTGCAGGCGGCCGGCGTGCCGCTGGCGCTGCTGTTTGCGAGCTTGGGCGTGTTGAGCATCGGCTATGTGCCGATCGTGCTCAAGGCCTGGGACCGTGACGTGCGCCAGGATATGGCGCGTCTCTTTGCCGGGCTGGCGCCGTCGCGCTGAGGCTCCAAGCATTTATCGACGACGCAAAAAGGCGGCGATCCCTCTGGTTGCGGCACCGATTGGCGAAGGCTGCGCGGTCCGGTGATGTCGGCATTCATTCTTGTACCCGCACCGGAATAACTCGGGGCGCGCGCGCGCCAGCCGGTTCTCGCCCGGCCCCGATCCACTTCGCCCCCCGCATCGAAATCGGATTGGGCCGTGGACGCTCAGGAGCGTCCTGCCCCCGCGTCGTTCCGATGCCCCCGGTGAAGGCTAAGTATCTTCGGTCGGCCGCATCCGACGTCGCCGGCCCCTCGCCATTTGCTGGTTGGAGGCGCTATGGGGTTGGCCATCCTTCGGCCTCACAAAGCTCCCTGGATCCGGGCAAGGTTTAGAGGTGATTGACGCCCGTGTGACCGTCTGTCCGCAACCAGCCGCCCTCTGCGGAAGAAAGCTCCAAGGCGACCGGCGCCGTCAGCCTAATAGATGGCTTCTTCGCGCCTGCGCGTTCCGCTAGATTGCGCGCGAGCGGTGATGCCGGCGGGAAAATTGCCGGCCCGGCGGCATGGCCGCCCGTCAGCCCTCAGTGCAGCAACCACCGTGACGCCTTGGCGTCGAGGGAGCTCAGCGATGACCAGGTATCGTCTATCAGGGATAGCGGCGGTGATGATGCTGGCGGTGACCAGTGCCTCGACGGCCTCGGCGCAGTCGAACACGGGTGAGATTACGGTTCTCTACGATGCCTTTGGCAAGACCGCGACAATGCAGAAGGATTGGGGATTTTCCGCGTTCATTGCCTATGGCGGCAAGCGCATTCTGTTTGACACCGGCAACAATGCCGAGATCTTTGCGCACAATGTTGCGGCCAAGGG
>DATFXD010000056.1:0-25567 GCA_035258605.1 Hyphomicrobiaceae bacterium | reverse complement strand
CTGGGTGCGGCGGCGGCGTTAGTGGATGATCGCGCGGCCGGTGTGGCGATTGTCGCCGACGAATCCAACAACGCCCTCGTCATCACCGCCACATCCGACGAATATCGCCGCATGCGGCGCATTCTTGAGCAGATCGACGTGCAGCCCAACCAGGTGCTGCTCGAAGCCACGATCGCCGAGGTGACGCTCAACGACCAGCTGAACATGGGCCTGCGCTGGTTCCTGCAGACCGGCAATTTCCAGTTCCGCTTTACCGATCTCGGCGGCACCAACAGCACCACCACCAATCCGACCACCGGTGCCGTTGCCCTGATCGCGCCGCCGGTGACCCCGAACTTCCCGGGCTTTTCCAGCTTCTTCAACACCCCCAACGTGCAGGTCGTGTTGAGCGCACTCAGCACCATCACCGACGTCAATATCGTGTCCTCGCCAACCTTGATGGTGCTCGACAACAAGCGCGCCACCCTGCAGGTCGGCGATGAGGTGCCGATCGTCACCCAGTCGGCGGTAGCGGTGCAGGTGCCCGGTGCCCCGATCGTCAACTCGGTCAATATGCGCAACACCGGCATCATCTTGAACATCACGCCGCGCATCAGCGACGGCGGGCGGGTGCTGCTCGATATCGAGCAAGAGGTGAGCTCGGCGGTGACCACCACCACCTCCGGCATCGCCTCGCCAACCATTCAGCAGCGGCGCGTCAAGACCACGGTTGCCGTCGACGACGGCAATAGCATCGTGCTCGGCGGCCTGATCCAGGACAAGTCAACCAACACCCGCACCCAGACCCCGCTGCTCGGCGATATTCCGGTGTTTGGCAACCTGTTCAAGAACAAGAACGATACCGTCGAACGGACCGAGCTCCTGATCGCCATCACGCCCAGGATCGTCAAGGACACCGGACAAATTCGCAGCATTGCCGCCGAATTTCGCGATAAGATAAACCTGTCGACGCGTCCGCAACGGCAAGCTCCGCCCGACCGTCGCGAGCAGGTCGACCGGGTGCTGCGCTAGGCGGGGCTCCCGCTCAAGCGGTTGGAACGTGGTGTTGGATGCGCCCACTCACAGCGCGCCGCGGCCCGAGGCGAGGGCCTGACCAGGCTCGTTCGCCCGAGCGTGAGCGTGGCTTTGTGTTGATCATCGTTTTGAGCGTCATCGGGCTGTTGGCGCTGGCGGCGGCGGGCTTCGCCCAAATCACCCGCAGCCAGGTGAGGGCGGCAACCGGCACCGTCGGCAGCACGACGGCGCAGGCCCTGGCCGACACCGGTGTTCAAGTGGCCATACTCGACCTGGTATTGGCACGCCAGGACCCGGGCTACCGGGCCCGGTTGCAGGTGGGCGACAAGCCCTACCTCTGCGACGCCGGCGACAATGGCCGCTTGGCGCTGGCGATCACCGACGAAGCCGGCAAGGTCGACCTCAATGCTGCCGATGAACGCCTGCTGCGGGCGTTGCTGGCCGGCGTCGGCGCCGTCGCCAGCGAGGCGGTGGCCGATGCCATCATCGACTACCGCGATGACGACAACATCAAGCGGCCCCAAGGCGCCGAACGGGATGAATACAGCGCCGCCGGTCGGCCGGGTCCCAAGAATGCGTGGTTCTCGGCGGTGGAGGAAATCGAGCAGGTGCTCGGCATCGATAGCGATTTGGCGGCGCGGCTGCGTCCGCACGTCACCGTCTACACCGGCCAGCCCGGGATCGACCAAGCAAGCGCTTCGCGCCAGCTGGTGGGGATCTTGATGCGGGGTCTCAACAACGATTCCGGGCCGCCACCGACCGACAGTCCCGATGCCAACGACGACCCCTCCTCGATGCTGCCGAAGCTGCCCTTCCAAAGCGCACCCGGTCGGCGCTTCTTTCAGGTGCACGCAGAAGCCTACGCGCGGAGCAGCATTTTCGTGCGCGATGCGATCATCGAGCTCGGGCAAAATCGCGCCAAACCCTACACCTTCCTGCGCTGGCGGCGTGGCGCGGTGCAATTTGGCGGGGCAGTGCTCAACGCCGCAAGCCTTGAGCCGTGTCCCTAAACAATCCTCACCAGGGCGCCGCAGGGGACCCCGTTTCGGGGGAGGATTGGACGGCACCTGGCCAAGCTCCCAACGCGAGCGCTGCTGCCCTCACGCACTGCAACAAAGTGTGACGGTACGTGATTTTGCCAGCTTGCCGTTCGATGGCACCTTTTGCGACGAGGAGAAAGCGGAAGGTGCCAGGGGTGGCACCTATGTCCCTCAGTCGGAACGTGTTGATCGCCAGTGCCGAACACCTTGTCGACCGTGCGGAGCACCGCATCGGCCTGTTTAAGGTGCACCTTCACAACCGACAAAGTCAGGGTCTTGAGTGCGACCGGCTGATGGCCAAGGTTGGTCGGATGGAACTGGAATTGAAACGCCTCCATCTCCATCGCGCGGTCATGCTGACCACCCGCCATGCCGACGCGGTGATGCCGGAGGCGTTGGCCTCGGCGCGGCTGCGGACCTAACCTTTAGCGACGGCAGATGGCGCCGCCCGACAGGCGCGCCAGCACCCACCCCTTGCCGCCCACCGGCGCCAGGGCCGCGGACTTTTCCTTGCGCGCCGAAGCCAGGATCACGGCATTGAGCTCTTGCGGGGTGGGCACATCCTCCATGAACACCCACACGTCGAGGCCCAACTGCTTGAACTTGTCAGCGACGCGCGCCGGTACTGGATCGTCGGGTGCCTCGCAGGAGATGTTGATGGCGATGCGGCCGCCGGGCCGCAAGACGCGCCTGACGTGGCCGACGCTGGCGGTATCGAGCACCTCTTCATAGGAGAAGCACGGCCCACCGACGTCGACGCCGATGGCGTCGAAGGTGCGCGTCTCGGCGCGCATGAAGGGACGCATATCGGCGGTGACGCAGCTGATCGCACTCGGCATCCAGAAGAACGTGCGCGCCAGCTCGAAGCTGATTGGATTGACGTCCACCACCGTCACGCGGGCACCGCGCCGATGCAGCATGCTGGCAAGCGCACCGCCGCCGCAACCCAACAGCAGCGCGTTGTTGCTACCGGCGAGCAGCGCCGCCATCAAGCGGATATAGTCGACCCCGGCTTCGCCGCCGGCCAGCACGCAACTCTGACTGACGCCGGCCTCTTCATAGTGGCGGGCACCGGTGCCCGCCTCCTCGACGACCGAGATCTTACCGTTGGGGCCGTCGAAGCGAGCGAGGACGCGCATGCGGTTTCCATGGATCGAATGATTGCGCTAAAGCGCTAGGATGCAAGACTCGTCAGCGCAAGTCTAGGCACTCGCGATCGCAACGGCCAACGCGATCATCAGTTCTACCGTATAAAGTTAAGGCGTCAGCTCAGGGTCGCTTCGGGATTTCGAGCCCGCGCACCACTGCCGGGCGCGCCAGACCGCGTGCCAACCAGGCGGGTACCTCGGTCAAAGCATCGAATTCGACGAGCTCACGGGCCCCATAGAAGCCGATCAAATTGCGCACCCAGCCCAGCATCGAGATGTCGGCGATGGTGTAGTCCTCGCCCATGATCCATGACCTGCCGCGCAGGCGCGTCTCGAGCACGCCGAGCAGGCGTTTGGCCTCGTCGCGATAGCGCTCCAGCGGGCGTTGGTCGGCGATCATGCGCCCGGCGAACTTGTGGAAGTAGCCGAGCTGCCCGAACATCGGACCAATGAAGGCCATCTGGAAGAACACCCACTGGATGGTCTCGTAGCGCTGCGCCGGCTCGGTCGGCACCAGCTTGCCGGTCTTGTCGGAGAGATAAAGCAGGATGGCACCGGATTCGAACAGGGCGAGCGGCCTGCCGCCCGGGCCAACCGGATCGAGGATGGCGGGGATCTTGCCATTGGGATTGAGGGACAGGAACTCCGGCGTCCAGGTCTCGTTCTTGCCGATGTCGATGAGGTGCGGCTCGTAGGGGAGACCCAACTCCTCAAGCGCGATCGATACCTTGACCCCGTTCGGCGTCGGCCACGAATAAAGCTGCAGACGATCGGGGTGCCGGGCCGGCCAGCGTGCGGTGATCGGGAATTGGGACAAGTTGGCCATGGCTTGCTCCGTCGTAACGTCGCTCATTGCTGATAACCCAATAACGCCCGCAGCACGTGGCCACCACAGCGGTGCCGGTCGCCGCTGGTGGGCGGGGGGAAAGTTGCAGCTACGCCCCCGGCCGGCCGGTTTTGCGTGGGCGGCCATGGCGATGCTTTTTCTTGTCGCGCTCGCCGGCAACCTCGATCACGCGCCCGGGCCGCGGCGGCGCCCCTGCTGCCACCGCATCCCCGGTCACCATCGGGCCCGGCTTTCTCGGCACCGGTCGCCCGGCCGTGGGCACGCCGCGCTCGGCGTGCGGCCCCATCTCATCCAAGGTTGGCTTATGCGGACCCTTGACCTGTTCACCGAAGCGGCCGGCCCGGCTCGCCGGATCGACCTCGGGTGCACGCGGGGCGTACTCGCGGGCCGGCACCGGTCGATTGCGGGCCGAACCCATCTCGTCGAGGCTTGGTTTGCGGACGCGACTGCTGCCGGGCACACTGCTCGTCTGCGAGAAGGTCGGCTGCACCGGTTGGTAGGCGTGCTTGATGCGCGATCCTGATGCCGCCGCGGCCGGCGTCGGCTCCGCCTCGGTGGCGCTCGCGCCTCGCCGGCGAGCCTCCGGGCGCCGCGCCGTTGGCCCATATTTGCGCTCCCCGGCAAAGGCGCCGGCGCGCTCTTCGACCTCGGCCTGGCGCGAGAGCGGATCGTCGGCAATCGCCAGCTCGGTCTCGCGCAGGCGCTTGATCTCGTCGCGCAGGCGCGCCGCCGTCTCGAACTCGAGATCGGCGGCGGCATCCAGCATCTTCTTTTCCAGGCCGGCGATCACGGCTTGAAGATTGTGGCCGACCAAGGTGGCATTGTCGCCGGCCAGCCCGGCATCGACCGTGACGTGGTCCTGCTCGTACACCGAGGACAACACGTCGGCGATGTTTTTGCGGACCGACTCCGGCGTGATGCCGTTGGCCTCGTTCCAGGCCTGCTGCTTCTGGCGCCGGCGCTCGGTCTCGGCGATGGCGCGCTCGAGCGAGCCGGTCATCTGGTCGGCATAGAGGATGACCTTGCCGTCGAGATTGCGCGCTGCCCGTCCGATGGTTTGAATGAGCGACGTTTCGCTGCGCAAAAAGCCTTCCTTGTCGGCATCGAGGATCGCCACCAGTGCACACTCGGGGATGTCGAGCCCCTCGCGCAGCAGGTTGATGCCGATCAAAACGTCGAAGGCACCGAGACGCAGGTCGCGAATGATCTCGATCCGCTCCAGGGTCTCGATATCGGAATGCATATAGCGCACGCGGATGCCCTGCTCGTGCATGTATTCGGTGAGGTCCTCCGCCATGCGCTTGGTGAGGGTGGTCACCAAGGTGCGATAGCCGGCCCGTGCAACCTGGTGCACCTCATCGATCAGGTCGTCGACCTGCGACCGGGCGGGACGCACCTCGACCATCGGATCGACCAGGCCGGTGGGGCGGATGACCTGCTCGGTGAAGGCACCGCCGGTCTGTTCAAGCTCCCACGGGCCGGGGGTGGCCGACACATAAAGCGTCTGCGGCCGCATGGCGTCCCATTCCTCAAACCGCAGCGGTCGATTGTCCATGCACGACGGCAGCCGGAAACCGTACTCGGCGAGCGTCGCCTTGCGCCGATAGTCGCCGCGGAACATGCCGCCAATCTGCGGCACGGTGACGTGGCTCTCGTCGACGAACACCAGCGCATTGTCCGGCAGGTATTCAAACAGGGTGGGCGGCGGCTCGCCCGGCTGGCGACCGGTCAGGTAGCGCGAGTAGTTCTCGATGCCGGCGCAGGATCCGGTCGCCTCCATCATCTCCATATCGAACAGGGTGCGCTGCTCAAGCCGCTGCGCCTCCAACAGCCGGCCGGCGCTATTGAGCTCGTCGAGGCGCTGTTTCAGTTCCGTCCTAATGCTTTTCAGCGCCTGCTGCAGGGTGGGCTTGGGGGTCACGTAGTGCGAGTTGGCGTAGACCTTGATCAGCTGCAGCTCGTCGGTGCGCTCGCCGGTGAGCGGATCGAACTCGGTGATCGATTCCACCACGTCGCCAAACAGCGAAATACGCCAGCCGCGGTCCTCAAGGTGGGCCGGGAACAATTCGACGGTGTCGCCGCGGACCCGGAAGGTGCCGCGCATGAAGTTGGTATCGCTGCGCCGATAGTGCAGCGCCACCAGGTCGGCCAGCAACTGCCGTTGCGGTATGGTCTCGCCGACCTCGACCGCGAAGGTCATCGCCGTATAGGTCTCGACCGAGCCAATACCATAGATGCAGGAGACGGAAGCGACGATGATCACGTCATCGCGCTCGAGCAATGAACGCGTGGCGGCGTGGCGCATGCGATCGATCTGCTCGTTGATGGAGGATTCCTTCTCGATATAGGTGTCGGTGCGCGGCACGTAGGCTTCGGGCTGGTAATAGTCATAGTAGGAAACGAAGTACTCGACCGCATTGTCGGGAAAAAAGCTCCTGAATTCGCCGTAGAGCTGCGCCGCCAAGGTCTTGTTGGGGGCCAGGATAAGCGCCGGCCGCTGGGTCCGCTGGATCACCTGCGCCATGGTAAAGGTCTTGCCCGAGCCGGTGACGCCGAGCAGCACCTGGTTGCGCTCGGGCAGCTCGACGCCGGCCACCAATTCCGTGATCGCCTGCGGCTGGTCACCGCGCGGTTCGTATTCGGCAATGAGGTCGAAGGCGACCCCGCCCTCGGACTTCTCCGGCCGTGGCGGCCGATGCGGCATAAACGTCGGCATGCTGCCGCAAACGAGGGGGTGGTTGGCGAGCATCGGCTGCAGGGCGAGCACGTCGCGGGCGCGTTGCGAGCGCTCGTGCGGGCGAGCCAGCAAGGCATTGAGGCTGGCCGTCATGTCGAACACGGCGCGCGCGGAGGGGCTCGTGTGGCGGAGCGCCGGCAGGATGGGTTTCGCCGTCTCGGAACCGGCGGCGGAGCCGCTGGCGCTCGCCGCGGCGATCGCCCCGACAGCTTCTCCCCCTCGATCCTGGTGCGCGGGCGCCGGCGCCGGCACGCGCGAGCCCTTGGCGGCGCGCTTGGTCGTTGGTGTGCCGCTCACGCCCTCAACCGGGGGCGCGGGTGGCTTGCCTGACTTGCCGCGCGAAGGGCGTGGCCGCGGCGTGGTATCCTTCGGAGGGCGAGGCATGGACCCTGATATAGGGTTCACGGGGTCGGAGTGGCAACCGCGGATCGGCGGCGCTCAAGGGCTCCTGACACGGGCGCATCAACATGGCCCTCACGGCATCGGCCGTGCCGGCAAGGTTTGGCACACGCCGGACCATCGCGGCCGCAGGGTTCATGGCGAGGCCGTACGGGGGCGACACCGACGACAGCACGAAACCGGGCTTGCGAACCGGCTCGCCGGCAGCTCTCACGGGCTAGCGGTGGCAGTCCTTGCAGCCTCGCACAGCCGTTCCCAACCCGGGCTCGTTGTCGTTGCGGGTCATCTATATCAATGTCTTCGTTGGTGACGCGGCTGGAGCATCCGCGCCGGCCGTCTACCCCCACGGCCTTCCAGACACCTGGTTCAAACCCATCGCATAGATGTTCGATATCGCAAGGGTCCCGGCGGTCTCCTTATCGTTGGCCGGGTCTGCCTATGGATTGGCCGCAGGGTTCGGCGACTTCTTCAGTCGCCCAGGCACCATCGAAGGCAAAACTCATCTCAAAAACGCACAACGTCTTTGCGCATTGCGGCTGGCTGAAAGAAGGCAGCTGAACTTCCGGCTTGAGCCACCCCGCCAGCCGGTCAATGCGCTTCGATAAGGCGTTGAGCTCGGCCCTCGACACCATGATCGACCATCCGTCCATTCGTTACGCGGGAAAATTCGCCAAGCCATTTGGGCACCTCTTCAAGCTGTCCGGCTTCGGCCAACTCCCTTGACGGGGGACGGACCTTTGGTATGCCCAAAACGCCTGATTTTGTCGGGAATTTTCAAGGTTTTGCCCCCCAGGCAGCCGGTCGTTGCCACACCGGAGAAAATCTGGTCCTATCCACCGGGGGCGCAGTGTCGAGGGAGTGTTTCTGTCATGCGTCAGAAAGTGTGTTGGGCTGCGAGCGCGGCTGTGGCTTTGCTCGTCACCCTAGTCGTAGCGATGCCCGCCCATGCGCAACGCAGCCGCGAGGACGGCTGCAAGTCGGAAGAGATCAAGGCCGCCGGCAAGGCCTCGATTTTCGGCAAGGCCGCGGCCATGCGCAATGCCATCGATAATTGGCAGCGCGAGGTGCGCAACCGGTACGGTGAGCGATACATGGTGTGGAATCGCGCCAGGAACAAAAAGCACGAGTGTGAGGCCGCCTCCATCGGCACGCTCGGCAAATTGAACCAGCGCTGCACGGTCAGCGCCTATGCTTGCGCTGCGGTACAAGAATCGGAAAGCATCCCGACCGGCGATTGCTGGGAAGTGCAGCGGCTGCTGCATCGGGCGGGTTACCTGCGCCGCGACGATGTCGATGGCGACTGCCAGGAAAAGACCCGCCGGGCGACGCGCCGGTTCCAGCGCGACGAGCGCCTGGCGGTGACCGGTGAAATCAATGAGGAGACCTGGCGGCGCCTGCGTCGGCGCGGCTGACCGCTCGCACGCGAAACGCCAGCGAAGCCCGCGCTTGGCCTGCCGGCGGCTAGGCCTTGCTCGCCGCCGGCCCGCGCACAACCCCCTGAAGCAAGGCCGCCGCCTTTGGCCTTGCTTCTAACCAAGGGCCCAGATCCTCCTCTCTCCAAGGGCCCCCCGTACCCCCGGATCCCACGAGCCCGCCCCCCGCGCTGGGCCAAAGCACCGCAGCCGGTCGGCGCCCATACGCCGAAAGGAGCCCTGGACCTTACCTAAAAGAGGCGCCAAGATGGCGCGGCCTGTCGGTCCGACAATCCGACATGCGGCGTTCCCCGCGGGGCGCGCCCAAAAAAAGCCCAAGGGGAGCGAGACGTCCGTCGATGGTGGCGCAAACACTATTGCGCACCACGCCAGCAGGGGCCGGCAGCGCCCGCAGCCTGCTCAGCGTGTGCGATATTTCGGTCCGCTTCGGCGGCATCGTGGCCCTCGATGGCGTTTCCTTCGATGTCGAGCCGGGCCAGATCGCCGGTCTCATCGGGCCCAACGGCGCCGGCAAGACGACGCTCTTTAACTGCTTGAGCCGTCTCTACATTCCAAACCACGGCGATATCCGGTTCGAAGGCCGCTCGATCCTTCGCGACAGCCGCCATGCCATTGCCAAGATTGGCATCGGCCGCACCTTCCAGAACGTAGCGCTGTTCGACCGCATGTCGGTGCTCGACAACGTCAAGGTGGGTTGCCACAGCCGCACCTCGGTCGGCTTCATTACCGATGCCCTGCGCCTGCCGCGACACGCCGCCGAGGAGCGCGAGATTGGCCAGCGTGCCGCCGAGCTGATCGCCTTCATGGAGCTTGACGCGGTCGCGCATTTGCCGGCGGGTCCGCTGCCGTTTCCGGTGCGCAAGCGCGTCGAGCTGGCGCGCGCCCTGGCGGGCCGGCCGAAGCTGTTGCTGCTCGACGAGCCCGCCGCCGGCCTCAACCATGACGAGGTCGACGTGCTGCGCGGCCAGATCCGCCGGGTGCGCGATACACAGAACGTTACGGTGTTGTTGGTCGAACATCACATGAGCCTGGTGATGTCGGTTTCCGACAAGGTGGTGGCCATCGATTTCGGCAAGAAGATCGCCGAAGGCTCGCCGGCCGACGTGCAGCGCAATCCGGACGTGATCCGCGCCTATCTCGGAACGGAGGCGTAACATGGCCGCCTTGCTCGAGGCCGAGGGTCTCAAAGCGTACTACGGCCAAACCCAGGCCTTGCACGACGTCAGTTTCGCGCTCGAACTCGGCGGCATCACCACCCTGCTCGGCGCCAACGGCGCCGGCAAAACCACGACCTTGCGCTCGATCTGCGGCATGGTCAGAACCGAGGGGTCAATCAGGCTCGACGGGCGGCCGATCGGCGGCAAGGCGACCGAGGACATCATTCGCCTGGGCGTCGGCCACGTGCCGGAGGGACGCGGCACCTTCACCAACCTCAGCGTCGATGAAAATCTGCGCGTCGCCGCCTATACCCGCAAGGACAAGGCGGCGGTGGCGCGCGATCTGGCCATGGTGTTTGAATATTTTCCGATCCTGAAGGCGCGCCTCAACCAACAGGCGGGCACGCTTTCGGGCGGTGAACAGCAGATGCTGGCGATCAGCCGGGCGCTGATGCTGAGCCCGCGCCTGATGCTGCTCGATGAGCCTTCGTTTGGATTGGCGCCGCTGATCGTGCAGGAGATCTTTCGCATCATGCGCCGCATCAACAGCGAGGCCAAGGTCAGCATGCTGCTGGTCGAGCAGAATGCGGCGCTCGCCCTGGAGCTCGCCGATCACGCCTACGTGTTGGAGACGGGGCGCGTGGTGATGTCTGGAAAGTCCTCGCAAGTGAAGAACAACGAGGCGATCCGCAAATCCTATCTCGGCTACTGAGGACAAGACCAAGCGCATGGAACAGCTGATCCAGCAGATCGCCTCGGGCCTCGCCAACGGCGCGGTCTATGCCTGCCTGGCGCTGGCGCTGGTGATGATCTTCGTCTCCACCGACCACATCAATTTCGCCCAGGGCGAACTGGCCATGTTCAGTGCCTACCTGGTGTGGCAGGCGCTGAGCTGGGGCTTCAATTTTTGGCTGGCGCTGCCGGTGGTGGCGCTGATTTCGTTCATGATTGGCGTTGCCATCGAGCGCCTGATCCTGCGGCCGCTGCACGACGCGCCGGTGTTGTCGGTGGTGGTGGTGTTCATCGGGCTGTTGGCGATCTTCCACTCGCTCGCCGGCGCCATCTGGGGACACACCATCAAGGCGATCCCGTCGCCGTTCCCGCAGTTCAGCTTCGTCGGCTCCGGCTACATCGGCCCGCATCAAATCGGCATGATCGTAGTGACGTTGGTGCTGCTGCTGGCGCTGTTTGCCTTTTTCCGCTTCACCCCGCTGGGGCTCGCCATGCGCGCGGCGGCGCAAAACCCGGCCTCGGCGCGGCTGGCCGGGGTTCGCGTCGACTGGATGCTGGCGCTCGGTTGGGGCCTGGCCGCCGCCATTGGCGCGGTCGCGGGCTCGCTGGTGGCGCCGGCGGTCTACCTCGAACCCAACATGATGGCGAGCATTCTGCTCTATGGCTTCGCCGGCGCGCTGGTCGGCGGCATATCGAGCCCTGGCGGCGCCGTCGCCGGCGGCTTCATCGTCGGCGTGCTGGAGAACGTGATCGCCTATCTCGGCAACCTGCTCGAGAAAAGTAGCGGGGTCTATATCATCGGCAACGGCGAGAAGCTGACCGTGGCTTTGATCATCGTCATTACGGTCCTGACCCTCAAGCCCAGTGGCCTGTTCGGCAAGGTTTCGGTGAAGCGAGTGTAGGAATGGCAACGACGACAGCGAACGGGCTCGTGGATCAGGATCGCGCCAGCGCCGGCGGGCGCCGGGGATACTGGCTGACGGCCGCCGTCATCCTGCTCGCCTTGCTGCCGGTGCTGGGCGGCAAGACCGGCCTCATCAGCAACTACGGCTTCCTGCAGTTGAGCCTGATGATCGTCTACGCCATCGCCGTGCTGGGCCTCATTCTGCTGACCGGCTTCAATGGCCAAATTTCACTGGGGCACGGCGCGTTTTTTGCGGTCGGCGCCTACGTCGCCGCGGTCTTGATCGATCAGGCAAACTGGCCCTACTGGGCGACCTTGCCGGTGGCGGCCGCGTTTTGCTTCCTGGTCGGCTACCTGTTCGGGCTGCCGGCGCTCAGGCTCGAGGGCCACTACCTGGCGCTGGCGACGTTCGCGCTGGCGGTCGCGGTGCCGCAGATCCTGAAATACCGCCACTTCGAATGGTTCACGAATGGCGTGCAGGGCATCAACATCTTCAAGCCGGACCCGCCGTTCGGCTTGCCGCTCAGCGCCGACCAATGGATGTATCTGGTGGTGCTGGCGGTCGCGGTCTTGATGTTTTGGATCGCGCGCAACCTGCTCGACAGCCGCACCGGCCGCGCGCTGCGCGCCATCCGCGACCACACCATGGCCGCCAGCACCATGGGCATCAACGTTGCCCACTACAAGACCGTGGTGTTCGGCATCAGCGCGCTCTACACCGGTGTCGCCGGCGCCCTGCATGCCATCATTTTCGAGTTCGTGGCTCCCGATAGCTTCCGCTTCGAGCTGTCGATTGCCATTCTGGTCGGCGCGGTGGTGGGCGGCATCGCCTCCTTGCCCGGCGCCGTGATCGGCGGCGTGTTCGTGCAGGTGATCGAGAAGTACGCCGATGCCCTCACCAAGAAGCTCACCGCGGCGGTGAACCTGCCGCTCGACCTCGAACCGTGGACCATCTACGGCATCGCTTTGATCGTGTTGATGTACACCATGCCGATGGGCATCGCCGGTGGACTGGCGCTGCTGTGGAAACGGCTCAAACGTTCGTGACGGCGCCGGAGCGCCGGCCGCGATGACGGAACCTCGTCACAAGCAAAGGAGACGACGCTGATGCAAACCAACACCACAACACGCAGATTGCTGCTCGCCGGAACCGGCGCGCTGGCGCTGGCGCTGGCCGTATCGCCGGCCTCGGCCCAGAAGAACTACGACGTAGGCGCCACCGATAGCGAGATCAAGATCGGTCACACCAATCCCTACTCGGGCAATGCCTCCGCCTACGGCACCATCGGCAAGGCAATCGACGCCTACTTCAAGATGGTCAACGAACAGGGCGGCATCAACGGCCGCAAGATCACCTTCATCAGCTACGACGACGGCTATTCGCCGCCCAAGACCGTGGAAATGGTGCGCAAGCTGGTCGAAGAGGACCAGGTGCTGTTCGTGTTCCAGACGCTCGGCACACCGCCAAACACGGCAATTCAAAAATACCTCAACACCAAGAAGGTGCCGCAGCTGTTCGTCGCCACCGGCGCCTCGAAGTGGGGCCACTACAAGGAAAATCCCTGGACCATGGGCTATCAGCCCGACTACGTCACCGAGGCCATCATCTACGCCAAGCACATCCTGGCCAACGTCAAGGATCCGAAGATCGGCGTGCTCATGCAGAACGACGATTACGGCAAGGACTACTTCAATGGCTTCAAGCAGGGCTTGGGCAAGGACGCCGACAAGCTGATCGTCTCGCACGTCACCTACGAGGTCACCGACCCAACGGTCGACAGCCAGATCATCCAGCTCAAGAACTCGGGTGCCAACGTGTTCTTCAATATCGCGACACCCAAGTTCGCGGCGCAAGCCATCAAGAAGGCGGGCGAAATCGACTGGAAACCGGCGCAGTATCTCAACAACGTGGCGGCCTCGGTAGGCGCCGTGATCAAACCGGCCGGCTTCGAACACGCGCAGGGCATCATCACCGCTGCCTACCTCAAGGACCCGACCGATCCGCAGTGGGCTAACGCCAAGGATTTCCTGCAATGGAAAGCCTTCATGGAGAAGTACTATCCAACCGGCAATCTGGCGGACAGCAACAACGTATTCGGCTATTCAGTCGCCACCTTGATGACCATCGTCTTGAAGCAGTGTGGTGATGATCTGACGCGGGCCAATGTCATGAAGCAGGCGGCGAACCTCAAGAACGTCGATCTGCCCATGCTGCTGCCCGGCATCAAAGTCAACACCAGCCCAACCGACTTCTATCCGTTGCAGTCGGTGCAATTGCAAAAATTCCAGGGCGAGGCCTGGAAGCTGTTCGGCGACGTGCTGTCGAACGAGTCGGCGAGCAACTAGTCCGCTCGCCGCCGCGCGGGATAACTCCCGCGCGGCGGTGACAAACGGCACGCTGGAACCATGACCGAGGTCGCCGCCAGGTTCGAACGCATCAAGGCGCTGCCGGCCTACGCCATGGTAGCGGACGCCATCGAGCGCAAGATCCTGAGCGGTTCCTTGCGCCCCGGCGACCCGATCGGAACCGAATCGGAATTGGTCAAGCAGTTCGGGGTCAACCGCTCGACGGTGCGCGAAGGCATTCGGCTGCTCGAGCAATCGGGCCTGGTGGCTCGCCAGTCGAGCCGCCGGCTGGCCGTCGCCATGCCACACTACGATCGGCTGGCCACGCGCATGAGCCGGGCGCTGATTTTGCAACAGGTCACCTTCGCCGAGTTGTGGCACACCTCGATGGCCTTGGAGCCGGCGGTGGTGGCGCAGGCCGTCGAGCACGCCACCGAGGCCGAGCTTGCCGCCATCGATGCCAACATTGTCGCCACCCGAGCCGTGCACCAGGCCGCCGCCGTCGCCGATCTCGACGCCGAATTCCACGGCCTGATCGCCAAGGCCTCGCACAATCGCGTGCTGCTGTTGGCCAAGGAACCCTCCAGCATGCTGGTGATGCCGACGGTGGAATTGATCCTGACCAACAATCCCCCCGGAATCGCGCGGCTGATCGAGGCGCATCAGAACATTGTGAGTGCCATTCGTAACCGTGACAAAGCCACGGCCTTGGTGTGGGTGGAGCGGCATCTGCAGGACTGGCGGGCGGGCTTTGAGCGCGCCGGGTGTCATTTCGACAGTGCCATCGCGCCGATCAACGCCCGACGGCTCAAGGTCGGGAGCGCGCAATAAACGCCGCCTGCGGGCAGCCGAAGCCGCCCGATCGCTACTGAAGCGGTGGTTTTTTAGAAATTCGTGGCGCGGACCGGCAGGTGAGCTGCGGTCTCGATCGGCCCCGGAGGTGGTGCCGGCATCGCCGCAGTCGCTGCCACGGCTTGCGCCTCGGGGGCGGCCACGACCGGCCCCTCGGCGGTGCGCGTCGCCTTCGCCGCAGCGATTGCCGCCGCCAAAGCCTGCTCCTCGGCGTAGTCATCGCAGGCCACCGCCGCCGACAGCGGGGCCACCAACAGCGCCGCGCCCATCAGGCTCCTCAAGGTCAACATGGCGTCAACTCCCTCGTGGCAACCGCGCCCAGTCTTGGCGGAGCCGGTCACGGAATGGCAATCACGTTTCGGTGAGGCTCCCGCCCGGCTCAGGTGGCCACCAGCGCGCGGGCCGCAGCCAGCACCTCTTCAGCATGCTCCGGCACCTTGACCTTGCGCCAACTCCTGGCGACCCGACCCGCCTTGTCGACGAGGAAGGTTGAGCGCTCAACCCCCATGTAGCTGCGGCCATACATCGACTTTTGCACCCACACGCCGTAGGCGTTGGCCGCCACCTTGTCGGGGTCGGCGGCCAAGCGGACCGCAAGGTTGTACTTGGCCCGAAACTTCTGGTGGCTCTCGACGCTGTCGGGCGACACGCCGATCACCTCGACCCCGGCCTTGCGAAACTCCGCCGCGAGGCGCGAGAAATCCTTGGCTTCGATCGTGCAGCCTGAGGTGTCGTCCTTGGGATAGAAGTAGACGACCACCGGCTTGCCCCGCAGCCGCGACAAGGTGACGGTCTCACCGGCATCGGTTGCAAGTTCGAACTCCGGCGCAAGATCTCCATCTTGCAGCATGGGAACGCCTCCCCGTTGGTTGCCGCGCGCTAGCCGCGGCCACCAGTTTAGCCAAAGCGGAGCTCCGTGAGGAGTGTCGCGCCGGCACGTTGCGGGGTCGCGGCGCGCCGCACGGCCGATCCGTTCTGCCACCGACCCGCTCTGCCAACGGGGATTTTTTTGGCTGGCACTGGCGACGTCAGGGATTGGGCGAGAGGGCGCGCGCCCCTCAGGTGCGGCCTGCCAGGCGCGCTTTTTGCAGCGCCAGCACCGCCTCGACGCGGTTGCGCACCTGCAGCTTCTGCATGATGTTGGTCATGTAGTGCTTGACCGTCTTTTCACCGATCTTCAGTTGGATGGCGATTTCTTTGTTGGTGCGGCCCTGCGCCACGTGATCCAAGATCTGCTCTTCGCGCTTGGTGAGATCTGCAAGCTCCGTCGGCTTGGCGCCGCCGCCCGACTGGCGCCGCGACAACGTCAGCAAGCGGCCGGCCAGACGCGGCGAGACGTAAGAATCACCGCGCGCGACCGAGCGCATCGCCGCGATCAACTCCAAACCGCTGGTGCCCTTGAGCAGGTATCCCTGCGCGCCGGCGTCCAGCGCCTGCGCCACATGCTCTTCGCTCTCCGACACGGTCAGCATCATGGTCTTGACCACCGGACAGGCATGCGCGATGGCGCGCGCCGCTTCGATGCCGCCGCCCGGCATGCTGACATCGAGCAGCACGATATTTGGCAGTTCGGCCTTAGCAATCCGAACCGCATCATCCGCCGTCGAGCCTTCGCCGACCAGCTCCAGGAAATTGGCGCCGCGCAGGGTGTGCGCCACCCCTTCCCGAAATAAGGGATGATCGTCGACCACGACCACTCGGATCCGCTCGCTCACTAGCCCACCCGCTCCACGCCACTAACCGGTTGATTTTCTGACAGTTCGAAATACGCTGTCAATCGAGTTCCTGCCCCAGGCTTACTTTCGATCTCCAACACCCCGCCCAGTGCGGCCACGCGATCACGCATGCCTTTCAGCCCAAGTCCATTACTTTTCAGCATTTGTTCCTCGACGGCAAAACCGCGACCGGTGTCGCTAATGGTTACCGTGAGCCGGCCGTGGCAGCAATTCCCTTCAACACTTTGGCCGACCCCGCCGCCATGGCGAAAGGCATTGCTCAGGGCCTCTTGGGTAAGCCGATAAAGGCAAGTTTTGAGCGGATTGGAGAGACTTGCCGGCAATCGCGAAACGTCGCATTTAACTGTGGTGGCAGTACGGCGCTCATGATTGCGGACCACGATCCAGAGAGCATCGGCCGGGGACAGGGCATCGAGCTCGGGCAGGATCAGCCCGGCCGACATGTTTCTGATCTCGGTCAGCGCGTCCGACAAGGCGCTGTGAATCCTTACATAGTCCTCCCGAGGCAGCTCCGCGTCGCTGACTTGCGCCTTGGGTTGCAGGGCATCGAGCCGCAACAGCGCCAGGCTGATGAGTTGGGCCGGCCCGTCGTGCATTTCGGCCCCGACCCGGCGCAATATCAGATCGTGGGTTTCGACCGACCGCCGGTTGATCTCATCGACCCGATGGCGCAGGTCCTCGTTTTGCCGCAGCAACCGCGAAAGCTCGGAAATACGCTCGCGCAAGGCCTTCTGCTGACTGGAAATCGTGGCGCTTCCCGTGCGCACGATGCGAAATAGGATCGACAGCATGAGCAAGGTGACGAGCGCCACCACAAACCAGCTGTAAAGCCGGGTACGCGCCAGATTGCGCTTTAGCTCGGTGCCATTCTCGTAAAACTCGGCGATGGCGATGATTTTTTGGCTATCGGTGGCCCGGATCGGGGTATAAATTTCAAACAGCGGCAGACCGAGTTTGCGCTCCAGCGAATTCTCGCTTTCCCGGCTTTCAAACGAGCCGACAATCCGCCCCTTCATCACCTCATGCAGCCGCCAGGACGTCGGGTATTTGCGGCCGACCTCCTCCTTTTTATTGCTGTAGAGAATGATGCTATCGAGCGACCAGATCTTTATGCCGACCACCTTCTTTCGCAATGGCGCGGTATTGAACAACTCATCGAGTTTTGCCGCCGTTTCCGGGCGCAGATCGGCGTCTTTGGCGAGCTCCTGCACCTGCGGATCGATGAACGTATTGATGTAAAGCGCCGCGCTGCTGGCGGAGTTGTAGAGCACCCCTTCTTCGATACGGCTCGAGACCCAGGCGCCAAGCAGGGTCATGCCGCAGCCGAGCACGGCCAGTGAAGCAATGGTAAACCGAGCGGCCAAGCTTTGGCGTGACCAGAAGGTTGCCAGGCGACGGCCAAAAAGCCTTGACATGAGGTGCGAGGGGCTCGGCACCGTGCGCATGAAGGTCGGACCAAAGTCTGATCGAAGATCGGCTCGAGGTCTCATGGTGGGCGGACGATACTAATGTAAAATCCTCCCTGCGTTGAAATCGCACGTGATAGTTATTGTGTCTACTCATCTGGTGAGGACCGCTTTGACGGGGTGCTAAAGCGCCGCATGCTTTTCGGTCCTTTGCCGCCAACTGAAGGTCTGTTGGGAGTACTCAGTGAGCACCGGTAATGAACAGGGGATGGGCGCGAGCCCCATGACCCCCGCGGAACACGCCGGCATGCCCGCTGGCGGGTTTGGCATACCGGCATTCGTCTGGCTTTCCGACCAGGGTATCGAGGTGCGGTTCTCCAGCACGCTCGGCGAGCCCAACGGCAATGGGGCAGACGGCTCTGACCGCGTGCTGATCGCGCCCGGCGAGGGCAAGAGCGCGCTGCAATTCGCCAATGCCGGCGACGCCATCGGCGTGGCTTGGCAAGAGGTCTCCGACAGCGGCCACGGCGTCATCAAGCTGCGCGGCGTCGCCCAGGACGCGGGGCCGTTTGGGGCGGAAATCACCGTTGGCGGCGGCGCCAACCCCGGCCTGAGCCACCACAGCCTTGCCATTAGCGGCTATACTTTTTCCGGCAATCAAGCCGGCGGAGCAGGGTCCGGCCTCAACCTGGTCTGGGTTGCCTCCGATGCCACCGATGCGCCCGGCGAAGGGCGCATCATGATGCAGCGCTTCGCCTTGACCTACGGCGACAGCGGCGGCCCGTCGTTGGTGCCCATCACCGTCGCCCATGGCGCCTTCCACACCATCTCCGAGTTCGCCGCGGTCGAGGCGAATGAGGACGGCGCTGCCAACGACAACAGCGTCTGGGTGGGTGATGAGGACGGGACCGGCGGCGCCATCGGCCGCCTGCCGACCATCGCCACCCTCGACACCGGCGACACGCTGGTGGCCTGGGTCGGCTCCGAAGGCCACGTGCACGGCAAGCTCTATGGCACCGGCGAGGACAATGGCGCCGTCGCCCCCGAGCACGTCGCCATCAACGCCGCGCTCGCCGACCTCACCCCCGATTATGGCCGCGAGGGTTCGGGTCCCGCGCACGACGTCCGCCGTCTCAAGCTCAGCGACCTCGGCGCCGGCAACTTCGCGCTGGTGTGGATGGTTGCCGCCGGCGCCGATGCGATGCTCAACGGCGCGGTGTTTTCCGTCAAGGTCGATGCGGCCAACGGCGCCGAAGCGAGCACCGACTGGGTGCAGACGCCGGTCGCCCCGGTGCCGCTGCCCGCCGGCTTTACCGGCGACTTCGACGTCACCAACGGACATGGCTCCGAACTGGCGCTCAGCTACACCGTCACCGACGGCAGCAGCACGGTGGCAACCACCGTGGTGGCGCAAAGCATTTCACTGCCCGAGACCGTGCTGGGCAAGGAGACCGCCGATCTGGGTCCGGCGGACAAGGCCGACCTCGGCTTGCCCGTGAGCAAGGTGGCGTTCCACGGCAATTCCGGCAGCCTGTTTTCGGCACCCGAAGCGCATCTAAGCATTGCGGTCGATACCCACAGCGTGCCGCCGATGGCAGCGGCAACGCACACGACCACCGACATTGCCGCCCATACCCAGACCCTGACGGTCACGGCCAACACCGAAGGTATCGCGGCGCTCTTTACGGTGCTCGGCGCCGGTACCATGGGCGTTAGGGTCAAAATCTTCGACGGCGACGGCGCGGCCGCCGGCGATGGCTCGCTCATCAATGTCACCGACAGCGCCGACCCCAACGTGGCGCCGGCCGTCACCCGGATCGGTGATGGCGGCGTGGTGGTGGCCTGGGTTGACGCCAGCTCCGGTGATTTGCGCACCCAGACCTTCGACTCGCACGGTGACGCGTTGGCCGCAGACGGCGGCCAGACGGTTGCGTCGGGGCACAAGGTCTCCGATATCGCGCTGGCGTCAAACTCGGCTGCCGACGCGGCACACATGGATGCGGCCGCGTACGCCTTCGAGTTTGCGCTGGCCTGGGTGCTGGATGCGGATTTCGACGGCTTCGGCCGCATCATGCTGCAGCGCTATTGGGTGCCGAGCGCTGCCGACGGCGCCAGTGATCCGAGCCCCGTTGCCCTTGGCCGCGACGGTCATGCCGGCGACAACGACGATGCCGAGCAGTTGTCGGTCGACAGCGATCACGGGCCGGTCGGCGTCATGGGCCGCGCTCCGCAGCTCACCGGGCTCAGCCAGGGCGAACTGGCCATGAGCTGGGTCGAGAACAGTGGCGAGCAGGAGACGGTAAGGGGTGCGGTGCTTGCCCGCGATGGCGGGCACGCCGTGCTCAACATCGATCTCTCCGCGCAGCTCGATGATCCCGCGATTGTCGCCAAAGGCACGCACCCCATCATCTCGTCGGCGGCCAACGGTGATATCCTGGTGGCCTGGCTGGAGCCCGACGGCAACAGTGGCTTCGATGTCAAGGGCGCCCTCTACAAAAGCGCCGGCGACAGCGCCTGGACCTTGCCGGACAAGGTCCTGGATTTCCAGCATTTCGACACCGAGCCCAAGGACTTCTCGGTCGGGCTCAGCGATGGCGCCGACCCCTCGATCCTGCTCACCTGGGAGAGCGAGGACAATAGTGTCGGCGTCCGCGGCCAGCGGTTCGACCTCGGCGGCGATCATCTCGGCAACAGCTTCGGCATCCGGGATGGGCACGTCGATGACAGTTCCGACACCGCCTCGCTGCCGGACGGCCAAATTGTGGTCGTCTATGCCGAGCAGGACCAGAACGGTGACCTCGACATCGAATCGCATGTCGTTGCCACCGGCGGGGATGACGGCAGCCTGCCGGCGCCGGCGCCCGTGGTCAGCGATGGCAGCGACCATATCTTCGCCGATCGCGGCAGCCTCGACAGCTACGCCGGGCTCGGCGACTACGGCTCCTTGAGCCTCGCCTCGCCGCTCGCCAGCGACAAGGACATCACGGTTGCCGAAGACGCCACCGACGGCGTGATCATCGATGTGTTGGACGACAGCCAGACCGACGGCGGGCTGCGGGTGGTGCAGGTCAACGGCGCCGACATCGCGATCGGCGCGCCGCTGCGGGTCGAGCACGGCTTTGTCCAGCTCCGCGACGACGGCGATCTATTGTTCACCGCCGATGAGCACTTCAACGGCACCGTCAATTTCGACTACACGGTCTCCAGCCTCGACGATCAACTGGCCACGGCCTCGGTGGCCATCAACGTCACCCCGGTCGAGGACGACCCAATGCCGGTCGATCTGGCGTTGGATCAGGCCCACGACAGCACCTTGCCTGCCGACACCACCATCGCGGCGTTGGCCGGAGCCAATGATAACTCGGGTCACGGTACCGCCGATAGCACGCAGGCCCCCAACGATACCGCCGACCACGCCGCCACCGGCCAAATCGGGCAGGCGACCGAACCCGTCAGCGGCGGGCACGGCGGCGCCCAAGACACCACCGCGGCGGCGGCCCCAGGCGGGGCCGGCCCGGGTCCGGACGGGGGGCAGGCCCAGGTCCAGGACGGCGCCGGTCAATCGAACGCCGGGCCAGGCAGCCAACCCCAACCGACGGCAACCGGCGACGCGGGCAAGGATGGGCAGCCCCAGGACACCGCCACGGCCGATGCTGGGCACGGCCCGGAGGCGACGGCAGCCGCCGGCGACAGCACGGAAACGGCGGCGCTCTCCGCCTTTGGCGAGGCCCCCGATACCATTGCCCTGGCGCCGCGCTACGAACAGGGCAATGTCGAGCGGCAATGGCTCCAGCTCGATGCCAGCGCCATTGGCAGTGCCAGCCAAGATGGACCGTCCGGCGATCCCGCCGCCTGGCATGACAACGATACCTTTGTGTTCCATGCCGCGTTCGGCAATGAAGCCGCCGAGACGCGCGGGCTTGAGCATGTCATCGACCTCTCCAACTCCGGCTACCCGACGTTCCAGGCGCTGCACGACAGCGGTGCCCTGGTCCAGGTTGGCAGCGACGTCGAGATCACGCTCAATCACACCGACCCATCGCATCCGGAGAAAATCCTGCTCAGATCGGTGGACCTGTCGACGCTGACGGCGAGCGATTTCAAGTTCGGGTAATAGGAGAATAGGAGAGCGGGCCATGCGCTGAGGGCGAGATTAACGAAATAACCGGGAAGTGAGTGCCAATTAAAAAGACTAATCTAGAAACCGTGCGTTGGGGCTGAAACAGCGAGCGCTGAATTAGCCGCCGTTGTTTAAGTTGGGGACCGTGGTCGCGTGGCAAAGAAAAAGAAGAGCGAGGTGAGGAGTGCGGCCGGTGCGCTCGCTCCGATCCTTCCGATATTGGCTCTGATTTCGTGCGTGGTGAACGTGCTCGCACTGACGGGCTCGTTCTACATGTTGCAAATCTACGATCGTGTGCTCTCGAGCCGCAGCATCCCCACCTTGGTGGCGCTGTCGGTGCTGGCGATCGGGCTCTACCTGTTTCAGGGTGGCCTTGAGATTGTGCGCAGCCAGGTGCTGGTGCGCATCGCCAGTCGCGTCGACCGTCAACTCACCGCCATGACGCACGATGCCATCCTACGGCTGCGCTCCTTCGTCGGTGCGCAAGCCAGCCCGATGCAGCCGCTGCGCGATGTCGATGCCGTTCGCTCGTTTCTGTCGGGACAGGCGCTGGTGGCGATCCTCGACATGCCGTGGATGCCACTCTACCTCGCCTTCGTGTTTCTACTGCATCCGGTGCTCGGCTGGGCCACCAGCGCTGGCGCCGTGTTCCTGATCTCGCTCACGGTTCTGACCGAGCGGCTGATGCGCGGCCCCTCGGAAGCCTCAGCCGGCGCTTCCAAGCAACGCTGGTCGTTGGCGGAAGCGTCCGAGCACAATGCCGAAGTCCTGAATGCGATGGGATTTGCGCATCGTTTCATGCGCCGCTTCCAAACCGCGAGCCAGGATTACCTGGCCGCCAACGAGCGCTTGAGTGATATCGTCGGCAGTCTGACGGTCGTGTCGCGGGTGTTCCGCCTGATGCTGCAGTCGGCGCTGCTTGGTCTTGGTGCCTACCTGACGATCTCCGGCGAGATGACCGGCGGCGCCATCATCGCCTGTTCGATCGCCGCCTCGCGGGCGTTGGCGCCGATCGAGGTGGCGATCGCCAATTGGCGCGGGTTCGTCGCCGCGCGCCAGAGCGCCAGCCGACTTGAGGCCGTGTTCTCCAGTCTACCGAAGCGCAACAAGCCCCTCTTGTTGCAGCCGCCGACCAGTCACATCAGCGTCGAGGGCCTGGCCGTCGCCGTGCCCGGCACGCAGACGATTACGCTCAACAACATTAGCTTTGCGGTGAAGGCCGGATCGGTCGTCGCCGTGATCGGGCCGAGTGCGGCCGGCAAGTCCACCTTGGCCCGCGCCCTCACCGGCGTGTGGCCGCTGGCTCGCGGTGCGGTGCGGATCGACGGCGCCACACATGCGAGCTGGTCGCCCGAGGAGCTCGGCAAGCACGTCGGCTACCTGCCGCAGGACGTGCAACTGTTCGATGGCACCATCACCGAGAACATCGCCCGCTTCGAGGACAACCCCGACAGCCAAAAGGTGACGTCCGCCTCGCAAATGGCCTGCGTGCACGAGATGGTGCTGCGGCTGCCGAATGGCTATGAAACGCGCATCGGCACCGCCGGTTCGGTGCTGTCGGCAGGCCAACGCCAGCGCATCGCGCTGGCGCGGGCGCTGTATGGCAACCCGTTCCTGGTCGTGCTGGACGAGCCCAATTCCAATCTGGATTCGGACGGCGAAGCGGCGCTGATCAAGGCCATCGAAGGGGTGAAGGCGCGCAACGGCATCGTCATTGTGATCGCGCACCGGCCAAGCGTGCTGGCGGCGGCCGATACCGTGGCGGTGATCGGCGGTGGGCAATTGACCGCCATCGGCCCCAAGGACGAGATCCTGCGCAAGGTGCTGCGCCATCCGGTGACGGCGCCTGCCGCCCTCGCGGTCACCGCCGACAAGGCATAAGGGAAAGCATCGATGGCAATGCAAAGCCCCCCCGTCCTTGCCGGCAAGGCTAAACTTGAGCCTGGCCTACGGCGCCGGCTGCTGCTCGGTGTGACCTTGATCGGCGTGATGGTGTTGAGCGTCGGCGGTTGGGCCGCCAATACCTCGATCGGCGGCGCCGTCATCGCCTCGGGCTTCGTCGTGGTCGAGAGCAATATCAAGAAGGTGCAGCATCCAACCGGCGGCATCGTCGCGGAGATCAACGTCAAAAACGGCTATGTGGTCAACGCCGGCGACGTGCTGATTGCCCTCGACGACACGCAGGCACGGGCCAACCTCGGCATCGTCACCTCGCAGCTGGTGCAATTGCGCGGCCGCAAGGCGCGGCTCGAGGCCGAGCGCGATCAAAGCGAGGAGGTGCGCTTCCCTGCCGGCTTCGTTGAGAGCGGTGAAGACGCCAGCTCGATCATGGAGGGCGAGAAGCGGCTGTTCGAAGTGCGCCAATCGGTCAAGAACGGACAGATCGCCCAGTTCAACGAGCGCATCGGCCAGTTCAACCAGGAGATCAAGGGCCTGACCGCGCAACGCGATGCCAAGGCGGAAGAGGTCGACCTGATGGCCGACGAGCTCGAGCGCCTGGAGGTGATGCGCAAGAAGGATCTGGTTCCGGCCACCCGCACCTTGCAGGCGCAGCGCGACCTCACACGGCTGCGCGGCGAATGGGGCGCCAACGTCGCGCAGATCGCGCGCTCGCAGGGCCAGATCGCCGAAACCGAACTACAAATCATCGGCGTGACGCAGACCATGCAGACCGATGCCAGCAAGGAACTGCGCGAGCTCGAGGCGCGGATCGCCGAGCTGCTCGAGCGCAAGGTGGCGGCCGAGGATCAATTGAAGCGCATCTTTTTGCGCGCGCCGCAGGCGGGGTTCGTGCATGATCTGACGGTGCACACGGTGGGCGGCGTGATCGGGCCAGCCGAAAACGTGATGACCATCGTTCCCAATCACGATACCCTGGCGGTCGAAGCCAAGATCGGCACCTCCGACATCGACCAGGTGGCTGTCGGTCAGAGCGCGGTGCTGCGGTTCCCGGCGCTCAATCAGCGCACCACCCCCGAGATCAGGGGCACGGTCACCCGCATTGGCGCCGACCTCTCCAAGGATCCGCAAGGCAACGCCGTTTACTTCACGTTAAGGATTGCGGTGTCGGACCACGATCGCGAGCAATTCAAGCTCGTTCCCGGCATGCCGGTCGAAGCCTTCATCTCCACGCACGAGCGCACGGCGCTGTCCTATTTGATGAAGCCGATCACCGACCAGGTCACACGCGCGTTCCGGGAGCGCTGAGGCACAGGGCGGCGCTGCCCCTGCGGTCGTGCGCGGGCATCGCCCAAGCGCCGGCAGTGTGGCGTCGGGCTCGCCAGCTCCCCGACAAACGCCTATGCTGGGAGCCCCCGGCCACGATTGGCGGTTACGCCGAATCGGCAAGCTTGCTAGAGACTGAGCGGACGCGTCGGGGGCGGGACCGCCGATGGGGGAGTATTGGCAGATGCGCCTGCTGGGTCCGATCATTGCCGGCTTGGCCGCTTGTCTGGGGCTGGCGGCGCTGCCCGCCGAGGCGGGGTCCCGCTTTGGCGCCAGGATCGAGCAGCTGCCCGAGGGCGTCGGTTGCTACTGGTACCATGGTCACCTCTACTGCAGCCGCTGGTGCTACTGGGAGATCGACGGCTACCGCTTCTGCCGGCCGCGGTTGGGCGAGGCCACCTCGCAAGCGCCGCCGCTGTTGCTCTACGATTTCGAGCCCCGCCGCTATGACCGCATTCGCCGCGGCCCGGT
>DATFXD010000055.1:0-7233 GCA_035258605.1 Hyphomicrobiaceae bacterium | reverse complement strand
CCGAGCTGCGCCAGCAGCTGCGGCGCGGGCTCAAGGAACCAGGGCCGGTGGTGATCGAGGTGCCGATCGGGGAGACGCCGGCGCCGTGGGACTTCATTCAACTGCCGCGGCTGCGGCCGCCCCGGCGGGCCTGAGGCGACGGCGGGTTGACCGCGACGCCAGCGGCGGCGATCGATCGCAACGGAGGTGCATCGAGGTCATGCCGAACCGATCGCGGCCGGCTGGTCACGGCCTCAGAGCTTGGCGGGCGAGACGCGCGACACCGGGCGGGCGCGGCCACGTAACGGGGCCGGTGCCGGCAGATCGTTAGCCCGGCCTGCGGGCGGCGCCGCGTCGGTCGGGAGGCGTTGCTGCGATGGGGATGCCGTTGACAGCGAAGTTTTCGCGGTATTCACCGGGTGTCATGCCGGTGGAGCGCTTGAACAAGCCGCGAAAGAAGGCCGCGTCGTCGTAGCCGACGGCGGTGCTGACCAGCTGCACCGAGCGTGCGCCGCCTTCCAGCATTTCCTTGGCAATGGCAACCCGCATGGCTTGCAGGTAGCTGCCGGGCAGCCGTCCGGTGGCGCTCTTAAAACGGCGGCTGAAATTGCGCGGGCTCATGCCGAGCTTGTGCGCAAGCAACTCCAGCGACACGTCCTGCGCGTAGTGCTTTTCCAAATAGGCTTCGGCGGCGCGCACCTTGGCGTCATTGTGCGGGCGCGCCAGCGGCAGCACGGCATAGCCCGATTGCGAGGGCCGCGGCATGTTGATGAGCAAGGCCTTGGCGCATTTGAGCGCCACCTCGTGACCACAGAACTTTTCCACCAGGTACAGGCTCAAGTCCAGCGACGCATACACCCCGCCGCTGCACAACATGCGCCGATCCTCGGTGATGACCTTGTCGGGATGCCAATCAACCCTGGGATAGCGGCGCTGGTAGGCCTCTGCCACGGCCCAGTGCGTCGTTGCCTGCCGCTGATCGAGAAGGCCGGCCTCGGCCAGAAAGGCAACACCGGTACAAATGCCGGCAATGTGCGCGCCGTGCGCGGCTTGCTTCTCAAGCCAGGGCAGCAGCGCGGCGTTGTGCGCAAGCTGGCTGTCAAGCTCGAGGCCGGAAGACGGCACCACCACGATGTCGGCGTTCCTGACCTTGCGCAGCGCTACCTGCGGCAGCAACCCGAGCGCATAGGGACTTACCACCGCTTGGCCATCGAGCGAAGCGATCGTGACGCGAAAGCGCGGCTGCTCGGGCGCGCCGTTGAGGCTGTTCCACAACAGCCCGGCGCTGTGGAACACTTCGATCGGACCGATCGCGGTTGAGGCGTAATTGTCGCTGAGCAAGATGACGGTGACGTTGAGCATGGCGCTTAGCGCTTTTAAGCCGGCGGGTGCAGCGCCCGGCCAGGGCGGCCGGGCGAGCGCATTGCCTTAGCCGGCGGTGATCGGGTCAATGATGCCGGTGATTTCCGTGACCTTGCTGGCGGGAAAGCCGCTGAGGCGGGCGTGCTCGTGGACCGCCGCCTCGCTCTCGGCCAGATAGACGCAAAACGTCTTGTTGTCGGCAACGTAGGAGTGGATCCACTGCGCCTTGCCGCCGAGTTTGGCGAGCGCGGCGTTGGACTGGCCGGCCGCACCCTTGAGCGCTTCGCCGCTCAAACCGCCGACGCCCGGGATCTCCCGCTCGATGATATACCGCTTCATGACGACCTCACTCTGCTTGGTTGGTTGACCGTGCCTGTCTATCCCGGACGCGGGTGGCGCGGCAGTGGCAGAACCGACAATGATAATAGGTGAAAACGACAGGGGCGAAAACTGGGGCGAAACCCGGCCGCGCCGGCGCGGAAGCCATGCACGCCCGTTCTGCCGGGCGGCATTACCGCTTGCATGCTTTCCCCCTCCCGCTCCACATTCGGCGGTTGCCGGCTCCCTCGCCGGCTCGGCGCCCGCCGCGCCGGCGACGACGATGGGCAAAACGAGGTCGAAATGGCACGCATTCACGCCACTATCATCCTGGCGCTCGGCCTGACGCTGTCCGGCGCGCGGCTCGCCGGCGCCGAGGTTGGTGACGTCAGGCTCGCGCTGCAGAATGGTTCCAACTATCTGCCGCTAATGGTGATGCAGGGCCAGCAGCTGGTCGAAAAGCAGCTGGCGGCGCGCGGCCTCACCGGCACCACCGTTACCTGGGCGAAGCTCGCCGGACCATCCGCCATCATCGATTCGTTTTTGGCGGGCGCGGTGCACTTTTCCGGCCAAGGCGTACCCTCGACGGCGCTGATTTGGGATCGCACCAGGACCGGTATCGGCGCCAAGGCGGTTGCGGCGATGGTTGCCTCCAACATCTGGCTGATGACGCGCAAAAGCGAGCTGAAGTCGCTGCGCGATCTGACCGACAAGGACCGCATTGCGCTGCCATCGATCAAGACCTCGGCGCAGGCCTTGTTTCTGTGGACTGCGGTCGAGAAGGAATTTGGCCCCGATCAGTTTGGCAAGCTCGACCACCTGACGGTGTCGCTCCCGCATCCCGATGCGATGGCGGCGGTAATGAACCCGGCAGGCGAGATCACCGTGCACGCTGCAACCTCGCCCTATGCCGACCTGGAACGGAAGGCCGGGCTCAGGTCGATCACCGATCTCTACGCGGTCGAGGGTGGGGTGGTGACCGGGCTCAATTTCGTATCCACCGAAGCGTTCCGCAAGGCGAACCCATCGACCTACGCGGCGGTCGTGGCCGCCTACGACGAAGCCATCGACTGGGTGAATGCCGACAAGCCACGCGCCGCCCAGTTCTACCTTGACGCCTCCAAGGACAAGATCTCACTTGACGATCTGATCGCGATCCTCACTGCACCCGACTACATTTTCGGCAAGACGCCGCACCGGGTCGGTGCCGCGATCGACATGATGCACAAGGCCGGAATTCTCAAGACCAGGCCGGCATCGTGGAAGGAGATGTACTTTGCCGAGGCCCACGCCCTGCCCGGCGACTAGCCAAGACCGCGCCCGACCACGGCAAGCCTGGCACGGGCACTCGGCTCAGCTGCCGTCGCGGTCATAGAGCAGCGGAAAGAAGTAGTCTTTCCAGCTGTTCGGCATCGGCTTGATGAAGCCTGCCTTGGCCATGTACTCGGCGTAGACCATGGTGCGCACCGGCGCGGCCTGGAAAATCGCGCCGGGCTGGGTCAAAAGTTGTTCGATCTCCTCGGCCGTGGCCCGTTCCTTGACCATCGCCAAATAGGTCTCCGCCGAGCGCTTGGGATCGGCCTTGATCATGCCCACCGCCTCTTCGTAGGCGGCGAGGAAGGCACGCACCGCTTTGGGGTTCTCGTTGTAGAATTTGCTGGTGGCATAAGCGAGCGACACGTGACAGTCGCCACCAAGTGCATCGCGCGACTCGAGCACCACATGGATGCCAGGGGTCTTGAGTGCGATTTCCTGAAATGGCGAGGAGGCAAAATGGCTCGCCACCTCGTGCTGCGGGTTGAGCAAGGCCGTTAGCGCATCGGGGTGACCCATGGTCACCTGATTGGCAAGCAGCTTCTCGTTGGCCTTGTCGTCGCCATAGGCCTTCTGCAGCGCGATGCCGAGCGTGATGGCCTGGATCGACTGGCGTACGGTCGGCACGGCGATGCGGTCGCTCGGCGTATAGTCCTTGATGGTCTTGATGTTCGGATTGCGGGTGACGAGCTTGAAGGGCAGGCCGCTGACGCCGGTAATGGCCTTGACGTCGCCATTGGTCTTGCCCCACAGCAAGAGCATGTTGGTGACGCCGCTGGTGGTGATGTGCACGCTGCCCGACAGCAGCGCGTCGTTGTTGGCGCCGCCGCTCATGATCGTCACCCATGACACCTTGAGATCGGGCACGCCCGCTGCCGCGGCGTGCTTCTCCACCAGCTTGTGGTTCTCCATCAGCAGCATCGGCGTGAACAGCAGGCCGGGCTGCTTGGTGATCTTGATTTCGTTGAGTTCGGCCTTGGCGGTACCGTTCGCCAGTGCCAGTGCCAGTGTCAGCAACGCCGCTCGGCAATGCCTGCCAACCATAGATCCGCCTCCCTTTGCCCCGATCACGGCACTCACCGCAGACAAGCTTGCTTGCAACCGCAGCCGAAGGCAAGGCCGGCGCTGGCCAACGCCAGTCGGCCTAAAATTCTAGTCGGCCGATGCCGGTTTCCAGCCGAGCCAGTCGGTGATCGCCGGCCCCATGATGAGCTCGCGGTCGGCGGCCGGCAGCCAGGGCTGGTGCTCGCTGAAGTGGGTGACGCACTCGCGCCAGCTGCACGGCATGCGGGTGATGTCGGTGCCCCAGAACATGCGCCGAGGTCCGTAGGCGTCGTAGATCGCGCGATAGTATTTTTGCAGGCTCGCAAAGGGATAGCCGTCGGTCACGTATTGCGGCCCGCCCGTGACCTTGACGGCGACGTTGGGACAGCGCGCCAGCGCGACCACCTGCGGCATGGTGGCAAAGGCTGCGGCATCCTTGTGGCCGCGATTGACGCCGAAGTGGTCGATCACCAGCCGCAACTGGGGATGCCGCGCCGCAATCTCACCGACCAGCGGCAGAAATTCCCCCGCCAGCAGGGCGATCGGGATCCCGTGACGCTCGGCGGCCGGCCACAGCCAATCCATGGTTCCGTCGGTCGGCCAGGACTTCATGTGCGGCTGCAGGAAGGTATAGCGCAGGCCGACCATGCCCGGCTGTTGGCGCCAGGTTTCGATCAAGTGTCGCTGGTCCGGTTGATCGAGCGGTATTCGCCCCAGGATCGCGAACCGGTCGGGATGCAGGCGCGCCGCCGCCACCGCCTGGGCGTTGCTATCGGCATCCCAGCTCGGCGGATGCAGGATGGCGCCGTCGATGCCGGCGGCGGCCATGTCGGCCAACGCCTCCGCCAGCAGGTAGGGGCGGGTGCGGTGCGGCGGCACCACCGTTCCCTTGCTCCACAAATGGATCTGCGCGTCGATGATCGGCATGATGCCTCATCAGCCTCGGAACTGCCGCCGGTCGCCGGCGCGCAGCCACAGGCGCACCAGATGCCGGCGCCGTTCCGGCTCGGCAAAGTCTTCATACGGCGTGCGGCCGTGCACGATGCTGCGATTGTTCAAGATTTGGATCTGGCCGCGCTCGAGCCAAAAGTCATGGCGATGCGCCGGGTCGGCCAGGAAGGTTTGCATCAGTTCGACGCTCTGAGCTCCCTCGGGGTCGAGCACGCGCCCGGTCTTGTGGTAGCCGCGCCTGATCACCCTGACATTGAAGCGGATTCGCAGTCCGCCGTTCTCGGCGGCAAAGATCGGATACCAGTTGTCGGCGTCCGGCGCCTGGTACTCCTGCCGGTCGCGATAGAATGGCTGATAGAGCCGCGGCACCAGCTGCGGGTGATCGCGCAGGAAAAAGTTGTGCGCGGCGTAGGCGCTCGCCAACGAGCTCATGCCGCCGCGCTTCGCCGTCTCGAGGCACAGCAAGGAGATGTAGTTCGCCGGTGCCTCGCCCATCGAGCTGTCATTGTGCATATCGAGGCCTTCCGGCGTCAGCGCCGCGCGCGTATCGGCGGTGTAGCCCTGGCCGTCGTAGCGCACATCGTAGACCATCGTGCCCTTCCACTCTTGGGCCACCGGGGTCTCGAGCAGGCTGCCGAGCAGCCAATAGACGTCGATCAGCTCCTGCTTGCTCCAGCGCTCGACCGGCAGGCGATCGAGAATGACGAAGCCGATGCCGCTGTCGAGACGTCGCCGCACGCCGTCGATCAACGACCGACAGGCCTGCATCGGGAAATGCTGCGGCTGCAACACCAGGGTCGGCACCGGCGCTTTGCGCTGCTCGGCGACGATCGCCTCGAGTTCCGCCAAGCAGGCCGCCGGCAGCAGGATCTTGAAATCGTCCTCGACCAGATCGGGGCCAAGCCACGCCCTAGGCGGAGGCACCTCTTCGTGCACGATCGCGGGCTCGGCGAGGTTGACTTGAGCTGGCATCGGCGCCGTTCCTCCATTACGCCCGGCGCCACCATCTGCGCGGGGCCCGATTTTTGCGCGGGCGCGGCCTGGCGCCAGCGTTTTGCGAGTAAGCTGCGGGGCGAGGATACCGGCCCGGCCCGGCCTCCGACCAGCGCTAAAATGGCTCCGCCCGATGTTTGGAACCGCTCGGCGGGCGCGCCGGCTAGCGTCGTGCGGCGATCAGGTCGGCAATGCCGGCCAGCGCCGCATTGGACAGTGGCAGCTCGATCGGCTCGTGGCGCTCGGCCGAAAGATCGGCAGCACAATAGACTTCCATTACCGTTCGCGCGCTTTCCGGCGTCACCATCACCGGCCGGTCGAGCAGCACCGATTGCAGGAAGTGCAGGGTTTCCGGTCCCATCTGGCCAGCAAATACGTGGTCGACCTGCTCGCCCGGCATGGTGGACATTGGAAACTGCGTGCCCTCGGCGGCGGTGGCGAGCCAATTGTCGCGCTGGGTATCGTCCAGAAACAGGGAACCCTCGGTGCCGGTGATTTCGATCCAGGTGGCGCAGTAGTTGGGATAGCCGGGGGGCAGGTTCCAGCCGCCACCGATGGCGACCAGCACCCCGTTGTCCATACTGACGGTGGTCCACATGATATCGTAGGAACCATTGACGGGCTGCATGTAGCCGTAGGCTCCCGCAGAGTAGACGCGCACCGGCTTGGCCGGTTCCAGCAGCCAGAACACGAAGTCGAGGTCGTGGGTCGATTCCATCGCCGCCGGCGACAGGCGCACGCGCGAGGCGATCTTCTTGCCGAGATTGCGCGACAGGTGGCGGCTGACCATCACGCTCACCGGCTTGCCCAAGGTTCCATCGGCGATCTTCTTCTTGGCATAGGCGATCTTGCTGTTGAAGCGTTGCGAATAGCCGATCGTGAACTTGAGGTTGCCGCGCTTGGCCAACTGGATCAGCTCATCGGCCTCGTAGAGCGTGAGCGCGATGGGCTTTTCCAACAACACGTGCTTGCCGGCGCGCAAGCAGTCGCGCGCAATCGGATAGTGCGTCGCCTCCGGCGTGGTGGAGATGTAAACCACTTCGATGTCGGGGTTGGCGATCAGGTCGCGGTAGTCGAGCGTCGCCGTGGCGGCATTGGTCAGTTTTTGGATTTCGGCCAGACGGTCGGGTCTGATGTCACAGATGTGCAATTTGTCGACCAGTGCCGAGCGCGCCAAGGTCTCGGCGCGGATGCCGCCGCACCAGCCGGTGCCAATCACTGCCGCTTCGATGTCTCGCATCGCCTCCTCCTTGGCCGCTGGCGAGTTAGCCG
>DATFXD010000054.1:0-9621 GCA_035258605.1 Hyphomicrobiaceae bacterium | reverse complement strand
GACCGATGCATGTTTGCGTCGAATTTTCCGGTCGATGGCCTCAAGGGCAGCTGGGACTATCTTTACAGTCAGTTCAAACGGGCGGTGGCACACTTGCCGCTCAGTGACCGCCGCAAGCTGTTCGCCGAAAACGCCGCGAAGTTCTATCGGATCGTGATTTAGGCTCGCGCGCCGTTGGGCCAGTCGGTTTTGGCAGCCAGGGCTGCCATTGGCTTGCTCATAACGTGAGCGCGCGAACGGAGAGGTACTTGGGCGCGATCGTCGGGGTTTCTTTGTCACATACAACCTAGCCCAAGCACCGATGACTTACCGGCCTGCGCGCGCCGGTAGAGGCGGCATACCCGAAGCCTCCCAGCAGGTGCGCTCGCTCACGCGCCGCGGCGCCGTGGCGCCGAGCCAGCTTGGGCGCAAAGCTCGGCGAGCAGCACTCCCCAGGCGCCGAGCTCGCGTTCCGGGGTAAACAGCGGCGCCAGCTGCGCGGTGGCGCGATCCAGCCGGTCCACGAACGGGCGATCGGTTTCGATGCGCCGCAGCAACCGGGCGAGCGCCTCCGTATTCCCGAGCCGAAAATAACCGGGGTAGTCGGCGCCGAGCAGGCCAACGTTGCCGTCCATGCGCGAGGCGAGAATGGGCACACCGGCCACGATCGCTTCGGAAACGACGTTGGCGCCACCTTCACTGATCGACGAAAGAACCATCGCGTGGCTTCGGAGCAATAACTTTTGCACGGCGGCGCGCGGCACCTCGTCGCGCCAAAGGTAACGAGGGTTCATCGCCATCTCGGCCGCCGCTTTAGCTGCCCACTCGGGACTGTAGGCGCGCCCGATGTGAACGATGCGAATTTGGGAAGCGGCGGGCAACAAGCGCGCCGCGAGCGCTGCCCTGAGCGGATCTTTTACATCGCGCAGGTGACCAATCACGCAAACATCAACGCCGCGTTCACTGGGCTGGCGGAGTGCTGCCGGTTTCGGCGCCGACTGCAGGATAACCCGAAGTTTTTTGCGAAATCTTGTGGGAATGGCCCGCCATGCTAGGCTATTCAATGCCACGAGGCGATCGGCCAGCTCCATCGAACGCAGGGTCGGCTCGGCATCCTCGGTGAGGTACTCGTAGATATCCGTGCCGCTGAGTTGCAGAATGAGCGGCCGCGTCGGGTAGCGGGTCTTAAACCGAGCGATCGCTTCGGCGCTGCGCCAGGCATGGATGGCAACCATGCAGTCGGCCGGCTCGCCAGCATAGTCGGTGGCGACGGTCACGCGGTGGCCGAGTTGCCGCAAGATCCGCGCCCAGCGCAGCGCCGCTACTGCGTTGCCGGTGCGTTTACTTGGCCCCCGCGGCATCACGAGGATCATAGCCATGGCTTCAGCAATCTCAGAGCGGCCCACCAGCGGTGCCTCCCCAGCGGAACTAGCTTATCAGCTACACGAGACGCGAACCCGAACCCACCGCTTGGTCGATGAGCTGTCCTCCGAGCAGTTGATGGGCTTGAAGCTCGACATCGTCAATCCGGTGCTGTGGGAAATCGGCCATGTCGGGTGGTTTCACGAATACTGGACCTTGCGCCTCAGCCATGGGCAGGCTCCGCTTATCGCCCGTGCCGATGATCTTTGGAACTCGAGCACCGTTGCCCACGACACGCGCTGGGACCTCGACCTGCCCGATCGTAACGAGACATTCGCGTATCTGACCAAAGTAACTGAGCGGCAATGCGAGCATCTCGCCCGCCCAGATTTTCCAGATCCTGCGCGCTATTATTACGAACTGGCGATCCGCCACGAGGACATGCACGTCGAAGCCCTGGCCTACATGCGCGAAACGCTGGCCTATCCGCCGCCGGCTGGACTGGGCGAACGCCCCCCGCCAGCGGCCGGCGACGTGCCCGGCGATGCCGAAGTGCCTGGCGGCAGCTGGCGGCTTGGGGCGACAACAACCGAGGGTTTCATTTTCGATAACGAGAAATGGGCGTTCGCGGTCGAGCTTGAACCCTTCCGGATCGCACGCGCTGCCGTCACCAATCGGCAGTTCGCCGCATTCGTCGAGGCCGGCGGTTACCACACCCGGGAATTTTGGAGCGACGCCGGCTGGGCCTGGCGTCAACGTCAGCGCGCCGAACGTCCCACCTATTGGCAGCCAAAATCGGACGGCGTTTGGAGGTGGCGGCGTTACGACCGAACCGAGGATCTGCAGTTGGATGCCCCGGTTGTCTTTGTAAGCTGGTACGAAGCCGATGCCTGGTGCCGCTGGGCGAAGCGGCGGCTACCGAGCGAAGCCGAGTGGGAGGCAGCCGCCATTGGTGAGCCGGCCCCTGGCGGGGGGCGTCTCGCGGCAACGAAACGAGTTTGGCCCTGGGGCGAGGCAAAGCCCACACGCCATCATGCAAATCTCGAGTTTGCGTACGACGCTCCAGTTGACGTTGGCGCTTGCGCCGACGGCGACAGCGCCTTCGGTTGTCGGCAAATGCTCGGCAATGTTTGGGAATGGACGGCCTCTGACTTCGCGCCGTTTCCAGGATTTAGCGCCGACCCCTATCAGGACTATTCGCAGCCGTGGTTTGGAAAACGCAAGGTATTGCGCGGCGGCTGCTGGGCGACGAGTGCACGGATTGCCAGGCCGGGCTATCGCAACTTCTTTCCGCCCGATCGCAACGACATCGTTGCCGGCTTCCGTACCTGTGCCCTGTAGCGCCTTGGTCCCGGTCGCGGACCGCCTCGCTGCCGCATGGCTGCCGCGGCAAGAGCCATAGAAGCCTGGGTTTGCCGGTTAGAGCAAAACCGCCAACACGCAAGCCTCACGGAACGGAGGGTTGCGCTTGCGGCGTCGCCTCCGCTAGTTCGGGTCGTGGCTCTGGGCTGTTGTGGGCCACCGCCACCAACCCGCTGCCATCCTGCTCGAACACCACCGTGATGGCAGCCTGCGCCAGCGACCGTGGCTTGACGCGGCCTACAATTGCCGCCGATGCGTATCCCGCCTGACGCAGGGCATCGACGCAGGCCTGCGCCCGATCGCCGGGGACGGAAGCAAGCAAACCACCCGCCGTCTGCGGATCGAATAAGATGGGATAGAGCGGGTGCGTTGCGGCGGCATCGAGATTGCTGATCGCGCGCCGCAGGCGCACATTTTGCGGCTGCAGCGAGGAAAAGATCCCGGCCGCCATACTCTGCGTGAGCCCATCGAGCAGCGGCACCTGCAGCAGGCACAGCGTGGCATCGACCTCGGAAGCCTTTGTCATTTCGACCAGGTGCCCGAGCAACCCGAAGCCGGTGACGTCGGTGGCAGCATTGACGCCATGGGCGCGCAAAACCTGCGCGCCGGCCATGTTCGATTGCAGCATATGCGCAATTGCGCCCATCACCCAGCGCGCCTTGGCTTTGCCGCGCATGTGTGCCGCGAGCAGCGCACCGGTCCCGATCGGCTTAGTGAGGATCAGTGCGTCGCCGGGCCGCAAGCCGCCCTTGCGCAAGGCCGCCTCGCGGTCGAGCAAGCCATTGACGGCAAAGCCGAGGGAGAGCTCGGCACCCTCGCTGGTGTGGCCCCCGACCAGCGCGCAATGAGCGGCGCGTAGAATTTTATTGGCGCCCGCCATCATTTGCGACAAATCGGCCTCAACTTTGGCCTCGATGCCGTAGGGTATGGTGGCGATGGCAAGCGCCGTCTGCGGCTCGGCACCCATGGCATAAATGTCGCCAAGCGCGTGGTTGGCCGCGATCTTGCCGAATAGATAGGGGTCATCGACGATGGCACGGAAGTAGTCGACGGTTTGCACCGTAAGTCGGCGACCGCCGGTGTCGATGACGGCGGCATCGTCGGGCGCATCCAGCCCTATCACCACATCATCCCTGGCGGCGGGCGCAACCGAGCCCAGCGCACGTGTCAGGACCGTTGCACCGACCTTGGCACCGCAGCCACCGCAGCGCATAGCCAGCGCCGAGATTTCTTTGATGGCGTCCCGATCGGCAATCGCCGGTACCGGTGCCGGCTCAGCGGTGGTCATTGCCGGCAGTTGATTGAACCTCGCCATGAAGCGACGGTCGATGAAGTCCTTGACCTTCCAGACCCATGCACCTTCGAACGTCAGCCCGTTGCGTGCGCCCAGCGCGTAGCGCTCCCCGGTAGAGATGAGATACAGCGCCTCGCGTTGCGGCGTGTAGGCGACGAGGCGTTTGCCGGTGAGGACGCGCTCAAGGTTTTGTGCCAGTGCTTGGCCAGAGCGCACCGCATAGACGCCGGATTTCGGTGGCGCATGGCCCTCGATGGCGGCGATATCGCCGGCGGCGAAGACATCCGCGTGAGAGAGGGACTGCAGGGTCTCTTTCACCCTGATGAACCCTTCCGGATCCAAGGCCAGGGCGGTATCGGCCAACCAGCGCGCCGGGGCGGCACGCGTGGTCCAAAACACCTCGTCGAGGGCCACCGCGCCGTTGCCGTCGACCAGCACGGCGTCCGGGCGCACCTCGGTTACGTTGCCGCCGATCACCACGCGGATGCGCCGTTGCCGCAGCAGTTCGAGGAAGCGGCGCCGCATGCGCCGCGGAAATGTTGGCAACAGCTCGTCGCTGGCCGTGACCAGCGTGAAGTCCAAAGCGGTGGCATCGAAACCGGCCGCTTCGACATCCCGCGTCAGGCGCCGGTGCAAGGACAACAGCAGCTCGACACCACCGGCGCCACCACCGATCACCCCGATTTTCGCCCGCCCCCTGGCGCTCAGAATTCGGCTACGGGCCGCCTCGAAGCGCTCGAGGAAACCGTCGATGGGCTTAACCGGGATGGCGTGCTCAGCCACTCCGGGAATCTGCCGCGCGCTTGGCGTCGAACCGATGTTGATAGAAAGCACATCGTAGGGCACCGGTGGACGGTCGAGGCAGAGCACACGCCTCTCTGCCAAATCGAGCCCGACCACTTCGCTGTGGTAAAGGCGAGCCTGTGCGAACCGGGTTAGCGGCGCGGTGTCAATGTGCGCTTCGTCGTAATCGTAGAGGCCAGCGACCATGCCTGGCAGCATGCCGGAATAGGGGGTGTGCACCTGCCGCGTGATCAGCGTGAGGCGCACACCCGGCATTGGGGTCATGCCGAATTTGCGCAGCACGCCGACATGGGCGTGCCCAGCCCCGACGAGCACCACGTCCTTGACCACAGGCGATTGCGTGGATTTCATGTTAACAACTGCCGAAGCTATCGGGATGCCCGTGCGGCGTCGAATTGGTGCTGGCGGGGTTCGGCTGCATCGGCGAGGATCGCCTCGCTGTTCGGGAAGTCGCATTGCCACGCTTGGCGATGGTGCTGTCGCCGACCTTGACCTCGAAACTGCCGCCGGTGCCGGCCCCCGGAGCGGTCCCTAACCCATAGCGGCTGCGCAAGGCCGCGGCCGCGTTGCTGACAGGCTTCTGGTAGCCGCAAGGACAGCAGGAGCTGATCGATACTTGGGACATGGCGTCTTCTTCCTTGGCTCAGAAGCTGGTCATGCCGCGCACGGCACGCCCGCGCGCACCGTTGCCGCTTCGATGCCAGCAATCCAGCCCGCAATGGCGTGGCCGATGGTAGCGGGGTGGTCCTCTTGCAGATAGTGCAAGCCCGATTCCAATTGCACGACGTGGCAATGCCTGAGCGACGCGGCGAAGCGGTGGGCAAAATCCGGCGAGACCAGCGCTCCGGGATTACCCGCGAACAGAAGCTTTGGAAAGTCTGCGTGCTTGAGCGCCGCGTGCGCGGCATCGAGTGCGCCAAAAACATCGACGGGTTCGCCCTTGATCGGCAGCTCTCGAGCCAACGCAAGCATCGGCCGGCGACTTTCGGGGTCGAGGAAGGGCGCGCGGTATGCCGCCATCTCCTTGGGGCTGAGGGTGCGCACGACGGAGCCGGGCAGCACGCGCTCGACGAAGGCATTCTCTGCAAGCAACAACTGCTCGCCAATGCCGGGGCTGCGGAACTTCTGGAACGTCGCACGGGCGGCGGCGGTCTGATGAAAGTCATCCCAGGTCGGCGTTGGCCGGATGAACTCCATGAAGGCCAGACCCTTGACCCAGGCCGGGCGCCGCGCCGCAAGCGCGAAGGCAAGGGCCGTGCCCCAGTCCTGCGCCACGAGATAGGCGCTGTTGATGCCGAGGCCGTCGAGGAAGGCGTCGAGATAGCGCTGGTGATCTGCGAAGCGATAAGCGATCGGTGGTTTGCCCGACTTGCCGAACCCGATCAGGTCGGGAGCAATGCATCGCGCCACCGGCGCCACATGCGGGATGATGTTGCGCCAGATAAAGGAGGATGTCGGATTGCCGTGCAGGAACACGGCGACCGGATCTTGTGTGACGTTTGCCTCGCGGTAGGCGATGGTGGAGCCCAGCACGGGGCTTGCTACTCTCTCGATGTCCGCGGCGCCGGCCGTCATCATGGTGCCTCCTTGAACACGGTAGCGAAGGCGATGGTCTTGAAGCGCTCAAGCGGCGCCGGCCCGCGCTCCACCTTCATGCGCAGGATGGCGCCTTGCCATGACGCCAGCAGGAACTCTGCAAGATCGTTCGGGTCGAACCCGGCTGAGATCTCGCCTGTGGCCTGGGCCTGGGCGATGCATGCCGCGAACGGTGCGCGCCATGTCTCGTAGATGTGCGCCAGCCGCGTGCGCAATAGCTCGCTCTGCCCCGACGCCTCCAAGCTCAGGTCGCCGATCAGGCAACCTCTCGACCAACGCTCGGCCTCGAGCTTGGTGGTGATGATGTCGAGGTAGCGCCGCAACCGCATGCGTGGTGTCAGCGACGTGTCCTCCAGTGCCTCGCGCACGAGCTCCTGCACGTAGCCGAAATAGTGGGTGAGCACCGCCTCTGCAAAACCTTCCTTCGACCGGAAGTGATTGGTGAAGGAGCCTTGCGGTACCCCGGCCTCGCCAACGATGTCACGGACGCTGGAGCCATTATACCCAGACTTGAACATGACCCTGAGGCCGGCGGCGATGATGTCATCGCGGTGTGAGTGCTTGGGCATGACCTAGTAATACGTACGACCGTATTAGTAGTCAAGGCGAATTTTGGGCCTGTCGCGGGAGGCAAACGCGCGGGCGTTCGAGGGTTCGAAACTCAAGACGGCAACGGCGCATTCTGCACCGATGATGATCGAGCCATGCGCCGGGAGGCGCAGCGCAGTGAGCACCGCGGGCTGACGGCTTTCAGCGATCGGCTGTGCCGTCACGGCTCGCCGTCAATGCGCGCATCGACGGTGCTTGCGACGTATCGACAACCAACGAACGGCGGGATCAGCACTTCTTGAGCACCGCCGAGATCTTTTTTACCGGCAAGCCTTCCTCAAGAACGAGCGTGATCGATTGTTGGCACGGCGCGGTTCCGACAGTCATCTTCGCGTCGAAGAAGTTTCCGGTCAACATGATGTCGAATCCGTCCGGCTTCACCGTGCCGTTCACGATCCCATCCAGGTTGTTGATCTTGTCTTGCCAGCGTCCAGTGATTTTTCCGCCCGCTATCTGCAGCTCAGTCGTGCCATCGAATTGATAGTTCGCATTCTTGCAGCGTAAGTTTTGTGTAAGGCGTGCACCGCCGTCGGCCGGAAAGTAGGTCGCCACACAGCTATACTCCTGGTTGGGCCCCGATTCAGGAACCAGAATTGCGCTCCCGGCCCAGCGACCGGCAAGTGCCAGGATGGCGTCATGCGTCTGGGCAAGCACGCCATCACCAACCATGCAATTTGCGAGCAGCGCAGACGCAAAAAGTTTTGCGCGAAATCGGCGTTTCATCCAAGTGTCCCTCAACGGCGTCCAAGCTCAACTGCCACGTTTGCAATGTGCTTCAGGTGTGAGGTGCGAAGATGGCACTAGCGCAGGCTACCTTCGCCGACAACGACGAAGGGCGCCCAAACTGATGGGTGCGCATCTGCCCGATGCGTTTCCCCCGTCACCAGGTTGCGCATCGATCGCCGCAAGGCCTCGGAGCGACCAATGCTCTGGTCGGAGCTAAGCTCCGCAAATGCCTGTGTCGTGAGTTCAACGGCGGCAGCAGAATCGACCGCCCAGTGCGATACCAGCAAGGCGCGGGTACCGGCGTAGAAGAAGGCGCGCGCCAATCCTGACAAGGGCTCGTGAGTGCCTTCGGCGGCTCCGGCACTGTTGCAGGCAGACAAAATCACCCACTGGGCGTCGAACTTCAAAGTCGCGATTTCGGAGGCGGTCAGAAAGCCGTCATCGCGATCCAGGGCCTTGCTATCAGTGGTGCCAGACGCCGGTGGTGTCAGCACAAGGCCCGGTTCGCCGATCCCGCGCGCTTGCCCGGCAAGCGCACCATGGGTGGCGAAATGCACAATGGAATACTCCTTGAGGCGCCCCGTATTGGACAGATCCTTGAGGTTGGTCTCAGTCGCTTGACCGCCGAGCAGGATCTGGTTTTGCGGCACTCCGAGCCGGCGGCCGATTTCACAAAGCTCGTCCGCCGTCTCGGGCAATGGAATGAGCTCACGGATAAACTCGATGTCGGCGTGGTCACCGGCCATGATCGGATCGGCATTACCGATACTGCGCGGGCCGCGCACCTCCGCGGCCGCCAGACGCGCCGGCTTGTCGCTGCAGCGCTTGTCGCGCGCCGCGAGCGCTTGCTGCTTGAAATAGTCGCCCCATTGTCGGTCGCGCTGTTGGCCATTGAGCAGTGGATTGCCAATGCCGAGATAGCTGGTGTTGGCCCGGCTGGCTGTCGCGAACAATCTCAGTGCCTTGAGCGATGTCACCGACGGTATCACGGTAATGGGCTGACGGATGCCCAGCCAGGCTGCCTGGCGATAGTCGGCGACGGTCTGGGGAATTTGCGTGCTCGGAGGCTCGGTGACCAGCACGCCGAACGGCAAGGCCGCCAGCGGTCCAGACGGAACAACGAGCAGTTGCTTACCCGCAATCAGCGCGTCAGCGGGGGCCAACAGGTCCCGGTAGAGGTGGTAGGCTCGCTGAAGATCAAAGGGCAAAGTGCGGGTGGCCTGACCATCGACGTTCTCATCGAACGCGTCATGGTGCAACAGCTCGATGCATCGATCTTGGTCCTTGCCACCAGTCCAGAGCGAAGGATCAAGGCCACAACGAAGCGCGGCAATGGTTTGCGCAAGCGATCGTGTGCCGCGCTTGCTGGTGAACCATGCGACCCGGTCCTTGGTGACAACGAACACCAGGGTGAGTTCTTTCAAGGTGCGGAGCGCCCGGACATCCAACAACAACACAAGGGCTTCACTGGGTTGCAGCATGCTCTGAACTGCAGGCAGCTCCATTGGCAGCGGCTTACTGAGCTCCGCATACTCCTTGAATTCGTTGGCCAGCCTCGCGTCGATGCGGTCGAGCTGGGCGTCGAGCACGGCCAACGACGTGCGCAGTTGTTGGGCGACGGACGCACTGTCACCGGCGATGGCGGCTAACAGCCGGTTGTCATCCGCGCGCCGGCGCGCCGTCAAATCCTGCCGTTCGCGTACCAGCTCTCCGAGTTGTCCCGCGCCGCTTGCGAAGCGCAGAGACATTTGGGCGAGGGCATCGGCCGCGTCGCTGTGGATTGCCCATTGCGCGACCTCGAAGGCTTGCGACCGCGTGCGCTCGTTGTCGGTACCAGCGCGGTAGAGAACGTGCGCGTAGAGCCGGAAAAGATTGGTCCGGTCGGCGAG
>DATFXD010000053.1:0-5054 GCA_035258605.1 Hyphomicrobiaceae bacterium | reverse complement strand
CTTCGCCGACGCAGCAAAGCCGCCGGCAGGGCGGCGTCGCCGGACTCCAGCCCGCAGCTAGGCTGCGCCCGACGAAGGCCTGGTGGCTATCGGGTGTAACCCCTGCGGGTGGCCCGGTTGCCGTGGGCCGGCGGCGTTGCCGATAGCACGGCGCTTGGCGTGGCTGGCGGGGCCTTGACTGTGGCGCGGTCAAGGCGAAGCCTGGCGCTGGCGATCCGGCGGGCGCCAGTGGCCGACGGCGGCAGCGGAACCCATTCTGATCTGATCGTCTCTCTACGGATCAAAGCAAACGGCACGGCGGCCGCGCCTCAACCCGTCCGATGCGCGCCAGCGAGCCCCGAACGCGATCGCTGTGTCCCACCTTAGGGTTTGGCTTGTGAGCTTGCCAGCAGCGGCGCCCACCGCGCGATTTCGGCGCGAACAAACCGATCGAATGCTTCGGGGTTGCGCTCCGACTTGTCGGGAATCGTGCCGCCAAGCTGGGCCAAGCGCTCGCGCACCACCGGCTCATCGAGGGCCTTGTCGAGGGCATCGGCCAGTTTGGCGGTCACCTCGGCCGGCACGCCCTTGGGGGCAAACAGACCGGCCCAGATGCTCATTTCGAACGGCACCCCCAGTTCCTTGGCGGTCGGCACGTCCGGCAGCGTGGCAAGGCGTTTGTCGCCGGAGATCGCGTAGGCCTTGACGGTGCCGCTGAGCACGGTTTCCGACACGCTCACCGATTGCTCGCACAGGAAGTCGACGTGACCGCCGATGAGGTCGTTCAGGGCCGGAGCCGAGCCACGATAGGCGACCAGCGTCGGCGTGGCGCCGATGGCCTTGGTGAATAGCAGGCAGGACATGTGTGAGGATGCGCCGATGCCGCCGTGCGCCTGTTTCACCTCCTCACCCTTTTGCTGCAGGACGGCGACGAATTCTTTCAGGTCCTGGGCCGGGAAATCTTTGCGCGCAATAATCACCGCCGGCGAATGCGCGGTGAAGCCGATCGCCTGAAAGGCGGTGAGGGGATCGTACTTGACGTTCGGCGTCAGCACCGGGGCGGCGACGTGGGACCCCATCGCCGCGGCCAATAGCGTGTAGCCGTCGGGTGCCGCGGCGGCGGCGCGGGCGCTGCCGATCGTTCCGCCGGCGCCGCCGACATTCTCCACGACGATTGATTGCTTCAGGATCCTGGCCATCTGGTCGGTGACGATGCGCGCCACCACATCGCTGGCGCCTCCGGCCGGGAAGGGCACGATCACAGTAATCGAGCGGGAGGGATAGTCCTCGGCTTGCGCGGCGAACGAGCTGCCGGCCAGCAGCACCGCCAACGCCAGGTAGGTGCCCAATCGCGGCTTCATGATGGTCTCCTCGTATGGCTCCGTCGTGGCTCAGCTCAGTCTGATGCCAAACCGGCGAGGACGTCGGCGACCTCGATTTGGCGCCCTTGCTGTGCCGAAAGAATGCCGGCCCGCACGACCGCCAGCGATCGCGTGGCGTAATCACCGCCGACCTCCACCTGGCCGCCCCGGCGCACCGCCGCGGCAAATTCATCGAGCTGCTCCACCAAGGTGTCGTTGTTGGGGCTGGCGATGCTGACGGGCACCTGTTCGCCGCGCTTAATGAGGCGCAAGCCGTTGTTGAGGTCGTAGTAGGCGGTGGCGTCCTTGCCGTAAATATTCATCAAGTAATATTCCGACGCCGAGGCATAGCTGGCGTTCAAGGTCGACAGCGCGCCGTTGTCATGCTGCAACAGCAGACTGGCGACGTCGGGATTGTCGCCGGGCAGCACCAGTTGCGCAAACTGTCCACGCACGGCACGGATCGGCCCAAGCAGGTATTCGAGCACATCGGTGTAGTGGATGCCGATTTGCAGCATCACGCCGCCCGGCATGCCGGCGGCTTGATAGCGCCAAGAGCCCAGATCGATTTTGCCAAGACGGTCACGGCTGATGTTCGCCTCGGCATTGACGAGGCGGCCGAAAACACCGGCGTCGATTTGCTGCTTGATCCAGCGAAAGTGGCTCTCGCGCCGCCGCTGGTAACCCAGCGCCAGCACCACCCCCGCCGCACGGCAGGCCTCGGTGATGGCGCGCCCGTCTGCGATGCTGTTGGCGATCGGCTTGTCGAGAAAGATGTGCTTGCCGGCCGCTGCCGCGGCGCAGGTCGTTATCCGATGCACGTCGTTGGGGGTGGTGTTGATGACGGCTTCGACCTCCGGGTCGGCGAGCAATGCCTCGTAACTGGCGGCCGCCCGGCAGCCGTACTTATCGGCGAAGTCTTTGGCCTTTGCCGCAGAGCGCGTGTAGCAGGCCACAAGCTTGAGCTTGTCGGAACGCCGCACCGCGTCGGCCAGCACGTCAGACCACCAGCCAATGCCAATTGCAGCAACCCGTAGCGGGCTCTCGTCCATGAACTCACCGCCGCGCGCCGACCTTCCCACCGAGGTTCCGCGACGCGGACCGTCCCTCACTTTTGCTACCGCCAGTTTGCCCCAATAGCCTCGACGCTGGCTTTGGCGATGCGCAAGTCGGTTTCCCAGTCACCACCGCTCACACCCACCCCACCCAGGCATTGACCATCGACCAGGATGGGTACGCCGCCCTCCATGGCCGTCCATCGTTCCGGCCCGGCCGCAAGCGCCAGACCGAGCGCATGCGCAAGGTCCAAATCCTGACCGGCCGCTCCCTTTGCGGTTGTCGGCCGCCGGTTGGAGGCGGCGCACACCGCCTTGGTGGTCGCGGAATGGACGGTGTGGAAGCGACCGCCGTCCATGCGTTCCAGCACGATCAAGTGGCCGCCAGCATCGACGATCGCACAGGCGATGGCGATGCCAGCCTCGCCGGCCATATCGATGGCCGTTGCCATGATCCTTTTGGCGCCCTCATGCGTCAGGCGCTTACTGTCGGCGACGTGCATCAGGCGAAACTCGTGCAAGACGTTGCCAAATGATTGTGCGCTAAGATGCACCCCTCAGCAAGACACCGGATGGCCACAACAAGGCTGCTCATTGCCACCACGCCACACACGGAATGCGCCGTGCCTAATGGAACCCACGCGTTCTTCCCCAGCGATGTTTGCTGATAGCTGCGTCGGCAATCGGGCAGGCAGTTAGATTTTTTTTCCATTCCGGTGCAGCATGAGCTGCGGCACGTTGAGTATCGGTGCGGTGTTGATACCCCCCGCGTGCATCGCCTTGAGCCAACCGCCCCGAACCCATGACCTCTAATCCATGGTCCCCGTGACCCATAGCCGCGGTCGAGCGCGCCAATTTTTTGCATCCGCTGGCCCGCGCTGAACTCGGCCCACGGGCGATTGCGGGGGCAGCGTCGGCGATAACGGCGGCAAATGCCAATTTGATGCGTATAAAGAATAACGTGCGAGTGCCGGGATCGATCCGGCAATGCCGCATCGCAGCAGGGGGCTCGCCGGGCATCGGCCCGTATTGCCGTGGCGCTTCCCCGCGCATCGGTTAGGCAGCCACCGCAGGCAAAAGGAGGTGGAACCCCGGATAGGCGGCCAGGGTGACTGGGGCACACACTCCGCCTCGTTGCGGACTGCGGTGATGGTTGGCGCGGCCGGGCTCGCGCCCTGGCACAAATCGGCGGGCAGTCCGCCGCTGAAACATCGAACGAGGAACCTGCCCATGTACCCGAACATCCTTTCGGCCGTCACGCAGTTTCTGACACCCGGCCTGATCGCCAAAATGGCCTCCCTGTTGGGACTAGAGCGCGCCGCGACGCAGAAGACAGTCGATGTCGCCGTGCCCGCATTGCTGTCCGGGTTCGCCAACCTGGCCGGGTCGCCGGAGGGCGCCCGACAGCTCAGCGACGCCATTGCCAAGCAGCCCGAGAATACCCTGGCAAACCTCGCCGAAATGCTCGGCGGTTCGGCGCGCATTGCCGACGGCGGCAAGAGCCTGTTGTCTTCGCTGCTTGGTGGCGGGAGCCACGACGGGCTCGTGTCCGCGGTCAGCAAGTACGCGGGAACGAGCGAGGCGGCCTCGGGATCCGTGCTTGGCATGTTGGCGCCGGCCGTGCTTGGGATCATCGGCCGCAAGCAACGGGAAGATGGCTTGAGCACCAGCGATCTGGCTGAGATGCTGACCACGCAGAAGAAAGATTTTATCGCCGCCATGCCCGCCGGTCTCAACGAGCAATTGGGCCGCATCGCCAGCTCCGAACGCGTCGAGCCGCGTTCCACCGCAACGGCGGCGCGCAGCGCCGACACCGTTCGCGTCGGCACCACCCCGGCGACGGCGCAATCCTCCACCACCTGGGCCTATTGGGCGATCCCGCTTGCCGCCTTGGCAGCGCTTGGCTGGTATCTGCTGTCGGGCGATCGGCCGAAACTGGATGAGCCGGTGCGCACGACGGACGCGCAACGCACGACGGTCGAGCCGGTGCAGGCGGTGGCTACGGTCAATGATGCCGGCAACATCGGCGCGCAGCTTACCGAGACCATCACCGTGCTGCAGGGTCACCTACAGGCGGTGCGCGATGCCGGCGCCTCGGTGGCGCTGCCAAAGCTGCGCGAAATGTCGAGCCAGGTCGACCGGCTCACCGAACTTGCAAGCCAGCTGCCCGCGGAAGCCCGCGAACGGATGGCCAACGCCATCGACGAGGCACGCGCCAAGGTCAAAAGCACGCTTGATGGCATCCCACCGGTGGCGAGCGCTACACCGGGCTTGATGCCCGCGATCGATGCACTCAGGAGCAAGCTCGACGCGCTGGCCGGCGCCGGGTACGGTTACTTTGCACACAATCCCGCCGATTGGCGGTCGCTCACCGCTTACTTGAGCCGCGACGTCTACAATCGCGCCGGCGAGAAGCTTGGCACCTTCAACGATTTCCTGATCGCTCCTGACGGCCGCATTACCGCTGCCGTGGTCGGTGTTGGCGGCTTTCTCGGCATCGGCGAGAAGGAAGTGGCGGTTCCGTTTGCATCGATCCGGGCGGTCGAGCGTGACAACAGCTGGCGAATGGTGCTCGATGCTGACAAGGAAACCTTGAAGAATGCGCCGGTGTTTGAGCTCGCCGGCGAACGCCTACGGGTCAAACTTATCCCCAGGCAGT
>DATFXD010000052.1:0-47766 GCA_035258605.1 Hyphomicrobiaceae bacterium | reverse complement strand
CTCACCTGGAGCGAGGTGCGGGCAGGGCTCGACCCGCAGCGCTTCACGATTGCCACCGCGCCCGCGCTGCTCGCCAAGGGCAAGCCGTGGGCCGACTACGACGAAGCCAACAGGCCGCTCAAGGCGGCGATCCGCAAGCTTGTCGGCCGCCACTAGCGGCGTTGTCGGGTTCGCTCATTGCGGATGGCGGCATTGGCTCAGCAAGACATTCGAACTTGAAACCTGCATCCGCAACAATGCCTGTGGTTGATCAGCAGCCGCTGCCGAAGCGGCAGGCCGTTGCGGACGGGTTACGCGTTTGAGGCCGTTCAGGGTCATGACTTCCACGGCTAGCGACCCGCCAGTCTCTCGGCGAGCCCGCAGAGCCCGCATTCAATACGGCATCGTGAGGGCGATAGGGGTCACAGGGGCGATCGAACGCGCCAGCGCAGCGCCTCTAGACCCCGGCGCCCGTCCGAAGCCGGATGACGATGGCGTAGGCGATCAGTGGGACGGCACCCAAGGCTACTGCCGGCGCTCGGTGATCGGCAGCTGAACGATTTCGGGGTGCAGCGAGGCGGCGGACAGGGTGAGGCGGGCGAGCGTGATCGGCAGCCGAAAGCGGCGCGGACCGGCGCTTCCGGGATTGAGATAGATGATGCCGTCGCGGGTTTCGATGGCGGGCTTATGCGAATGCCCATAGACCACGACGGCGAGATCGGCTTTACGCGGATCGACGGCAAGCCGGGAGAGATCGTGCAGGACGTAGATGTTGTGTTCGGCGGCGGCAACCACCGCCGTTTCGGGCAGGCGCGCCGCCCACGACCCGCGATCGATGTTGCCGCGGACGGCAACGACGGGCGCAAGCTCGCGCAAGCGGTCGAGCACGGCGGGCTCGCCGACGTCGCCGGCGTGGATGATCATGGCGGCGTGGCTCAGCGCATCGACGGCCTCGGGCCGCAACAGACCGTGGGTATCGGAAATGATGCCGACCAGCATGCGCCCTCGCTAGCCTGCCTGCTTCGCTGCCAGCGCCGCCAATCGCTCCGCCAGCTTGTTGAGTTGCCAGTCACGGGCGAGCGCGGCGGCGTTGGCCCAGCTGGGCTTCTGCCGGCGCAAGGCTGGCAGCGGCGCCGCCTTGTCCATGGTGGCGATGGCGCGGTAGAGCCGCAGCGCGTCGGCTTGCGCCGCAAACCGACCGTCGGCAAGCACCTGCTCAAGGTTGCCAAACTTGCGCAACAGGCCGGCCGCGCCGACCGGCCCGACGCCCGCTGCTCCGGGAATGCCGTCGGCGCTGTCGCCGCGCAGTGCTATGAAGTCTGGCACCTGCTTGGGTTCGACGCCATAGCGCTGGCGGACCTCGGCCGGTCCGATGCGCGCCATCTCACCGGCACGGATCGGCTGCAGGATGGTGGTGCGCTCTGATGCCAGCTGGTAGGCGTCGCGGTCGCCGCTGGCCACGACCGCGGTGCCGCCCAGCTTTTCCTCCCGGGCGGCGGCTGCGGCCAGAAAATCATCGGCTTCATAGCCGGCGGCCTTGGCGGCCGCGAACCCGCAGGCGCGCACGAACTCGGGGAGCACCTCGAGCTGGTCGATCAATTCGGCATCGAATTGGCGTCCGGCCTGATAGCTCGCCAGCGCCACGTGGCGGTAGGTATCTGCCGCCAGCGTGTCCCAGCCGACCAGCACCGCGCGCGGCTGCTCGGTGTCGTAGAGCCGCAGCAGGAAGTTGGCAAACCCGAGGATCGCTCCGGCGCCCTTGTTGCCGCGCCGCCGGATCGATTTCGGCAAAGCGTGATAGGCGCGGTGGGCAAAGGAATCCCCGTCAATGACCAGCAGCGGGCGCCTCATGCTTCACCCCGCCATGGCTGTGGGCGAGCCCGAATGCGCCGGCTTTTCCGCTGGCGGCACCCGCCACCGGTTGGCGAGCGTGCCGCGGTTGCCGCACGCATGCTGCTGCTCGGCACGTTGGCCGCTCGCCGCCGCGTCCGCCGGCGCCGACCACCACCGGTAGCGACGTCGAGGGAGCTTGGTGTGACGTTCAACATCGAGCCTTTCTTACCCGTCCTCACCGTCGGCGCCGAACTTTCTCCACTTCGCGCGTCACCTGCTGTGGCCGTTTGTCTTGCCGCAGCCCAAGAAAAACCGGATGGCGCATTTCGCCGGCCTGCGTCCATTCGCTGAATTTGACTTCGGCGACCAGCTCCGGCTTCACCCAGGTCGTGCCCGCCGTATCCTTCAGCCGGGCGCCGATCGGTGAGGCGGTGGTGCGGCGGCGGCGGAGCTCGGCGTAGAGCTCACTCAGGCTTGCCTGCGTAAAGCCGGTCCCGACCCGACCCACGTAGCGCCAGCCTTGGCCGTCTCGAACCGCAAGCAGCAGGGCACCAAAGAAGGCGCGTGCTCCGCGCGGCGCGGTGAAGCCGACAATCACGACCTCCTGGCGGCGGGCGGTTTTGATCTTGAGCCAATCGGCGGAGCGTACGCCCGAGAGGTATGGGCTTTGGCTGCGCTTGGCCACGATGCCCTCAAGGCCCTTCGCTTCGGCTGCGTGGAACAAGCTCGTCCCATGCGTGCGGCGATGGCTGCTGAAGGACAGTAGTGGATGCTTGGGCAACAGCTGGCGCAAGCGCTGCTTGCGTTCAGTCAGCGGCAAGCTGCGTAGATCGGCGCCGCCGGCAAACATCAGGTCGAACACGCAATAGCGCAGGCTGGCCTCGGCCCGCAGCGCGTTCTGCAACAGCTGAAAATGCGAAATGCCGTGCCGATCGAGCGCCACCAGCTCGCCGTCGAGCACCGTGCCGTCTTTGAGCCCGACCAGGGCGTCGGCCACCGGACGGTAGCTGTCAGAGATGATCTTGCCATTGCGTGAATAGAGCGTGACCCGACCAGCATCGATGGCAGCAATCATGCGAAAGCCATCCCATTTGGTCTCAAACACCCAATCGGGATCATCGAACGGCGCATCGATCAAGGTCGCCAGCATCGGCTGGAGGCGCTTGGGAAGCTTGCTGGCACGGGTCATGGCTGTGGGCCGGAACGGACGACTTTGCAAACAACGCCCGCCCCTGCTGAAGGTTCGCGGTGGCGCCTTGCGGGATCGGTGTCGATGGCGCCGCAGCTCGGCGGCCGCGCCGCCGCCAAACGCCAAAGCCGGCGCGCAACGGTGCCATGGCCTGTGCGGTGCCATCCGACCTTTGCCCACTGTTGTGGCATCGAGCGCCCATCGGGTCAGAAGGCAAACTCCAGGATGTAGAGGCCGCCGATATGACGATCGACGGCATAGACGATTTGCCGCTCATCGACGAAGACATCGTTGAGTTGGATGGCGCCGGTCGGCGCCGCGCGCGGCGCCTCCGGCACAAAGGCGGCAATTTCCTGAGGTCGGTAGGGATCGGCAATGTCGTAGGCCCGCAGCCCGCCGTTGAAAAACGTGCCGATGATGATGCGGTCGGAGTGCCATGCGGTGGGGCGTGGCACGTTCTCGTGAATGTTGTGGGCGCCGAACCGGCCACCGCGACCGGCGTAGTCCTCGACGTTGGCGACGGGACAGGTGGATATGGGGATCGGATTGGTCTCCTCGCGAGCGTCAAGAAGCCAGATCAGCTTCGGCCAATCGCCGGCGCCGTCAACCACCGACTCGTCAGTCACTACCAGCAACTCCCGCTCGAACAGCGGCAGCACCGTATGGGTGAAGCCTGAGAACGGCGGCGAGTTGTCCCAACGGCAAACCGGTTTGGGGTTCGCCCGGTCGGAGATGTCGAGAATGAACATGCCGCCGTCGATGTAGCCCAGATAGCAGCGGTCCGGGCGCTGCGGATAGACGTTGGTATTGTGGGCCCGGAAACCCATGTCGTAGCGGGGCGATTGGTGGCGGCGGGGTGGTGCCTCGGCATCTCCGACCCGCGTCCCCGGCAGCCACCAGCGGCTGACCTCCACCGGCTTTGCCGGGTTGCTGACGTCGAACGCGCGATAGAACTGATCATCGAGCGGATTGCTCGGCGTGAAATCGGGCGCCCCGGCCGCCATGTGCACCGTCTTGCCGTCGCAGAACCACAATTGATGCACGCCGCGCGACCCTGGCCCCGAGGCATCGACGAAGGCAATCGAGCGGGGCCTTTCCGGCACCGAGATATCGAACAGCTCGAACCCCGCCGGCCGCTCGCCGTGGCGTTGGGTCTGATAGGCAACGGCCATGATGTCGCCCACGGTTTCCAAGGAATTGGAGCGCATGTGCTGCTCCGGCAGCTCCGTCTGCACCACGATCTTCGGCACCCGCGGGTCGGAAACGTCGACGCCGGTGAAATTCTTGGGTGCGCTCTCGTGCGCCAGCCATAGTATGCGGCGGCCATCGCCGGCGATCTGGATCGACATCCCCTCGCCCATGCCACCGAAGCCAGCGAGCTCGTGATGGGCAATCAGCTTGAAGTTGTGGATGATCGGCTGCTGCGCAGGCTTGGCGATGGCGCCCATGATCTCTCATCTCCTTGTGGTCGGGCCGCAACGGCGGTAGCGAATGTTCTCGCTCGTCAGGCGCGCGCCTGGTCCATGAATTCACGGCGCAAGGCTTTGCTCCAGTCGGGGAGCGCGGCGATTTTCTTCTCCTTCAGCAACACCTCGGCGTGGCGCTGAAGATAAGGCACCAGGTCGGCGGGGAAGTCGGGATTGACGTCGACGGTAGCGAGCGCCTTGCGGAAGGTCGGTTGCGACATGGCGTAACCCTTGCTGGCATAAAAGCCGTAGATGGTATCGGCGACCTTGTCGGGGCTGTTGGCAAAATCGCGCGCGACCTCGAGCCAGGCCTTGAGATAGGCGACGATGCCGTCGGCGCTTTTGGCGGCAAACTCCGGCGTGGCGGCCATGAACACCGGCATCTTGTCGACCTCCCAGTAGTCCATGATGGTGGTGGCGAGCCCATCGGCCTCGGCAATGGCATTGTAGGGCTCGACATTGACCATGGCATCGACGGTCTTGGCGGCAAGCGCCGCCACCATGTTGTTCACATCCATGCGCACTTCCTGGTAGTCGCCTTTTTTCAGGCCGGCCGCCGGCGCGATCTGATCGACGAAGATATTGCCGACCGACGAGCCGGTCTGATTGGCCACCTTGAGGCCCTTCAACTGTTCGACCCTGGTCAATCCCAGCTCCTGGCGCGCCATGATCCGCGCGGTGCGCCCGACCTCTTCGATGACGGCGATGCCGACGAGGCCGCCCTTGTCGTGGCCGAGAATGAAGGAGGGCCCGGCATAGGTGCCAAGATCGACCTGGCGCGCCACCATTTGTTGCATGGTGAGGTTGCCCGAGGGCACGCCGAATTCCTCACATTTCAGCCCGCGCTTCTCCAGCGCACCGGAGCGCAACAGATAGTAGGTCGGCATGCCCCACAAATTGGTCTGATAGCCTTGACGGATGGCCGCCGTCTGCGCGGCGGCCTGGCGCGGACGCGGCAGACCCAGGGCCAGCGCGCTGGCGCCGACCGTAAGGCAGTGGCGCCGCGTGATAGTTTGCCGTGTCGTCATCCTCTCCTCCCCTCATTGGTTGCACGTCTTGACATGGCGCAGTCGGGTCTCACCAAGGGGGCAATGACCGACTGGCGAACCGCGCCGTCACGGTTCCGGTGGGCGGGTCAGGTGCCCCAACAGCTCCTTCTGGCAGGCCAGGAATTCGACGCTCAGGGGATCACGCGGCCGCGGCAAGCTGATCGACAGCTGGCATTTGACGGTGCCGGGGTGCGGGCTCATCACCACCACCCGATCGGCGAGATAGACGGCTTCGGCGACATTGTGGGTCACATACACCACCGTCTTGCGACTGCGGTGCCAGACTTCGGCCAGCAGCCGCTGCATATCATCACGGGTCAGGGCATCGAGGGCGGCGAACGGCTCATCCATCAGCAGCACGGCTGGATCGTAGGCGAGGGCGCGGGCGATGGCGACCCGCTGCTGCATCCCGCCGGAGAGGTGGTGCGGGTAGGCTTTAGCGAATTTTTCCAGCTTGACGAGGCGCAGTTGCTCGAGCGCGATCCGTTCACGCTCGGGCCGGCGCAGACCGCGCATCTCCAAGCCGAAGGCGACGTTGCTCAGCGCCGTGCGCCAGGGAAACAGCTGCGCGAAATCCTGAAACACGATGCCGCGGTCGATATCGCGCCCGGTCACGGGTTTGCCGCCAATGCGCAGCTCGCCGGCGGTGGGCAGCAGGAAGCCGGCAATAATGTTGAGCAGGGTCGACTTGCCGCAGCCGCTGGGACCGACCAGGCAGACGAACTCGGATTGTTCGACGTTAAAGCTGGCGCCGGCCACGCCGGCGACGCGCCCCGACGGCGTGTCGTAGGTGAGGGAGACGTCGCGGAGCTCGATGTGGGGCATAGCCGGGCCTCATGGCTCCTGTGCACGGACCATGCCCCAGCGCAGCACCGTGGCGCGCTCCAGCGAACCGAACACCAGGCGCTCGAAGGCAAAGCCAATGAGGCCGATCACGGCCAGCGCGGCAAGCATGATGTCGGCCCGCAGGAACTCCTTGGCATCAAAGATGACCCAGCCGAGACCCCAGTCGGAGGCGGCGAGCATCTCGGCGCCGACCACGGCGATCCAGGCGCGCAAGAACGCCTGCCGCAAACCAATGATCAGGAACGGCAGCGAGCCAGGCAGGATCACCTTCCAGAACAAGGTGTGCTCGCCCGCGCCCATGGCGCTGCCGGCGCGCAGCCAGATCGGATTGACCGCGCGTACCCCCGACCAGGCGTTGAGCAGCATTGGAAACAGCGCCGCGTAGGTGACGATGGCGACGGCGGCGGCATTGCCGAGGCCGAACCAGAGGATGAAAACCGGCACCCACGCCAATGACGGAATCGGCATCAAGGCACCGGCAAGCGGCAACACGAAGTTCTCGACCGGACGGTAGCGGCCCATCAGAACGCCGAGCGGCAGGCCAATGCCGATGCCGATCGCAAGGCCCAGCAACACCCTGGAGAGCGTGCTCAGAGCGTGGGCCGGCAAGCTTCCGTCGATGATGCCGTCGGCCATGGCCCTGGCCACGGTCGGCAGTGTCGGCAGCAGCGCGGCCGGAAAGGTGCCGCTGCGCGCGACCCCTTCGTAAAGCGCGCCGATCACGATGAGGGCGGCGGCGACCCGCCAGCGCGAGCGGGGACGGTCGGCCGATGTGCTCACGTCATCATTCCCCAGCGCACGACGGTGAACTCCTCAAGCCGCTTGAACACCAGTTTCTCCAGGGCAAGACCGATGCCGCCGATGACGGCAACGCCCGCCAACATGACATCGGTGTTGAGGAACTCGCGCGCCCCAAAAATCATCCAGCCCAGGCCCCAAGGGACCGCGGCCAGCATTTCCACGGCCACCAGGATGCGCCACGCCTGTGCCAGGCCGAGGCGCACGCCGCTCAGGATGTAGGGCAGTGCCGCCGGCAGGATCACCTTGTGGAACAGCCGACGGTTGTCGGCGCCCATGGCGAGCGCTGAGCGCAGCCAGACGGGCTTCACCGCCTTCACGCCCATCCAGGTGTTGAGAATGATGGGGAAGCTCGACACAAACCCGACCAACACCACGGTCGAGGCGCTGCCGAGACCGAACCACAGCAAAAACAGTGGTGCATAGGCGATGCCGGGGATCGGGGCGGCCATGCTGACAAGCGGCAGGGCCAAGTCTTCGGCCAGGCGCCACCGCCCCATGGCGATCCCGATCAGGAGACCGATGCCGGCCGCCAGCAGGAAACCGCACAACAGCCGCACGAGGGTCTCGGCGGCGTGCAGAGGAAGCGCGCCCGATGCCGTCAGGCGCACCATGGTCGCGGCAATGGTTGCCAGCGATGGAAACAGGCGCGGGGGAAACATCTCAAGGCGCGCCGCCAGTTCCCACAGGCCACCGACAACGATGAACGGCAGCGCCGTGCTCGCGACCGCGCGCCAGGCTGAGGCCGTTGGTGCCTTGCGCGGCAATGCCGCTGCCGGGACAACACGCTGCATCGCAGATCAGACCTTATCATCCACGCCCCGGCACGCGTGAACCTTCCCCGCACCAGGCAGAATAACGGCCGGCTCGGCGGGCGCCAAGCACGGCCAGCAGCTGTTGCAGCAGGTAAAGGGGTTGGCCCGGCCCGCCAACATGACGAGCGGCCAAGCAGCAGCGGCCAAGCAGCCGGCAGCGCACGCGGGCCTAGCCGGCATGTCGCCGGTAGCGCCATCGGCCCCCTCGCACCCTTGGGCCACGACGCCGCGCCCTCCCCGGCTGCCGGGTTGCCACCCGGGCACCGGTCGCGGGTGCCCGAACCTTACGGCCGCACCTGGAAGTTAAAGCTGCCCTTGACCTTGTGGGTGTCGGCCGAGACCGCTTGCCAGTTCACCTTATAGCTGCCGGCCTCGAGCGGTTGCGCAAACTTGACGATCAATATCGTCGCCTGGCCTGGCTCGGAGGCGGGCTCCGACGGCACCGGCTTGCCGCCCTTTGCCTCGACGGTGACCTTGGAAAAGCGGGGCTCCAGAGCCTCATCGAACTCGAGGCGGACCTCGCTTGGCCCGGCTGCGACGGTGGCGCCGGCGGCGGGCGATGATTTCTTCAAGTGCGCATGCGCCAGGGCCGTGCCGGGGGCAAAGCCCACGACGCAGGCGGCGAGGGCAGCAGCGGCGATACGTTTATCCATGGGGAAACCTCTTAGGCTCGCGCGCAGATGCCGGCGCGGCGTCCGGCATCTGCGAGCCCATCGCTCGAGCCTCTATTTCGTCGTCGCCTTGACGCACTTGTGCGCGTCGTTGAGCTCATAGCCCTTCTTGCACTTTGGATGCGGGGCATCGCCATGGGCAAGCACGGGCGTCGCCATTGCAACGGCAAAGCTTGCGGCAAGCAGTGCCAGAAAGATCTTCGACATGGTGTTTACTCCTTTACGCGTTGAGCAACTCAAAAGCTGACAGACAGTCCCGTCACGACCCGGACGTCCGGCTCCGACTGGATGCCGTTGAGGGTGTTGAGGATCGGCAGGCCCACGGACACGAAGCTCGACCAGTTATCTTTCGAGAACCGCAGCCCCGGTGTCAGATAGAGGGTGTTGCCGCCGGAGTTGGGATCCTTGACGCCGCTTTCGACCTCTTTGGCGTGCCACTCGCCGTTGAGCTCGAGCACCAGGTCCAGCGCCGGCCCGCTCGGTGCTTCCTCATGGGCGTGGCTGTGTTGGTGGGCGCCCGGGCCGCCGTGGTACATTGGCTCCGGCAAAGCCGCCCCCAGCTTCATGGGCGTCCCGGCCGTTGCGCCGCCCAGTAGGCGATAGGAAATCGCGGCATTGTAGAGGACGCGATCGCCAAGGTCGGTGTCCTGGATGCCGGTAGTGACCAGCATGTAGAGGGCATTGGCGTCGAACGACCATGCCCCGAAGCGCTGCGTATAGGCGAGGCCGAACAAGCCGTCCCACGAACCAGAACCTGGTTGAAATTCGGCATCGAACGGCTCGCCTTGATTGGTCACGCGGTCGGTGACACCGGTTGGCGCCTTGACGCCGAGCAGCACCGCCGCCTCCGTCCGGGACGTGCGATTGTTATAAAACCGGTACTGTCCGAGAAAGGTCATGTCGCCGATGCCGGAGTTGTCGCCACGATTGAAAATCTCCGGTGGCTCGGCGGGGTCCTCGATCTCGGCCTCGCGGATGCCGGTGCGCCGGATCCAGGGTAACCGCACCGACACCGTCAGATCGTTGGTAACGCCATAGGCGTAGGTGAGCGCCACGCTCTCGATGGTCTTGATGCTGTGGTCATGGCTGCCAGACAGCTGAGCACCCGCCACCAGGGCGGCATCGCTGAGGCCCCCGAAATTGATGAACTCATAGACCGCCCCGAAGGCACTTTGGCCTTGGTCGAGGGTGGTTGCCGAGATGGTGTTGATGGGGCCGGCGCCACCCGTTCCCGAAACCGCGGTTGGGTGGTGAGCGAAGGCAGGATGCGCGATGAACAGTACACCCCCGACGGTCGCCAAGGCGAGCCTGATCGGCATGAGGGTTCTCCGTGAGAAAAGCCGCAACTGCGTGTGACCGGTTGCCGACCACACGACGACGCAACAGAAACGAGGAGGAAAGGACGCTGGGGTCAGACGCCCGCAATCAACGGCGGCCCACGGGGCGCATGCGCCGGCCAGTCCGCAAATGGTGTCGGCACCGTCGAGCGCGCCGCGGCCAGCCGATGGCGTGCCAGCGGGCGTGCGTCAAAGAGACGGGGTGGGGCGGCGGTAACCGCGGCCAGTTTCGCGGTCGCGCCGCCGGCGACGGCGCACCAGGGACAGGACGGGTGGTCCTTGCTGGGTTGCGGATTGCCCGTGGTGTCATCGACGACGATGGTGCCGTGGGCGGTACAGATGACGACCTCAAACTGGGTCGCCGCATCGGCCCAAAGGTGACCGAGGCTGAGGGCACGCGCGAGCGGATAGGCTGCCACCGTGAGCGAGATCACGAGTAGCAACAGCGTCCGCAGTCCCGCATGCAACTGTCGCATAGCTTTCAATGGTACATTTCGTGGCCGAAGGCAATTGCAGGCGCATCACATTCGGGGCGCAATTGCCAAAATCGACCGCCAACGGACCGCCGCTTGGGGTTCGCTGATGCCAGCGCCGAGTGGAGCACCTAGTGGAGCGGCTCCCAAGTCAGCGTGACCCAGAGCAAGCCGCAGGCGGCGAGGACAGCGACGGCCGTACACAACGCGGCGATCACGTCGGGCACGTGCCGGGTATTTTTCGGTTCGCTTCCGTGGGGCATGCGCCTTCCCCCGCCCTGCAACAACGTTGTAGGCGCCACGTAGATGGGAGGAATAGGGACGTTGGGCGGGGCTTTCGGAGGGACCAAGGTACATCGGGAGAATGGCGGCCTTGCCTGATGTCGCCGGGGTGGGTTGCGATCGGGCGCAGGCGCCTCATCACGATGAGATCACGACAAAGTGTGCCAAAGTCGGTGCGCGACGGCCCCATCGGGTTGGTGGCGGGGAGCGCCAGTTCAGGAGGAGGAAACGGGGGTGGGGCTCCCGATGGCCAGGGGCTCGGGATGCCGGCGTTCCCCGCATGCTATGGACGCCACCCGCGTCGGCAACGCCTGCGCAGATGCCGCCGGGCTGACGTTGCCGCGGCCCCCATTGGAAAGTTGTGATAGGAGCAACCGGGCTAGCGGTCGCCGGGGCTTTGAGCACGGATATTGTCGTCGGCGGCCCGTGACGGTGAGCGGTCACCGGCTCGCGCCGGCGACGCGCCACCTCGGCCGGCCCGACAAGGGCCGGCTGCGAATGGTCTGGCCTAGAGCAAGCGCCAGCTCGCTCGCCTACTGCAAGCTGCCCGCCACCTTGGCGATGCCGGCCATCGCACAGGCCTCGTCCTTTTCGCCGCCGGGGGCGCCGGAAACGCCAACCGCACCAATGACTTCGTTGCCGACCTTGATCGGAACGCCACCGCCGACGGCAACCACATTGGGAATTTGCTTCAGGTAGGCACTCTCGGGCTTGTCGGTCAGGGTTTTGAACTCTTGCGAAGTTTGGCCGCGGGTGCGGGCGGTATAGGCCTTGAGGCGCCCAAACTCCATGGTGTGCGGGTTGGTGCCGTCGCCGCGGAGAGACGCTGCGACGTTGCCGGCCTTGTCGACGATGACGATCGAGACTTTGTAGCCGTCCTTGGTGCATTGTTCGAGCGTGCCCTCGATGATCATCAGCGCCATCTTCATCGACACGTTCTTTTCGGTCTGCGGGGCTTGTGCACTGGCGGACGCGGCAAAAGCCGGAATAAACAAGGCGGTCATCAAGAACTTACTTGCAAATGACATGTTTTCCTCCTGCTCGTGAAGGCATCCTTCTAGCAGCCCCGCTCACCAACCGCAGCGCCATGATTGTCAATGGCGCCGGCGCCGTGCACCGGGGCGCCGCGGCCGTGATCGGCACCTGGCAAAGGCCTTCCCGAGGCCACTGGCTCCGGTCAAGGCCAAACCAGACGCCCGCACGCTGAGCCCTTCGCGTCATGGGCTGCGCCGCCGATCCGAACGGGCAGCGGGTGCGCGAGACGCCGGCCGGCGCTGAGGCAAGCCAACCTCGCCTCAATGCGGGCTGAGGGCGCCCACCAGGAGCCATCGGCGCTACCACGGCAGGGCGGCTTGGGTGCGCGCGCGTCGATGCTATATGTCTGGGCATGAGGCTTGCCGCCCCGATGGGAGTTGACGACATGTCGCAATACTACAAGGCGCAGCACCTTGCCGACTTCGGCAAGATCGCCGATGTGAAGCCCGAGCTCGGCAACAAGTTCTTCGACTATTATGCGGCGGTGTTTGCCGATGGTGCGCTGACTGCCCGGGAGAAGAGTTTGATCGCCCTGGCGGTGGCTCACGCCGTCCAGTGCCCCTATTGCATCGACGCCTACACGCGCGACTGTCAGGAAAAAGGCGCCGATGTCGAACAGATGACCGAGGCGCTCCACGTCGCGGTCGCCATCCGGGGTGGGGCCTCGCTCGTGCACGGCATGCAGATGCGGGAGCAGGTACAGAAACTGGGGATGTAACCAGCATGGAGCCTCTCGGCAAAGTCACTGAAGACCTCGCCAATGATCACCGCACGCCGCGGGCGGCAACCAGCCTGCGTCGACGCCGCGCAGCGCTGGCGTCGACGGCCGAGCAATTGCGCGTTCTAAGTGCGGTCGCGATCGAACGCCAGGGTGCGGCGGTCGAGTTTGCGACGCTAACCCAAGACCAGCTGCGGCCGGCGGCGCTCGAGATCTTCCAGGTCAACGTTGGCAAATTGTGCAACATGACCTGCCGCCATTGTCATGTCGATGCTGGACCCGATCGGACCGATGCCGTCATGTCGGATGCCATCGTCGATCAGGTCATCGCCGCCATCGCGCGCTCTCGCGCGCACACCGTCGACATCACCGGCGGCGCGCCGGAGCTGCACCCGCGCTTTCGCGACCTGGTGGCAGCCGCGCGTGCCGCCGGCAAACACGTCATGGATCGCTGCAATCTGACGGTGTTGCTGCTGCCGCGCAACAAGGGGCTGATCGAATGGCTGGCACAGCGCCAGGTCGAGGTGGTCGCCTCTCTGCCCCACTACCGGCGGCCCAACACCGATGCCCAGCGCGGGCAAGGTGTGTTCGACCGTTCGATCGAAGCGATGCGGCTGCTCAATGCCGAGGGCTATGGACGCGGCAACCCCGAGCGCCGTCTGACCCTGGTCTCGAACCCGGCCGGCGCCTTTCTCGCAGCCGCGCAAGCCACCGCCGAGCGCGAGTGGCGCCAGTCGCTCGAGCGCAACTATGGCGTCACCTTCGATCGCCTGTTCATGCTCAACAACATGCCGATTGCGCGCTTCCTCGAATGGCTGCAGCAGAGCGGCAACCTCGAGGCCTACATGCAAAAGCTGGTGCAGGCCTTCAATCCGGCGGCGATCGCGGGGCTCATGTGTCGCAACACGCTGTCCGTCGGCTGGGATGGACGCCTCTACGACTGCGACTTCAATCAGATGCTTGACCTCGAGATCGCGTTGCCGGAGGGGCCGCACATTTCGCAATTCGATGAGGCGAGCTGGCAGGCGCGCGACATCGTCACGGCGCGCCATTGCTTTGGTTGCACCGCCGGTGCGGGCAGCTCGTGCGGCGGCCAAACCGCGTGACCTCAGGAGCAGGCTTGGGGTCGTCGGCCGCGCCTTTGCTGCGCTTGCAGCGCCGTATCATGGCTGGCAAGCGCAGCGGGCAAAGCGAGGCGGCGATCGGGATCGCGCCGTGCGGCCGGCGCCGCCCCGCATTCCGATCGGGCGCGCGCCCCACGCGGGATGCCGAGCTCCCTCCACGGCAGCAGGGCTCGGTGCCGACACTCAGCTCATGGCATCGACGGCATAGCTGGCAACTTCGACCAGGTTACCGTCGGGATCCTCGCAATAGATCGAGGTCATCGGTCCAAGCGCACCGCTACGCGGGGTCGGACCGGTGACGGAGATGCCACAGCGCTCGAGGCGCTCGATCACCGCCTTGAGACTGCCCTCGGTTATGAAACAAAAATCCAAGGAGCCTGGTGCATCGGCCTTTGCCGTCGCCCAGCCGGCACTGCCGGTTGGGCGCAGGTTGATCTTGTGCTTTCCGAATTTGAGCGCAATCCGCTCCCCCGGTTCCGCCGGACTGACGTAGGCCTCGCGCCGAAGTCCGAGCGCCCGCTCGTACCAGGCGGCGGTGGTCTCGACATCTCGACAGTTCATGACGATATGATCGATGCGATCAATCATGGTCATCTCCTTTGGCGCGCCGGGTGCCGCTCTATCGCCAGGCGCCCTTTGCCTAGCCTAAACCCGAAGCGCTCGAAGTGGCGAGCGGTGACGACACGCTCGGCGAGCTCCGTGGCTGCCGCCAACCCTTCCCGCTATTCTCTGGCCTGGCGGCGATTATAGTGGGCAATGGAACCGGTGGAGGGACGAGTACCATGCTGTTTCCGGGGTTCACCCTTGAGCATGTCGCGGTCCGTGATGGCAGCATCCGCCTTCGCTACGGCGGCTCCGGGCCACCTTTGCTGCTGCTGCACGGCAACCCGCAGTCGCATCTGATGTGGCATCTGGTGGCGCCGACCCTGGCGGCGCGGTTCAGCGTCATTTGTCCGGACCTGCGAGGCTACGGCGGGTCCTTCAAGCCGCCGGCTACGGCCGATCACGCGCCTTACGCCAAGACGGCAATGGCAGCGGACATGGTCGAGGTCATGCGTCACTTCGGGCACGAACGCTTCTTTGTTGCCGGCCACGATCGCGGCGCCCGCGTTGCGCATCGCCTGGCGCTCGATCATCCGCAACGATTGATTAAATTCGCTGCCCTCGACATTGTGCCGACCATCGAGCATTTCGAGCGCGCCGATATGGCATTCGGGCTCGGCTATTATCACTGGTTCTGGTTTGCCCAGCCGCATCCCTTCCCCGAGGTGCTGATTAATGAGGCGCCCGAGCTTTGGTTCATGGCGCACACCTCGCGCGGGCGAAAGGCGGCCGACCTCTTCCATCCCGACGCCCTGGCCGACTACCTTGCCGCGGCGCGCCGCGCCGAGACGATCGTCGGCATGTGCGAGGATTACCGGGCGGCGGCCACCATTGATCTGGAACAGGATCGCGCCAGCCGCAGCGCCGGGGTCAAGGTGCAATGTCCAATGCTGGTGCTGTGGGGAGCCAAAGGCAAGATCGGCCAATGGTACGCGCCGCTCGACACCTGGCGCCGCTATTGCGCCGCCGAGGTTGCTGGCGGTGCCGTCGACAGCGGCCACTATTTGGCCGAGGAGCAACCGGCCGAGGTGCTCGCGCATTTCGAAGCGTTCTTCGGCTAGGCGCAAGCAAGTTGACCGTCGCCTGCACGGACGGTGATCGCCAAGCCGGAACCAACGCCGATGGCTGTCACCACAGGAATGGTAGCAGCCGATGTGGCACCGCGCGTTTATAGTCGGCGTAGCCTGGCAGGTTGTTCGTCAAAAGCCGCTCTTCGTCGATCAGCCGCCAAACGATTACGGCGATGGCGGGCCCAAGCATCAGCAACGCCACCCATGAGCCGAGCGCCAGCGGGATCCCGACCAGCATGAGGAGTGCCCAACTATACATCGGGTGGCGAACGATCGCGTAGGGGCCGCTGGAAATGACCTTGTGACCCTCGCTAATCTCAACGGTGGCACCGCCATAGGTATTGGCCCGGAATACGAAATAGAAGCCGATATAGGCGATGATGATCAGCGCATTGCCAAAAATTGTAACCGCGGTCGGCATTTGCGACCATCCGAACCGGTGGTCGAGGCCGGAGACGACGGGCAGCGCCGCGATCAAGAGCAGGGCAACTCGAATGATGACCTTCTGCGCCGGTTCTGTTTCCGCGGCCGGGCCGGCGCGCATGCGCCGCTCAAGCAGCGGTCGATCGTTGATCGCAAGGTAGACGGTCAGCGCCAGTGAAACGGTAAAGAACACGGCCATGAACAGCCACGCCTGCCAATAGTCGAAGGTTCCTGCCGGCAGGAAAACCAGGACGCCCACCATCAGCGGGAGCTGCAGGAGGCCGAGGGCGGCTTTCAGGTAGAGCCTGTCCACTTGTCCGGGTCCCAATCGGCGGATGCGCCGCCGGGCGACCGCAAATGGTCCCCCCGGCGCCTCGACTTGATCTGGAGGCACGGGCGGCGCTCTACAAGGGCACCTGCAGCGCCAAGAGGCGAGCGCGCGGCGCGCAATCGGGCACGGCGATGGTGACGGTCTGGAGCCAGGCCGCGGCGCTGTCCGCGGCTCCTCACTCACGACCTTGTGAGCGTTGCGGCGGCAAGGTCGCCACTCTCGAAAATTGCGCTGCCCTTGTTTTACCGAACGATCGGTTTTATGTCACCGACACCCGCATTCGGCGTTGACGGCGGGACGACAGACCGGCTGGGCCGGCGCCCGCGGCCTGAAATCGGCATTGGCATCGAGATGGCACGCCCGCAGACGATCGAGGAGCAGGAACTGGTCGGGCGCTTGAGCCGTGTGTTTCGCGACATCGGCTACGAGGGAGCTTCGCTGGCGATGCTGGCCGCGGCCACAGGCCTTAAAAAGGCCAGCCTCTATCATCGTTTCCCGCACGGCAAGCAGCAGATGGCCGAACAGGTGCTGGCGGCTGCCCTGTCCTGGTATGCGACCAACATTCTGTCGCCATTGGCCGGCCAGGGTTCGCCCGCCGAGCGGATCGCGATGGTGGTCAAAAATCTCGATGCCTTCTATGCCAGCGGTCGCCAAGCCTGCCTGCTCAACATGCTCGCCTCGCCGCACACCGACAACGGGCCGTTTGCCGCGGCGATCAAGCGCGCGTTTGAAGCCCTGATCAAGGCATTCATGGCGCTTGCCCGCGAGGCCGGTCACGCGCCAGCCGAGTCGAGAGCGCGGGCAGAACGGGCGGTGATGCTGTTGCACGGGAGCCTGGTCATGTGCCGCGGGCTTCGATCCTCAAAACCGTTCCGGGTGTTCCTCGCCGCCTTGCCAGGCGAGCTGCTGGCCGAGCCCCGCTCGAGCCGGAACCGGAAGATTGCAATCGGGCATGCGTAGGTGACAACAAGGAGCATGACATCATGAGCCGTCCCCCGTTTCCTCCGTTCACACACGAGACCGCCGTGCAAAAGGTGCGCATGGCCGAGGATGCCTGGAACACGCGCGATCCCGAGCGCGTCGCGCTCGGCTATACCGAGGACAGCCGCTGGCGCAATCGCGCCGAATTCCCGGTGGGGCGCGCCGAGATCAAGGCGTTCCTGAGCCGCAAATGGACGCGCGAGCTCGACTATCGATTGATCAAGGAGCTGTGGACCTTTGCCGACAATCGCATCGCCGTGCGCTTCGCCTATGAATGGCACGACGATGCCGGCAACTGGTTGCGCTCCTATGGTAACGAGAATTGGGAGTTTGATGACCAAGGGCTGATGCGCCTGCGCTATGCCAGCATCAACGACCTGCCGATCACCGAGGCCGCGCGCAAATTCCGCTGGCCGCAGGGCCCGCGACCGGTTGACCATCCGGGGCTTTCCGAGCTTGGGCTATAGGCGTCTGGCGCCGCAATCGCCGGCGTTGGCGATAGGGGCTGCCGCCTTGCGCCGATGCGCAAATTCACAGGTTGGAACTTAAGGATTGCTCAATGACCTCGCGTTTTCTCAACCTGCTCTTCACCCCCTCGATCAAGGCCGCGCAAACCGAGTACGGCAGTCGTGCCGGCTATAGCCGGCATGATCAGATTGCGGGGGAGGCCGATCGGTTGGGCGAGCGCGAGGCGCAGTTCATCGCCACCCGCGACAGTTTTTATATGGCAACGGTCGGTGCGGACGGCTGGCCCTACGTCCAGCATCGCGGCGGCCCGCCCGGGTTGATCAAGGTGCTGCGACCGGACCGGGTTGGCTTTGCCAATTACCGCGGCAACCGCCAATACATCAGCGTCGGCAATATCGCCGACGATAGTCGCGTTGCCCTGTTCTTGATGGATTATCCGCGCCGGGCCCGGTTGAAGCTCTTGGGTCGCGCCCGCATCGTCAAACTGGCGGAGACGCCGGAGCTGGCGCAGGCTTTGGTGGACGAGGCCGCCCGTGCCCCGGTCGAGCGCGGCATCGTCATCGATGTGGAAGCCTACGATTGGAATTGCTCGCAGCATATCACGCCGCGCTTCACGTTGGCCGAAATCGCACCGACAATTGCCAATTTGCAGGCCCGCATCGCCGAGCTCGAAGCCGAACTCGCCGGCAGCAAGACGCCGGCGGCTGATTAAGCTCGTCAGGGTCACGCCCAACCGCCGAGACCGGTGGCATTGCCGTCGATGCCGAACCCGACAGCTGCAAATCGCCAACGGCAACGGGCCATACGAGCAGCGCGTTCAGCGCGGGCCTCCCGTTGGCCGGCGATCGCGATGCTGGCGGCGGCAGGGTTACTGGCGACGGCGTGGTTGCAACGTTGACTTGCGCGCACGAATTCGCCATGCCTAGCAACGGCATCGCGGTGGCGGCGACCAACGGCATGCTCGAGGGCGGCGACCAGAGGCGTTTGGCACCACATGCACGGGCGCCGGGGCCGAGCCGGCGCGGCGATGTTTGCGTCGATGCCCGCCGCGGTGTGGCAGCACAAGCGCGTGCCGCGCGATCAACGATCAGGCAGCCCAATGCCCCAGCCACCGGCCTCAGCCCTGCTCTACGATGAACTGAACCCCAGCCCGCGCCTGCTGATGGGGCCCGGGCCGATCAACGTCGATCCGCGCGTGTTGCGGGCGATGTCGATGCCGCTGCTCGGCCAGTTCGACCCCGAGTTTACGGCCTACATGAACGAAACCATGGTGCTCTATCGCCAGCTGTTTCAGACCGGCAATCGCACCTTCCTCGTCGATGGCACGGCGCGGGCGGGCATCGAGGCGCTGCTGGTGTCGGTGCTTGAGCCCGGTGACCGCGTGCTGGTGCCCATCTTCGGCCGCTTTGGTCACCTGTTGGCCGAGATCGCGGCTCGCTGCGGCGCCGCGGTCGAGACGATCGAGACCGCCTGGGGCAGCGTGTTCGAGCCGGATGTGGTCGCCGATGCGGTCAGGCGCACGCGGCCGAAGCTGGTGGCCATCGTGCACGGCGACACTTCCACCACCATGGCGCAGCCGCTGGCGGAAATCGGCGAGATCTGCCGGCGTCATGACTGTCTGCTTTATGTCGATGCGACCGCCACCCTCGGCGGCATGGAATTTGCGGTCGATGCCTGGCAGATCGATGCCGCATCGGCGGGCCTGCAGAAATGCCTGTCCGGTCCGCCGGGCGCGGCGCCCATCACCTTCAGCGAGCGCGTCGAACGCATCGTGTTGCGGCGCAAGCACGTCGAAGCCGGCATCCGCGCTGCCGGCACGGTTGCCGCCGATGGGCTCAGGATAGCCTCGAATTATTTCGATCTCGCGATGCTGATCGACTATTGGGGCGAAGCCCGGCTCAACCACCACACCGAAGCGGCCTCGATGCTCTATGCCGCGCGCGAGTGCGCCCGCATCGTGCTGCGCGAAGGTCTGGCGCCGGCTTTCGCACGCCACGCGGCGGCCAGTCGCGCCATGGTCGCCGGCCTCCAGGCCATGGGGCTGGCCTTGTTCGGCGACCAGCGGCACAAAATGGCGAGCATCACTGGCGTTGAGGTCCCCGACGGCATCGATGGCGACAACGTGCGCGCCGCGTTGCTCGACGACTTCGGCATCGAGATCGGCACGTCGTTTGGGCCGTTGCACGGCCGCATCTGGCGGATCGGCACCATGGGGTACAACTGCCGCAAACAGAACGTTTTGCTGTGCCTCGGCGCGCTCGAGGCGGTGCTGCGCCGCGCCGGGCTTTCGCCGCCGGCCGGGGCGGCTGTCGAGGCCGCCTATGACGCCTACGCGTCCGCGGTCTAGCCGCGGCGCGGCGCGGCTTGAGGTGTTTGACGATTGCGGAGCTTCGCGGTGCTGCGGGCGCAGCTCTGATCGCGCGTCCAGCGGCGGCGCGGCGCGCGTCCGCACAAGGTCCACGCTTGGTATTCGATCGCAGACCAGCGACAGGGCGTTTTGCGCGTTTAGGCGGCCTTGCGTGGGTCGGCCGCCGAGCAGAACTCGGCTAACAGCTCGGCGAGGCGGCGGGTAGCGGCCGTGGCATTGGGCGCCACGACCAGGGCTACCTCGGTGTCGGTGATCATCGGAAAGCCGTCCTTGCGCCTGAGCAGGCGATGCTCGGACAAAATTGCGACCTCGGGCAGGATGCTGACGCCGATGCCGACCGAGACCGCGGCCTGAATGCCGGCGAGATTGGGGCTGGTGTAGGCCATGTGCCAGGCCCGCCCGGCGGCTTCGGCGGCGTGGATCATGCGGCTGCGGTAGAGGCAACCCTGCTCCGACATCACCAGCGGCAGTGGGTCGCGGCGGAAATTGATCGGATGCTTGCGACTGGTGACCCAATGCAAGCGTTCGGGCCAGGCAGCCATGCCGCCACCTTCGCCGGCGTCGCGTTTGAAAAGCGCCAGGTCAAGTTCCCCGCGCTCGATCGCCCGGCGCGCCTGCACGCTCAGACCACAGCGCACGTCGAGCCGCAGACCCGGTCGCGAGCGGGCAAAGTCCGACAACAGTTCCGTCAACCGGTAGGCGGCAAAATCTTCCGGAATGCCGAGGCGCACGACGCCTTCACTGTCCGGGCGGGCCACCACATCGCGCGCCTCCTGTGCCAGCGCGAGCAGCCGCCGGGCGTAGGAGACGAGCCGCTCGCCTTGCTCGGTGGGTGTCGCCTGCCTGCCGTTTCGATTGAGCAACGGGTAGCCCAGGCTGTCTTCGAGCCGCTTGATCTGCTGGCTCACCGTCGATTGCGTGCGGTTGACGCGCTCGCCGGCGCGCGTAAAGCCGCCGGTGTCGACGACCGAGACGAAGCTGCGGAGAAGGTCGAGATCGAGCATGTCGCCGCCTCCGTGTATTTGTTTTTCCACTGCAAATTATAGTATCATTTAATTTCCAAATTACAATGCGCCACCCTATCTGGGTCACGAGAAAGGACGTGACCCATGCGCAGCGCACATGTGAGTTTGGGAGCAAGCGCGGCTCGGCTGCCGGTGTTACGGTTGCCGCTGCCGGTGCTGGTGGCGGCCTTCGCGTTGCTCTGGGCCTCGGCCTTTTCCGTGGCCAAGCTCGCGGTCGCCGATTGTCCGCCGTTGCTCGTGCTGGCGGCGCGTTTCCTGCTGGCGGCGACGGTGATGTTTGCGGTGGCAGCCTCTACCGGCCTGCCATTGCGGCTCGAGCGGCGCGATTGCCTGGTGTTCGCCGCGCTCGGCATCACCAACCAGGCCGCCTACTTGGGCCTCAGCTATGTCGGCATCCGCAGCATCTCCTCCGGCTTGGCGGCGCTGGTGATCAGCGCCAATCCCGTGCTGACGGCAATCATGGCGGCGGTGTTCCTCAAGGAGCAAATGACATGGCGAAAGGCCGTTGGCCTGCTGTTGGGCGTCGGCGGCGTCGCGTTCGTGGTCCAGGGCCGCGTTGCCGGCGGCCTCGAAGATCCGGTTGGCATCGGCTTCACCATCGCCGCCCTGATTTCGCTGGTCGGCGGCACCATCCTGTTCAAGCGGCTGGCGCCGTCCGGTGGGCTGTGGATCGGCAACGCGGTCCAAAGCCTGGCGGCCGGGCTTGCCATTCTGCCGTTCGCGCTCACCTTTGAAAGCGCGCACGACGTGGTGCCGAGCTGGCGGCTGCTGGGGTCGTTGGCGTATCTGGCGCTGTTTGTATCGATCTTCGCCTACCTGTTGTGGTTCCACCTGTTGCAGGTCTCGGGTGCGACGGCGGCGAGTTCCTACCACTTTGTGATGCCGCCGCTCGGCATGCTGTTCGGCTGGCTGCTGCTCGGCGAGCAGGTGACGGCGGGCGAGCTTCTCGGCATCGTGCCGGTCGCGATCGGCATCTATCTCGTCACCCGCGCCGGCAACGGCGGGGAACCCGCGCCCGCGCCACAAGCTCGGCGTGCGGGGTGCCTGATCTTGCCGCCAACACCCCCTTGTCCTCGCCTTGCCCACCGGCGCCGCGCTGGCAGGCGGCACACCCCGCGATAACGCGCAATTGATCGCCGCCGTCTTGCAAATACCTGCATATACAGGTAATGCCCGGGCGATGAGCGCTAACCAACATCCTGCGGCGCCGGTCGCGCGCGGCTGCACCTGTCTGCGCCTGCGCAAGGCCTCGCGACGGGTGTCGCAGGTCTACGACCAATGCCTGGCGCCGTTCGGATTGACGGTGACGCAATATGGTGTGCTCGGCCATCTCGCGACCTTTGCTGGCATCAGCATCGGCGAACTGGCCGAGAAACTGGTGATGGACCCGACGACGCTGACCCGAAACCTTCGGCCTTTGCAGCGCCAAGGCATGGTGGCGGTGGCGCGCAATCGTCGCGACCGACGTCAGCGCGCGCTGCAGCTGACGGCGGCCGGGCGCAAGGTGTTCGAAACGGCACGGCAGGGATGGGTCGAGGCGCAACGGCAGCTCGAGCAAAAGTTGGGAACGCGGGAGACCCCAGCCCTCAATGCCGCCCTCGATCGGGTGCTGGAACGATTGGCCCTATGACCTGCCGCGCAGGTCTAATACCTGTATATGCAGAAAAATTGGGAAAGATCAGGATGAGCCATGCATCGCACCCGGTAGCCGCGGCGGACGCAACATCGAGCCAGCCGCTGACAGGCCTTGACCTGCTGCGCCGGTTGGCCAACGGTTCCAGTTCGGCGCCGCCATTCGCGGCCCAGACCGATATTTGGCTCACCGAAGCCGAGCCCGGTCGCGTCCGCTTCAGCGCCACGCCCTCCGAGCGCTTCTACAACCCGCTTGGCAGCGTGCACGGCGGGTGGATTGCCACCTTGTTGGATTCGGCGATGGGATGCGCCGTGCACTCGGTGCTGCCGGCAGGGCAGCTCTACACGACCATCGATTTGAGCATCAATTTCGTGCGCCCGGTGTTCGCCCACACCGGCAAGCTCACCTGCGAAGGCAAGATCATCCATGCCGGCGGACGCATCGCCACTGCCGAAGGCCGCGTCTGGGACGAGCGCGGTGCGCTGATCGCGCATGGTTCGGAGACCTGTCTGCTGAAGCCGCCGGCAACATCGCCGTGACATTGAGCCGGATCAAGAGAGGGATCAATGCAGCAACCAAGCACGCCATCACCGCTGCCATTGTGGCTATTGGTGCTGATTGTCGGCACCATCGTCGGCATCTCGATGGGCCGCGCCCAGTCGATGGGGCTCTACCTGGCGCCGGTCACGCACGCGCTCGACCTCGGTCGTGAGCCGTTCGGCCTGGCCATGGCGCTGGCCCAGCTGATGATGGGCGTCGGGGCGCCGCTGTCCGGCGGCTTGATCGACAAGTTCGGCGCCGGCCGCATCATCGCCGTCTGCGTGCTGACCACTATCGCCGGGCTCTACTTGCTCTATGCCGCGGCATCGACCACCGACTTGCTGTTGAGCGGCGTGTTGATGGGCATCGGCGTCAGTGGCACCGGCGTCACTTCGCTGGTTGGTACCATCGGCAGGTTGGCGCCGCCGGAGCAGCGGTTGTCGGCTATCGCCTCGATCGGCATGGCCGCGGGGATCGGCGGCTTCGTGGCGCTGCCGGTCATGCATCTGCTCATCGAATTGGTGGGATGGAAGCAAAGCCTCCTCTGGCTGATGGCAATTACCGCCCTGTTGATCCCGCTCGCCTGGCCGATCAGCGGCAAGCCGCCGCGCACGGACGGCGTCGCACGCCAGCAGACCTTCAAGGCGGCGCTGGCCGAGGCGTGTCGATATCCAAGCTTTTGGCTGCTGACGGCGGGCTTCTTCGTTTGCGGGTTCCAGGTCGCCTTCATCGTGGTGCACCTACCCGCCTTCACCCTCGACCAGGGGTTGGCGAGCTGGGTCGGCCCCTACGCCTTGGCGGTGATCGGCATTGCCAATATCGCCGGCACCTTTCTTGCCGGCCAGTCGGGTCGCTTTGTCGAGAAGCGACAGGGACTGGGCATCATCTACTTTGGGCGCGCCGTGCTGTTCCTCGGCTTCCTCTACCTGCCGATGACGCCGCTCACCGTCATCAGCCTGTGCGGTCTTCTGGGCCTGCTGTGGCTTGCAACCATCCCGCTCACAAGTGGATTGGTCGCGACCTTCTTCGGCACGCAGTGGATGTCGATGCTGTTCGGCATCGTATTTCTTTCACATCAGCTGGGATCGTTCCTGGGAGTGTGGTTGGCAGGCCGGCTCTACGACCTGACGCATTCCTACGACGCCATGTGGTGGATCTCGATTGCGCTCGGGCTGCTGGCCGCGTTGATCAACTGGCCGATCCAGGAAAAGCCAGTAGCAAGGCTGGCCGGCGCAGGTCTCGAGCGGGTGCGCCCGTGAACCAGCCAAGGCCCGCAACATGCCAAACCCCAACATCGCAGGCGTGCCATGAATAGCCCAACCGCTGTCGTCGTCGGGGTCGGTGCCGAGCAGGGCCTGGGGGCCGCCGCCTGCCGGCGTTTTGCCGGCGAGGGATACCACGTTCTGGTCGCCGGCCGCACTGCGGACAAGATCGACCAGGTGGCAGGCACGATCGTTGCGGCCGGTGGCAGCGCCGAGCCGATCGTGATCGACGCAACCCAGGAAGCCGATGTCGAGCGCTTGTTCGATCGCGCCATGGCGCCGGGCCAAGGCCTGGCGCCCACCGACCTCGTTGTATTCAATGCCGGTAACAATCAGCGCATCGATTTTCGCGAACTCACGGCCGACACCTTCGAGGCTTTCTGGCGGGTGGGGTGCTTTGCCGGCTTTCTCGTCGGTCGCGAGGCGGCCCGACGGCTGCTCCCACTGGCTCGCGGCACGGTCATCTTCACCGGCGCCTCCGGCAGCCTGCGCGGCAAACCGGGCTTTGCGCAGTTTGCCGCGGCCAAGGCCGGCTTGCGCATGGTGGCGCAGAGCATGGCGCGCGAGTTCGGGCCGCAGGGTCTCCACGTCGCGCACGTGGTGATCGACGGCGGCATCAATGGCCAGCGCCTGCTGAGCCGGGCACCAGACCTGCTCAGGTCGCGGGGTGAGGACGGTCTCATCGGCATCGATGCCATCGCCGAAACCTATTGGCAAATCCATCGTCAGCCGCGCTCGGCCTGGACGCACGAGCTCGAGCTGCGGCCGTTCAAGGAGCCATTCTGATCCCGCCGGCTGCCAGGCGAGCTGGCGTCCACCGCACGCCGCAGCGCTCAAATCCGCCGCGGGCGCCCTTGACTTAGCGCCGCCGGCCGGACCTCATGGGTTTGGCCGATGCCAGGATCCAGTTGGGCGCTTGCTTAGCTCGGGTATCCAACGTCGCCCGTAACCGATGGAGGTCACCCCCGTGCTCACTGTCACGCGCGATATGCTGCTGCCAACGACCATCACCGGTTCCTACCCGCGGCCGCAATGGTTCGACCGCAGCCTCGCCGGTCGATCGTTCAAGGCCGCGCTCGGTGATTCGCTGTTCCGCGAGCAATATTTCGACGCGGTTGCCAGCATCATCGCCGAACAGGAAGCGGCCGGGCTCGATATCGTGACCGATGGCGACAGCCGCTTCGATCTGACCGTGGGCGGCAAGTCCTGGTTCTTTTATCCGATCGAACGGCTCGCTGGCGTCTGCGGTCACCGCAACACCTCGCGCGGCTGGATGTCCCGCCACGGTCTGCGCCCCGGAAAGATCTTGTGGGAGGTGCAGGAGGCCTATCAGCCCGGCATCGTGCGCGAGAAACTCGGGCGCGGGCCGTTGCAATATGCGGCGCTGTGGCAAGTCGCGCAGCGCATGACCGATCGGCCGGTCAAATTCGGCGCCATCTGCGCCCCGGCCCTCGCCTCGATGCTCTGGAACGAATTCTATGACGACGACAAGGCCATGATCCTCGATCTGTGCGACATCGTGAACGCAGAGCTCCGCGAACTGGCCGCCGCCGGCTGCCAGCTGATTCAGGTGGAGGAACCGCCACACCACATGCGGGCCCAGCAGCCAGACTGCAGCGATGCCGACCTCGAGTTCCTCACCGAAGCATTCAATCGCCAACTGACCGGCGTCAATGCCGAGATCTGGGTGCACACCTGCTGGGGCAACCCCAATCAGCAGCGTGTGCATTGGAAGGTGCCGAGCTACGAGCGCGCATTGCCGCATCTGCTGCGCCTCAACTGTGATGTGCTGACGCTTGAATGCGCCAGCTCCGATGGGCAGGATTTGCATCTCTTCAAGCACATCAACACCGATAAGAAGATCGGCATCGGCGTCGTCAACCATTGCAACACGGTGGTGGAACCGGCCGAGCATGTCGCGGCGCTGATCCGCAAGGGGCTGGAATTCATCCCCAAGGAACGGCTCGTCATCAGCAGCGATTGCGGTTTTGGCCGCGAGGGGCTGTCACGGCGGATCGCGTTTTACAAGTGCGTGGCCCTGGTCGAGGGCACCAACATCGTGCGCGGCGAACTCGGCCTGCCGCAGGCGCACGTGCGCGCCGCCGATCCAAAGCTGTGGTTCGCGGGGCAGGAGCCCGGCCGCTGACCGGAGTGGCTGGGCTCGCGTTCAGTCCCAGCGCTCAGGCGTTGGCGACCATGGCTCGCCGCACACAGGGTTTCGCCGGCCCGCCCGCCCCTGCTCAAACGCTTGGGATACCGACGCCGTCTTGCCGCGCCACCGCAGTCGGTAGATTGACATTTATGAGTTGAGGCATCGCGCGGATCGCCGCTCGACCCGCACCAAGGTGACATGGGCAAAGTCGGTCTTGCACGCCTGACCCTGGCGCGTTCGTTGGATGGCGCACGCGCGCCCTGCAATTGCAGGCGGCGTCGCTTGCCGCCGATCGATGCCGGGTCACGGCACCGCGATGAGAATGACGCCGATGGCAATCAGCAGCACACCGACCCAGTTGTGAAGCGCAAGCTGCTCACCGAGAAACACGACCCCGAACGCGGCAACGAGCACAACGCTCAACTTGTCGACCGGCGCCACCCGGGCGGCGTCGGCGCGTTGCAGGGCGCGGAAATAACATACCCACGATGCCCCGGTCGCCAGCCCGGACAAGGTAAGAAATACGTAGCTCCGGCCGGAGATGGTGGCGAGCGGCTGCGGCCACCCGCGCCAATAAAGCAGGCCGCCCAACACCACAAGGATCACCACGGTTCGCAGCCAGGTGGCAAGATCGGCGTTGACGTTTGCAACCCCGACCTTGGCGAAGATCGCCGTCAGTGCCGCAAACGTGGCGGACAGCAAAGCCCACAGCACCCAGGCTGGGAGGTGAAAATCTGGCATGGTCTGAATCGCTCCTTGCCGACGCACCGGTGCGCATGCTCGCACGTCGGTGGCCTCTGTCCAATCGATCGCACCGGCACCCCCGCAGCTTGAGCCGATGGCACCTTTGCCTCAGCGCTGATCGCAGCCGAGCCTTCGCGATTTCGCGACAATCGGGGGAAGAACCGGAATGCGCCCATGCCGATTGCGCCGCATCATGATAGGACTGAAGCCTTGGCAAGGAACAACGCCGCGATGCCATCGCCCGGTTTGGCTCCGTTTTAATCGCCTACCGACCCCCTTGTCGTGAGCCGGACACGCCCCGACAAATGGCACTTTCACCGATCGGGCGAACCGGCTGAAAGGTGAGGTGCGGCGAACAGCAAGGGAATATCCAAATGGTTGGCTTTTGGTCCTGGCTTGTCGCCCTGCTGCCGCAAGTGGTCATTGCCATCCTCGTGCTGCTGGTCGGCTTGTGGCTTGCTCGCTGGCTGGAGCGCGTGGTGACCAATTTTCTTGATCGGCATCACGTTCTCGATCTGACCTTCCGGGGCGTCATCACCGCACTGGTTCGTTACTCGATATGGTTGCTGACGCTGATGGTGGCATTGCAGCAGCTTGGTATCCAGGCAACGAGCATTTTGGCCGCGATGGGCGCCATCTTGGTTGCGATCGGGCTCGCCCTGCAAGGCACCCTCTCGAACCTCGCCGCTGGCGTAATGCTGCTGTGGTTGAGGCCTTTCCGGGTCGGCGATGCGATCGAGACCGCGAGCGTTGCCGGTACCGTGACCGACGTTGGATTGTTTGCCAGCGAAATTCTGCGCGGCGATGGCGTTTACGTGTTTACGCCCAACAGCGACCTGTGGAACAAGCCGCTGTCGAACCTTACGCGCATGCCCTCGCGGATGATCGAGCTCAAACTACCGATAAAAAGGGCGAGCGATATCGAAACGGCGCGCCAGCGGCTGTTGCAGGCGGCGACAGCCGACCAATTCGTGCACAAAACGCCGCCAGCGACCGTTGCTGTCGCGGCGGTGACGGAGACAGGGGTTGTCCTCACGCTCAACGCATGGGTCGATGCGGCGCATTTTCGACAACGTTCTTCCGAGCTTTCCGAGCGGGCGGCCGCCTCATTAGCGGACTTGTGATGGGGCGTGCGATGCAAGCTGACAAGCACCTCCGCAGGCTAGGGCCCCGAGCGATCAAATCGGGATACCAGGCGCGCCGCCTGCTGTTGGCCGGGGTTGCCCAAGGCATCGGCGACAGCGTGCGGCAACGCGGACAATTCTCGATTTCTCTGAAGTCACCTAGCCTTGCCGTTGGGTGACGCCACGCTTAGCCCCAGCGCGCGCTGGGGAAAGCCGTGGCCAGGCGACCTTTCGACAGGGCAAGGGGCAGGTTTCTTTGTTCGGATCCCAACGGTCTCTCGGCTGAGCGTTGCGAGAAAAGCACATGGCTTTCATTTGGCCCGCGTTGCGTCACTTGGGTGACGAGACTCGACTAAACTGATCGCGGCGCCAACAGGTAGCGGTGCCGGGGCGGGGACACAAACGGCTGGAGACGTTAATGATGCGGACTGTCGTCACATTAAGTGCGGCTCGGTTCACCGCCTAGTGGGTGCTCCCCCAATGTCAGCGCATCCTGCAGCCCAATGGGGAGACCCCCAACAGACCGCGTTGGCGACCATGAGTGCGCCCGTGCGGGTGGCCGTGTTGCTGCCATGCTTAAACGAAGCACCGGCGATTGGCGGCGTTATAGCGGAATTCCGCCAAGCGCTTCCCCAGGCCGACATTTATGTCATCGACAATGGATCGCGGGACGCGACGGCTGAAGTGGCTCGCCTCGCGGGGGCCGAGGTGATCCACGAACCCCAGGCCGGCAAGGGTAATGCGGTCAGACGGGCTTTCGCTGCCGTCGAAGCAGATGTTTATCTGTTGGCCGACGGTGACGGGACCTATGACGCCGCGCGGGCGCCAGAATTGATCGACACCTTGCTGGCGCAGCGTCTTGATATGGTTGTCGCGGCGCGATCGAGCGCAAGTGATGACGCCTTCCGCTGGGGTCACAAATACGGAAATCGCCTGTTCAATTTGATTTTGAAGCGCACTTTCGCAAGTAGGTTTGAGGACGTTTTCTCCGGCTACCGCGTACTGTCGCGACGTTACGTCCGCTCTTTCCCGGCCCTATCGCAGGGGTTCGAGATCGAGACCGAGATGGCCGTGCATGCGATTTTGCTGCGGATGCCGACGGCGGAGGTCGCAACTCAGTATGGAAGTCGAATTCCAGGCACGAGCAGCAAACTGAGTACACTGCGCGATGGTTTGCGCGTACTCGCAACTGTTGTGCGCCTATTCCGGCTGCACCGGCCTCTCATTTTCTTCTCCAGCATTGCTGGGCTGTTAATCGCGGCGGCAGCGATCTTGTTCTACCCCATACTGGTGGTTTACTTGGAAACGGGGTTGGTGCCACGGTTTCCGACCCTGATCGTATCGCTCGGCATCTTAGTAATCGCCATAATCCTCCTGGCTTGTGGGCTGGTACTTGATGCTGTCAAGCATACGCAGCTTGAGATTCGGCGGCTACTCTACCTCAACGCCGGCGACAGACGAGGCAATAAGCCGTAAGCAATAACGTGCGTGCACGATGGTCAATTTCACGAATTGGCGTTTCGCGCCGGCTCTCACTCTGGTCAGCATTTTGGTGGTCTGCGCGGGCCTCTGGTCCCGGACCGAGGTGCGACCACTGACCGAATACGATCAACCCTTCTACATCGGCATTGCCTACGACTTGCGGAGCACCGGTCGCTTCACCGATGGCTTCCTTTTTGCTCCGGCAGATGCCGGGCAAATGCGACCGTCGGGGATGCGCTTTTCGCCGCTTTATCCGACGTTGGTTGCTGTCGCCATGGCGGTCGATTCCAGTTTTGCGCACGCTGTCGAGTGTGTCGTCAAATCAAACGCCAAGTCGGCCGCTTGCCCAACGACAGCCAGGTCCGTTCGTGTCCTGCAATTCCTCATGCTTGCGATGTTCTTGGTGATCGTTTGGTGGGTCGCTCGTGAGGTTCTGGGTAGCGCACGCGCCGGATTGATCGCGGTGGTGATTGCAGCGATGACCGCGCCGGTGCTGTTGCGGTTCGTAAATTATGTGATGACTGAAATGCTGGCGTTGCTGTTGCTGGCATTGGCGATCGCAGCGGCAGTTGCGGCCCAGCGCAAGCGATCCGTTGGTTGGCTCTTCGTTGCAGGTCTATGTCTCGGCCTGACCGCTCTTACCCGTCCCGCCTATCTCTATCTCGGTTATGCCTGTGCAGTAGTGGGCCTTGGCCTGGTGCTTTGGGGGCAACCGCGAATGCGCAAGCTCCCCGTCTTGCTCGCATTCGTGGGTGGGTTGGCAACGGCGGTATTGCCCTGGATGGCACGCAATGAAGCCGTGCTCGGTCGACTGGCTTTGACCTATGGCTACGATTCGCACACGCTGGTTCAGCGGATTGCCTACAATCAGATGACTTGGAAAGAATACGGACTATTCTATACCTGTGGCTTGCCGGACGGCATCGGGTTCAGCCAAGCCGTTTTTGGCTCGGAAGCCTGTGAGCGATTCAGGCGGGATCCGGCGGCAGCCAACGCGTTCTATAACATCGGCAATGGTCGGCTAATGGAGGAAACCGTAGCCGCCGCGGGTGGCTGGCACCAACACTTGAGCTATCTTATTCGCAATTACATTTTGGCGTCGCCGCTGACGCATCTATTGGTGACCATTCCATTCGCGCTTGCCGGGGCTTGGGTGCATCACTATTGGGGGCTTTTGCTTGGCATCGTGTGCGTGGTGCTGACCTGGCGGGCCCTGCGCGACGGCGATAAGGGCATACTCGTCGTGACGTTGCCGTGCTGGTTCATGCTGCTCTTTCATGCCAGTGTTGCCATTAATCAGTATCGTTACAACCTCATCCTGATCTTGCCCTACTCGATTGCCGGAGCGTGGTTGGTCGAGCGCCTACTGCCTTCGCGAGACCGCACCGGCAGCTGTCGACGCTGAACCTATTTGACCTGCCGACGCGCCAGACGATTGGGAATGCCGGCCAGCGACGCCGAGGCTGGCGGTGCCGTTCCCACGCGAAGCGATCATTCTGCCTGGACGATGCAGCCGGTGAGCTGATGCCGCTCAGACGCCGGCCCTGGCGCTCACAAGGTGCGTCACGACCGGGCTCTTACCCTCAACCTGAAAGGCGCGCACTTCGTCTTCCAGGGCGCGATCGGCAAGTGTAACGCGCTCATGCTGGCGAAGGTGCTCGGTCCAGGTCTCGGCCACAAATGTCTCAATGTGCCGCCTGGGATCGGCCGTGTCGGTGAAATGCCCCCAAAACAACGCCCCATCGCGGCGACGGGCACGACCCAATCGTTCCAAGCTTTGGGTGAAGGCCGCGCTTTGCGCGATATCGACGCGGTACTCCACCAACACCATGACCGGACCGCTATCGCCGGGAATATTGCCGGCAACGATCGGGTCGGGCCAGTGTTGTGACGGCGTGCGATCGACGTTTTCCTGACCCAGTCGCCATGGCCGCACCAGCAGACTGGCGGCCGCCAACCCAGCCGCGGCAAGTACGAGCGTCGATGCAATCCCAAGTCGGTCCCCGACGATGCCCCACACAAGGCTACCGAAGCTGAGTGCGCCGCTAAAGACCATCTGGGCAACGGCGAGGCCGCGTGCCTTGACCCATGCGGGGAGCGCCAGTTGTGCAGACAGCATCAAGCTCGACATGATCAGCAGCGACCCGATGCCCATGAACAGCACGATCGGTAGCGCGACGATGATTTGCGTGGTGACCGCAAGCAGCGCCGTCATGATGCCGACCACAACGCCGCCGCCTACCATCAGCTCGTTGGCGCCGAGGCGCGAACGCACGTAGGGAAGCAGAAACGCGCCGACCACCGCCCCGGCACCGTGGCAGCCGAACAGCACGCCGAAGCCCCAGGCGCCCGCATCGAGCTGTTGGCGGGCAATCAAAGGCAGGAGCGCCAGATAGGCACTTGCAAACAGGAAATAGGCGGTGGCACGCACCAATGTCGCCTTGAGTTCGGTTGACTCGCGGGCAAAGCGGAGCCCAGTGCGCATGGCGGAAACGAACCGCTCCGCCGGCAAGCAGGTCTCCGGTGGCGTTGGTGCCAATCGCGCGTAGGTGAAAATGACCGCGGTGAAACTCAAGGCGTTGATCAGCAAGGCCGCCGCCACCCCGAGCGTGCCGATCACCAGGCCACCGAGCGCGGGACCGACAATGCGGGAGATGTTGATGCCGACGCCGTTGAGGGCGAGGGCCGGTTGCAGTTGCTGGCGCGGGACGAGGCCGGGCAGCAGGGCGAGATAGGCTGGTGTCTCAAAGGCGGTGCCGGCCTCGATCAGGAAAATCAACATTAAGAGCGTCAGCGGCGCAATCATTCCGCTCACGGTTAGAACCAGCAGTAGGACCGTCAGCGCCAGCATGAAAACCTGGGCGAGGATCAGGAGGGTGCGGCGGTCGACGATGTCGGCAAGGGCACCTGCTGGTAAGGCGAACAGGAACAATGGAAAATTGGTGGCCACGCTGACTAAGGAAACCGTCAATGGCGACGGATCGAGGCTGGTCATCAGCCAGGCTGTGGCGACACTCGCGACCCAGCCGCCGATGTTGGTGATGAGAACGGCGATCCAGACCGCGCGAAACGCCGGCACGAGCAGGGGACTCCAAGGCGTGGCGACGGCAACGCTGACCTGGGGCCTGGGTTCAGTCACTGCACACACCTACGCTCGTCAAAATCTGGGTACTCCTGGCGTCGAGGCTGACACGACCCATGGCAAAGATCTATAGAGCATCGCCGCTGTCGCCTCCGCTTGGCAATGAAGCGAGAGGCAGCCCGCCGCAAAACATTATTTGCGTAGATGGCGCTGCGGTTGAGCATGTCCACTGGGCGGACGCGTGCGGGCGGTGCGTGCCTCGCGTCTTTGAGCGACAATCAAAGCTCGATGCGCCCGTCGCGATAAATGAGGAAGCTCGACGTTATTGGCTTGAGAGCCCACACCAGGCTGCCATCGTGTATGCTCGTCTTGACGTGGATGTAGTCGTCGGTGGCTTCGAGTAGCGTCACTTCAATTTCGTGCCAGGCGTCGCCGGTACCCCGTTGATGGGTCTGCGGCTTTGCAAGCTCAGCAACGATCTCGGCTGGCGACCTTTCCGCCCAACCGAGAGTTTCTTGCAATAACAGCTCGCGCAATTCTGGTTCCGTCATTTCCTGTCCTAACGTGTGGCGACCGAAGTCGCGATTGCAGCATTGGGTCACACGCCGACGGCAACTACGGCGCTCGGTGGCCGGCTCTAGGGAAGGCTGACCAATGCGCGCTGCAATCATATGCTATGCCACACGCGAGGCTAGCGCGATCGGGCGGTATCAAATCAGATCGTGCAGGCGAAGTAAGCACCGCGGTGGGCACCCGTGCTTGCGACGTGCTCTGCAACGTCATGCTGCGACCCCAACTGGTAGAGGCTCACCTATGTCCCTGCTCGTATCGGTGCTCTTTGAGCGGGAGCTGACGCGGCGGGGCGTGTCGTTCAGCTTCGATCATGAGTCCGCTCGCTACCGCATTGAGCACCAGGGAGGGAGGCTTTTGGTGTCGCTCGACAACCTTGCGCGGGCTTACAACCGTGACCGCGATCAGTCCCGGATCGCCTCTTTCGTCGACGCCGTGCTCGGCAGTCGGTTCGAGAGCCGGCCCTGGCCTGAGGCGCAGCCCTCCATCCTGTTCGCCTTGGAGCCATCTGACCATGTCGAGCCGTCCGATCTGCGCACTCCGCTCTCCAAGCAAGTCGACCGGGTGCCGGTGGTCTACACCTTGGATGCCTCGCCGGAGACAATCACCTGGATCACCCAATCGATGCTCGACGGCTGGAACATATCGCTCGCCCAGCTTGAGACAACGGCGTCGGCCAATCTCGCGGCTGCGCTGGCCGCGGCAAAGGTGGCGCACACGGATATTGGCGGAGTGCGGCTCGGCATCATCGAGACCGATCTGGCGTGCAAGGCGGCCCTGATCCTGGCACCGAACCTGCGGGAGGTCGTGTCGCCCACGCTAGGCTGGCCGCTCTTTGCCGTCATCCCCGATCGCGATTTCCTTTATTTGTGGGGGGCGCAGCACCGTGACTTCGTTCACCGTATCGGCGGGGTGGTGGTCAGGGAGTTTACGAACTCGCCCTATCCGCTCACCACGGAGGTCTTCGAAACCGGTGAGGCTGGGATCGTGGCCACCGGCGCGTTTCCTGTCGTGGAAACGTGAGCCGCAGTATCTGGGCGAGCACACCAGTTGACGCAATGAGCCGCTCGCGAGTGGGCCGTCGTGATCGATGAGGCCGGCACCAGCGTGGCCGGCAATTGGCGCTTTTGGTGGCCCAGCATGATGGGTCTTGCCGCTCCGGCAATCGCAAGATCCGCCTTGCGTCGTATCGGCAAGTTGAAGCTCGCGAATCAGCTACAATGGCAAACACAGAGCCGAAGGGTTCTGACAATAAGAGCTCGGTACGTTCGACGTAGATGGCCGAGCCGATCTCCACCTTGAGGCCTCCGCTCCTTTCCGAGCGGAGGCCTTTTGGTTGGTGCACCCTGCACCGCGCGTCGATGGTAGAGGGGTGCCCACTTCACCGCCGACGTCGGCGGCGGCCGGCGGCGGTTGGCCGCGAGCTAGCCGAATTCGACGCAAAACATTGCCCCGCCCAGCGGCGACGTTTTGATCTCGACAGAACCGCCGTGCAGCTCAACGGCTTGCCGAACAATGGCGAGGCCCAGGCCAACCCCTCGCGTCGAGCCGTTGCCTTTACGGAACGGACGAAATAGGTCTTCTGACCGTCCGGGCAAAATGCCAGGCCCGCCATCCTCCACCGTGGCACTGCGACCGGGCCCCGCAGTAATCCGGATGGCGGTACCTGCCGGTGTGTGCTTTACGGCGTTCTCGACCAGATTGACCAGGGCCTCGCGCACCGCAACAGGATCGCCGAACAGGTTACCGGGCTCGCGTGTCAAAATCTGAATTGGGTGATGCTGCGCCTCGGCCCATCCGCGTAGCCCGCGCACCGCATCCTCCGCAACTGCGCCGATGTTGAAATCGACAAAGTCGGGCGACTCGCTGGCCTCCAGACGTACCAGGGTCAAAAGCCGGTCAACGGTCTGCGACAAATTGGTGACGTCCTTCTCGATTTCTCTCGCCCGTCCATCCTTGACCTTTTCAAGTTCGAGCAACATTGCGGCAAGCGGTGTTCGCAGCTGATGGGCGGCGCTGGCCATGAGAATTTGCTTGGAGCGAACGAGCTCGCTGACGCGTTCCAACAGACGATTGATGGCGACGGCAAATGCGCCGGCTTCGCTCGGAACATCGTCGAGCTCCAATTGCTGTCTCGGGTAAGCCGGATCGATGGCTTCCGCCTGACGTGCCGCACGCGTCAAAAAGTCGAGCGCGCGACGCACGACAAATAAAGTCATGATCGGGATCAACAGTGCAAACGGCAGGATTGGCAACCAGAAATCTTCCAGCGACTCGTAGGCCAAGAACCACCAGTGGATCCCCGCCGGGTCGCCCAAGGTCGCGATCTCGATCATCACATCGTCGCCGCCGACCCCAAATCGATGCCCACCAGCGAAATAGAAGCGATGCTTGTCGTCGAGCTTCCGAAACCAGATGCCGGGCATCGCCGCGCCGTTGTCGGGGCGGTACGGCGATACCTTTTCCAATAGCGACGGTTGCTCGGCGGCGATCACGCGTCCCGTGCTATCGAGCACGCGAAAGGCATAGCGTGACCGGTATTGATTGCGATAGTGCGCGGCGCTGGCGGGCAGGGTGAAGGAAAGTCCGCTGGCCGTCGTCGACAGGCCCTTGCTCAGCGATTGGGCTTCGCGCCGGACATGGGCCAGGGACAGGTCTTCATAGTCGAAGTAGTTGTGGCCAATGACCACATTCAGCTGAATGACGCTGGTGACAAAAGCAATCAAACCCACCTGCAGGGATATGCGTCTGGCAAGGCTGGGGCGGTTGGCGCTGGTTGCATCGCTCATGCCTGCGTTTCCCTCAAAACGTAGCCAACACCCCGCACGGTCACAATGGTGACGCCGCTTGCCTTGTCGTCCAGGGCCTTGCGCAGCCGATAGACGATCACTTCGATGGCATTGCCGGATAAGGTGTGCTCGAAATCCGTCAGGGCCGCTTCGATCACCGATTTGGCGACCACGCTTCCGGCCCGGCGCGCCAGCAGGATCAACAGTCGCCGCTCGCGCAAGCGTAAATCCAGCACGTGCTCCTTGACCCGCGCTTCCCCCGTTTCGGAGTCGACCTTGAGAGATCCGACCTCTATCATTGGCGTGCGCAGCGACTGAGGCCGGCGCAACAGCGCGCGAATGCGCGCCAGCAATTCGGCCTGATGGAATGGTTTGACCAGATAGTCGTCGGCGCCGCCCTCCAGTCCACTCACCCGGGCATCAATCGCGGCTTGCGCGGTGATAACCAGGATCGGTGCCTCGCAGCCACCGGCGCGCAGCTCGCGAATGAGCGCAAGACCGTCGCCATCAGGAAGGCCAAGGTCGATGATAAACAGGTCATAGCGGACCAAGGCAATCGCGCTTCGGAAAGACGCTATGGTACCTACCGCATCGACAAGATATTCATTTGTACGCAGACTATCGCTGACAACAGCCTGTAGGCGTGCATTGTCCTCGAGAAGGAGCAGGCGCATGAGTAAAACCTATGTTTGTCAAGTGCGGCAACTTAGACAGCCGCGCTCGCTCGGGCGCAGACAATGCCAGAGCGAAGACAGCTTCCTGTAAGCAACTGCTGCCATGGCTAGCAAGGGCGAAGTGCGGTCCGCGGACGCTCGCCTTGCAGCGAAGCGTCAATGGTAGCGAGTAAACAGGCAGTGACATGGGGAATGAGCGCCAAACGCGGCGCTCTCGACCTATTGCCGTGGCAGACGGTCGCTGCCGTTGCATTCCTGGTTTATGCCTGGCTGGCAGCGACCGCCTGGATGCGTCCCCTGACCCTGCCAGACGAAGGCCGCTACGTCGGCGTGGCCTGGGAAATGGTGCGCTCCGGCAACTGGCTTATTCCAACGCTCGATACGCTGCCCTTCTTTCACAAGCCGCCGCTGTTCTATTGGCTTGCGGCCGGTGCCATCTCGACGTTGGGTCACAACGAATGGTCGGCCCGCTTGCCAAGCCTGCTGGCGGCCACCGGTGCGGCGGTTGGGCTGTTCGTGTTCCTTGAGCGATGGGCCGACCGGACCACGGCGCGGACAGCCTTGCTGGTCCTCGCCACCACGCCGTTTTTCTTTGCCGGGGCACAATTCGCCAATCTCGATATGCTGGTGGCGGCCTCCATAACGGGCACCCTGCTTTGCTGTGCTCACGTGGTACTCGCGTTCAGACATCAGCAAAGCTTGCGGCGGCCGCCGCTTGCTGCGGCCTACGCCTTGGCGGCGCTGGGCGTGCTCGCCAAAGGGCTGATCGCCATCGCCATCCCGGTGCTGGTGATCGGCATCTGGTTGGCAGCGGTGGGTGAGCTGCGCCTCATCTTGCGCCTCGTTTGGTGGCCTGGGGTGGTGCTGTTCGCATTGATTGCCGTGCCGTGGTTCCTATTGACCGAGCTCAGATACCCAGGCTTTCTGCACTATTTCTTTATCCATCATCATTTCGAGCGCTATCTGACCGCGAAATTCAACGGCAAGCAGCCGTTCTGGTTTTATGTGCCTTTGTTCATCGTCATCACGCTGCCATGGTGCCTGTTTCTGCCATGGACGTTTCGCCGCAAGCACGAAAACAAGGTGACCTCGGATATACGGCTGTTGTTTTGGATCTGGCTCGCAACGACGCTGATCTTTTTTTCGATTCCGAGATCCAAACTCGCGGGCTATGTGCTACCGGCAACCCCAGCGCTTGCCGCCCTGGTTGCGCTAGGGATGGCGAGCCATGCGGGCACCTGGATTGGAAGCCGCATTAACGCCATGGCAAATGCAAGCCTTGCCGCCGTTGTTTGCTTGCTTGGCATGGTGGGTTATGCCCTGTTTCAGCACAAAAGCATCGAACGGCTGCCGCCTGAGGTTCGGTCGCAGGTTCGCGCCGACGACCAACTGCTAGCAATTTCGCGCTACCCGTTCAGCTTGGGGTTCTATTTGCGCTCCGATCAACCAATCCTGGTGGTCGATGGCTGGGATGCCGCATCCATCGAGCGCCAGGACAACTGGCGCAAGGAACTCTACGAAGCTGCCAAATTCGACCTTGACCGTGGGCGCCGGCTGTTGCTGCGCCCATCGCAGCTCGAAGCGGCTCTGTGCGCGGGGAGGACGTGGGTGTTTGGCAACGCCAAGGAGTCCGATCGCCTTGCGGGTTTGCAGCTGATGACCCGCAGCGGCAACGACGCCGTCTGGTTCGCGGATCCGGCTGCGCTGGGGTGTCGACGCCCGCATGAAGCGGGTCCGGTGACGCCGCCACCCGCAAGCGTGGAGTGAGTGGCACCGGGGTGGCGGCGCAACCGGTCCGGTCGTAAGGGCCGGCTCAGCCTCGCTGCCACGTGAGCACGGAGCTCGCCGCATAATTAAAGACGAGGCCCATTACCGCTCCGGCCGTGCCGGCGAGCCACCAACTCGGGCGGCTGCCGTAGATCCAGTTGGCAACCCCGACGTTGGCCACGGTACCGACACTGCACACCAGGTAGAACGTCAACAGCCCTCCGACTGCTGCCCAGCCCTTCAGCCTTCGGTCGCGGTAGGTTAGTTGGTTGTTCAGCACAAAATTGGAGGTCATCGCAAGGTAGGCGGCGGTGGTTTGCGCCCAATCGAAGGCCAGGCCGAAATAGAGTGCCTGCTGCAATGCCCACAGGTGGACAACGAGGCCGGTGGCACCGACCAAGGCAAAGCCAACAAACCGGATCGAGAGCCAATCGCCCGACAGCTTGGCCACCAGCAACCCCAGGAACTCGAACACCACCAGCGTGTCGAGCTTTGAGTGGCCATGGCGGCGGGCCCGGAACTCGCACGGCAGTTCGACGATCTCGAGCGGCTCGCGGCAAGAGACGACAATATCGAGCAGCAGCTTGAAGCCCTGCGTTGACAGGCGGGGTGCGACCGCCTCAAACACGTCGCGTCGGATCATGAAAAATCCGCTCAGGGGATCACTCAGTTGCACGCCAAGCAGGCGCCTGGCGGTCATGGTGGCAAGCCGAGTGCCCAACTGCCGCACGCGCGACAAGCCTCCCACCGCATCACTGCCACACGCAAAGCGCGTGCCGACCACCAAATCCGCGCCCCGTTCGATGGCCGTCAGCATGGTTGGGAGCTGCGTCTCGTCATGCTGCAAGTCGCCGTCCATGATGGCCACGGCGAGCGCCGATGATGCCAGTAACCCCTCGATGCAGGCGCCGGCGAGACCGCGCCGTCCGATGCGTCGCAAGCAGCGCACGCGCGGATCCGTCTGCGCAAGTCGGCGGGCCGCCGCCGCCGTGCCGTCCGGGCTGTTGTCATCGACGAAGATCACCTCCCACGCGGCGTGCGGCAAGGCCGCGGCCAGGCGGGCCACCAACAGCGCAACGTTGTCGCGCTCGTTAAAGGTCGGCACGATTACGGACAGCTGCGGTACGCGCGTGTCTGCGGCTTGCCGTCCCCACGGGTGTGCCCAACCGTTGGACGCTTTTGGGTCATCCTGCGCCATCGACGCCTGTCAGCTCCTCTCCCCGAGCCGGGCGCGACGCAGGTACCGCGCGGCAGCCAGGCGCCGCGACGGGCGCGATTGCTTTGCTCGGGCCACGCGTTCGCTCAACGGTTCCGGAGCGCCATCAGGAACACATCTCGGCTGGGCGCCTGCGCGCTCGCTGGCCGGCCGCGGTCGAAAACCTGCCAGGTGAATGACAAACACGGTCAGAAGCATGAACAGGCCGGCAAAGACGACATCGCTCAAAAAGTGCCCGCCCTGCGATACGCGGACCAGGCCCGCCGTCAGCCCCGACACCGTTCCGGCGGCGAACAACAGGCCAGCCCATTGCGGACATACAACCCCCAGGGCGTAAAAAGGCACGAACGCGGCAGCTGCTTCGCCGCTGATAAACGAGCAGTTGCTGTCGCACTGGTCGGTCGGCAGCAACGCCGGTGTAAACGCCTTTTTGCCGCCAAACTCGACGATGTCGTTCGGTCGTGCCCGCCCCCAGTGGTTCTTGAAGCCGACATTGGCAACAAGGCCGGGGCCAACGGCCAAGCACACCGCCAAATACCACCATTGAAGAGAGCGCAGGCGCAACCACCGACGCGTCCCTCCCCGCGTCAGTACCAACCCTGCCAAGGTGGCGGCAACCGATGCAAAGAAGATGGCGGCAAAGACGCCGCGCACGACTTTCACCCAGCCCACGGCTTGGCCGGAGAAAAGGCGCTTGCCAGAACAAAACAGGCGACTGACCTCGATGTCGATCCCGGGAAAGGCCACCAACAGCATGCTGATCGCGAGCCAAACGGCCAGTGCGATCAGGCCAACACCGACCGGCAAACTGCCGGCGCGGCACAGGTCTTGAACCGACCCTGGCTCACTACGCATCCGCTTCCTCCCCGAAGGCCATAAACGCACGCCCGCTACTGCGGGCGGACGCCGTCTCCTTCGCCCCCCAAGGCATGGCACGGCACGCTGTCAGGAAGCTTTCGCGCATGGCAGTTGACGATGGCGGGTGGCAGGGTGTCACGGCTCCCCTGCGCCGGCGTGCTTCACGCGCTCGACGACGCGCAGCGGCGGCGGGTCGCGCCCGCAAGGGTGTGGATCGATGCCGGTGCGGGTTGTCGCCGAGGCTGCGCAGCTCACTTGGTTTTTGCTGACACGCGGCTCGATCACAGCTTGACCCACGCTCATGGCTGCGGTCACGGTCTGAGGCAGAAAGTCGTGATTTGGTATGCGATGCGATTGGGAATAAGCTTTCGATTGCAGCATGGGGGCCACCTCGCGATCTGATGGCGGGGTCCGCCTGTCGAGTGGCGGCGGCTGGCGCGCAACGCACATGAGTGATATCCGCAAGATCGAGCCGGCGGGCAGAAGGGATCCGCTGTTGGCGCTCACGCAAGACATCCGCGAGCTGCGACGCGAGCAGCAGCTCGAGCGCGATGCGACCGAAAAAGCGCTTGATCGCCTCGACATGATCATGCGAGTCGCCCTGGCCGGCTGTATCCTTTTGTCTCTGGAACTGATCGTCGACATCGTCACGAGTTTGCTTCAACCCATGCCTTAGGCGCGGTGTGGGCTGCGCCGCCGCGACTCCAGAGCAGGGCATGGCTGACCGGATCCGGGCAGGCGCGGCTGTCAAGCGATTTGCCATAGCGTTGCCTTGCGCCGCCTCAACTCGCCTGGCCCGTGCCGCCTGCGCGGCAGCTGCGCACGATCGCGTAGAGGCCCCCAGCTCCAACAACAATAATGGGAATTCCCAAAGCAAAGCGCTGACGCTCACGCGCCTTGCGGCGAAGGTGATTGAGCACCAGTTGATCACCGGCGCTAATCTCGCTCTTGCCCATCAGGTATTGCCGCAGCCGCTCAGCCTTCTCCGGCTCCATCTCGACCTTGCCCCAGTGCACGTCCTGCTCGAGCGCCCTGAGCCGCGCCAGCTCTGCCCGGCCGCGTGCAATGGCCTCGATCGCCTCAGCTCGTGTGGAGCGCTCGCTGGAGGTGAGGAACCGCGTCTGGAGAACCGGCACCAGGTCCTCCAGCGCATCGAGCCATGGCTGATCGAGTTGCGGGAAGGCAACCAGCGGAATACCGATCACTATGGCGATGCCGCAGCCAGCGATGCCGGCTTTCCTCCGTGTCAGGTGCCGAGCCGCGGCACCGACGGCGACCAGCGCCGTGGCGGCGCCGCAGGCGGTGACGATTGCCGGCCCGGTTGGCAGGTCCCAACTCCACGACGCGTAGAGACCGAGCGCGGTGAGAAATGCGCCAAGCGCCCAGGCCAGTAGCAATCGCTGGCGCAGATCCGACAGCAGCACGCCGGCAAGCGCGGCGGGAACTATGAGATAGCTGAACACCAAGAGCACGCCGGCAATGCGCACCGATGAAGTGACCACAATCGCAAATGACACGTAGAAGACCACGTCCCAAATGAAGGCCCCTCTGGGCGGCGCAGTGGCGTGCTGCCGATGGAATGAAACAGCGGTCAGCGGTCGCCGGCAGAGGTAGTGAAGGGCGCCAATCGCGCCATAGAGCAGCACGAGCAATGCCACGTCGTGCGGCGTCACGGTGAGGATCGACCCGATCAGAATTTGCTTGATATGCTCAGCACCCTGCGGCGCGCGATCGAGCACGATCACGGCGAGCGCCGCTGATACGGCGTAGACAATGCCGATGACGGCTTCCTGCGGCAGCGAGGACTCGTACGGGCGGGCTGCGGCAAATAGCACGGCTCCCGCGATGGCAAACACCAGTGCGTACCAATACGCGGTCTCGCTGTGCACGGGATGCCCGGCGAGGATAGCGATGGTAAGGCCGAGTGCGGCGACCTGGGCCAGCGACAGATCGACGAAGATCACGCCTCGGGCCAGCACGTGCAGTCCGAAATAGGCATGAATGCTCGTCAGCACGAGACCGGCGACGAGGGGCCACAGCAAAAGCTCGGTCATCGCCGCCTAGTCCGGATTGAGGGCTGCCGAAAGCCGCTTCACGTTCTCCTCAAACAGGGCGATGTAGTCAGAGCCTGAAGGCAGCAGCGTCACCGACCTGGCGCCGCCTTTCTCCTTGATCTGCTCCACCAGCGCCGGGTTGCTGTAGGGGTCGGCGAGCAGGAGGCGGACATTCGATTCGTGCATGCGCTTAAACAGCATCGCCAGCTCGGCCGGCGAGGGCGGGATGCCAGGATGGGGCTCAGCCGCAGCCACGATTTGCAACCCGAAGTGGTCGGCGAAATAGGCCCAGCTGTCATGCACCACGACGACTTTCGTACCGTGGAAGCGCTCGAGGCTCTTGTCCCAGACCGCGATTCGGTCGTTGAGATGCGCCAAAAATAGATCGCGATTGGTCTCGAAAGTAGCCTTGTCCGCCGGGCGGAGTGCAACGAGGCCCGCCAGGATCGATGCCGTGATCGGCTGGGCATTGCGCGGATCGAGCCAATAGTGGGTGTTGCCGAAGGCGTGAATGTGCGCCTGCCGCTCGACGCGCAAGCGTGGGATTTCGGTCTGCAGCAGCCGTACCGATGTGGAGGCCTCGACGATCGGCACTTGGGGCAATGGCAGGCGGGAAAACCACGGCTCATGATCGAGGCCGATCCGCACCACCAGCGCGGCATTGCGCAACCGTGCAAGCTGTGCCGGCTTGACCTCGAACGTATGCGGATCCTGATCCGGAGCCGTCAAACTCTCCACCTCGAGCCGGTCACCGCCGACTGCTTCCGCCAGCGATTTGAGGTCGGTGGAAGTCGCTACGACCCGAATCTTTTCCTGCGCCAAGCCGCTTTGCGGCGTCGCCGACAACAACACCGCCAGCGCCAGCATCCACGCATAAAAAACGCGACTCACGACTTGTTGTTAAAGATCGACTTCGGAATCATGCAATGGACGCCCTTGCGCACGTCCACTACCTGGGACACGCGGCAGTCGCCCACCATCGACACCAGGCCATAGGCTTCATAGCGGGTCATGGGCACCATCTTCTGGCTGGCAAGCCAGTTGACCGCTTCGCGCACCGCGTTGACCATCGCTACGTTGAGGTCCTCGTTGAAACCGGTGGTGATCCAGTGCGTGCGCGTCTCAATGAACGGCCAGTCCAGTTTCATGTCCTTGCGCACGATCGGCTGCAGGCGGATCTCCTTATAGGAGCACTCGAGCGCGGTGAGGTTCACCTCGCCGTTGCCCTGACGGCAATGTGAGTCTCCCGTCCACAGCAGCGCGCCCTTGATGAATACCGGGATGAACAGCGTCGAGCCCTCCTGCAGCTCATTGATGTCCATATTCGACCCGTTCTTCCATGGACGCAGGGTCGACACCGGTGCCATCGGGTCGTCCTTGACGCCGCCCTTGCGCGGAGAGGGATCGTTCGGGTCGATGCCGACCGCAAGGGTGCCGGGAAATGGCTGCAGGTCGATGCTTACGCCCGGCTTGAACTCCACTGCACGTTTTTGCAGGTCGATCGGGAAGAACTTGATGTGGCCGTCCGGCATCTCGGGCGCGAGTGCGCCGATGGTCGGGAAGTCCTTGCCGGGCAGGTTGAAGTTGGTGGCCCACGCTTTCGGCTCGATCCGCAGAATGCGGATTTCGAGTACGTCGCCGGGCTCCGCGCCGTTGATGTAGACCGGCCCGGTCAGCGAGTGCGGGCCACCACCGGGATTGGCTTTGCGCAGCTCAACGACCTGCTCCATCGTCGTGCCCGGCTGGATCTTGTCGTGGGAATGCATCATGGTCTCGATCGAGACCGTATCGCCGGACTCGATGGTGAGCTTGGGCGTCTCGCGTGGATCGAGCCAACCCCATTGCACCGTTTCGAGCGTCGCGGACAGCGTATGATGCTTGCCGGCCGGCACCTTTGGCGCCCAATCATGGTTGCCGCGGGCCTCTTGCTGCGCAGCACTCGGACCTGCCGCTGCCGCGATCATAGCAACGGCGAATAGGGCCCCGGCGGCGGATTTGGCCGAGATGCGATTGCTCATGGATGCCTCCTCCCGATTGGCGCGAGCGATGGTGAACTTCCGCCGACCCCGCCGTCAAGTCCACAAAAGTCGTCGATCAGCGGCGCGTGCCGCGCTTGTGCCGGTGGATCAAAGGCAGCGCCACCCGATGAGCAGCTGCCGGGTGCAGGCCATTCTATCGCATTGCGCCCCCGGCGGGGCGCCGGCCCATACGAGCTACCTCGGCGCCGGCGACCGCGGCAGCGGTCACGGCCACGCCGAGCCACAACGTCGTGCGGCTCGGCCGCACCTATCCGCGGCGGCCGATGCGTCGGTCATCTCAAAATATGTTCAGTTCCGTTCAAGTGAGGGTCGTTGCACTCTGCGTCGTCAACCAGGGAGACCGACATCGTGCACGGGCCAACGCAACTGAAGGTTGACGATGCGGTGCTCATTTTCGGGGGGCCCTACAGCAATCTAAACGCGACGGAGGCCGTGCTGGCTGAGGCTGCGCGGCTCCAAGTGCCTCACGACCACATCATTTGTACGGGCGACATGGCCGCCTACTGCGCAGAACCGGTCGCCACCATCGACCTGGTTCGGAAAAGTGCAATCCACGTCGTCATGGGCAACTGCGACGAGCAGCTTGGCTTGGCGGCCGACGACTGTGGCTGCGGATTTCCCGCCGACAGCCTATGCGAGCGGCTGTCGGCGGCATGGTTCCAATACGCGAACCGGGTTGTGCGCACCGACCAGCGGCAGTGGCTGGCGCAGTTGCCGCGCCGCCTCGATGTGGAGCTCGGCGGCTGCCGGTTGGCGGTGATCCACGGCAGCGTCAGCGTCATTAACCAGTTCATCTTCGCAACAACCCCTGCTGCCATCAAGCACCAGGAGATCGAACGCGCGGCTTGCGAGGGTGTGATTGCAGGTCACTGCGGCCTGCCCTTCACTCAGATCGTCAATGGCAAGCTTTGGCACAACGCCGGTGTCATTGGCATGCCGGCGAACGATGGCACGCCGCGCGTCTGGTTCAGTATTTTGCGACCCGAAAAATCAGGTCTGAGCATCGAGCACCGGGCGATTACCTACGATCATACCGCCGCTGCCGACGCAATGCGTAACGCCGGCCTCCCGCCCGAGTATCGGGTGGCACTGGCCTCTGGCATTTGGCCGAGCTCAACTGTGCTCCCGGTGCGAGAGACGCAAGAGCAGGGGGTGCCACTCGAGCCTTGCGGCGTGGTGTGGTCGTCCGCGACGGCAACGCGCGCGGCGACGAGGTTGCTGTGGCCGGGCTGGCAGCAACCAAGGCAATCCCCACCGACCGAGCCCGTTACTGCGGCAGTGCGGGGGGCTATGGAGAGTTAGCTTCCGGGGGTAGGGTTGCGATGATCGAAGCTGACGGCGATCCGCCTCTCGGCCTAGAGGATCAGGCCGCGCGGCGATCTCCCTGACAGCGGTCGGATGAAGAAGCGCCTGATCTAGGCGACGATCCCGAACACAACGTCGACCTTGGTCCCGCCGTCGGAAACTTGCCGGACCTCGGCATTGAGCCGGGCGGCCAGCGTCTCGATCAACTGCCGGCCAAATGCCGGTGCGGCAGCGGACGGGGCGGGGGCGAGGCCGCTGCCATTGTCGTGTACGCAAAGCCGCCAACCAGCGCCTTCCTCACGGTAGCCCAGTGTGATCTCGCCACTCGGCCGGCCCTTGAAGGCATGCTTGGCGGCATTGGTAATGAGCTCGTTCGCGATCAGGGTCAAAGATTCCACGCTGTCGCCAGGGATCGAGCCGCTACACCTCGAGACCAGCGTCACGCCTGGCGGCAGCAAGGTGCGGAGCATGTCGCATAGCTCCTGAAAAAGCGAGGCAGCGCTGACTGACGATATCGACGAGGAGAAGAGCTGCAGCCGATCATGCACCAGCGCCATGTTGTTAATGCGGGTGACGGCACTGACCAATCCCTCGCGCACCGCCGGTTCAGCCGATCGCCGCGCTTGCAGTTGCAGCATCGCGGCGACCAGGCTCAGATTGTTCTTGATGCGATGGTTCATCTCTCGAATCAGCAACTGCTTCTGCTCGACCGCTGCCTCCATGGCCTGTAGCGCGCGTTGCAACTCGAGGGCCCGGGCGATGGTATTGCCAAGACCGGTCAGGAAATAAATGTCGTCCGAGGAAAAGCCGCGCGGCGTCGTTTGGTCGACCTCCAGCACGCCGAAGTTGCCGGTGTCAGTCGGCAGCGGCACGTTGAGGCTGGCGATGCAACCATGCTCTTCGAGAATAGCCGGGTAGCGGTAGCCGCTCCCCGCGCGGTAATCGGAGACCGCCACCGGCTCGGACAGTGCAAAGGCGTGACCGATCGGCGTATCGATGTCGGGGGCGACCTCGTATCGGCCAACGTAGCCTTCCTTCCAGCCTACACCCGAGCGCATCAGCAGCCGATCGCGATCGGGCATGTACTCGAGCAGCTTGGCATGCGTCATGCCGAGACCGGCGCGCGCGCGCAGGCAGGCATCAAGCATGAGGGCATCGATGTCGCTTTCGGCCAACGAGCGCGTCGTGAATTGGGCAAAAGCGGTAAGCTGCCGCCGCAGGCTGTCCTCGATGGCATCGGCCCGTTCCATGCTGCGTGAACCGGCAAGGACCTGGCCGGTTCCCAAGCGCTGGGCGCCACGCCAATTGGTGCGGCACCGCGGCGGCTTCGATTTTGTGCTCAGGCGGGAGTTCCCGCGGCAGCGTGCCGCAAAGAAACTCCGTGAGTATAAGCGTGACCCTGAACAGCGCCTGACGCTGCCGCGAGGCGTGATGGCCGACCGCCGCGCCGGTGCATGGCAGATCGGGGGCGGCGGCCATCGAGACCCGGTCCGCCTTTGGCTCAGCCCCGGGACCGATCCTCGCGCGCCGCTTCACTGCCGAATGCGCGAGGCCGCCAGGCGAGCTTAGTCCAGCCAATGCGCAGGTATGG
>DATFXD010000051.1:0-6463 GCA_035258605.1 Hyphomicrobiaceae bacterium | reverse complement strand
TGCCCGGCGCGGCCGGCCTCGCGCCCCCGTGGTGTTTGCCGCGGCCGATCGGCGGCTAAGTGTCGAGCCGCGGCAGGTCGAGGCGGTGCACGATGCCTTGCGTGCTGGCGTTGAGGCTCGGGTAGCGCTTGAGCACCAGCGGGTCGTGGCCGGGGACCACCCGATGCGGCGAACCGGCGAGCTGTTTCAGCCGGGCGTAACCCTTGAGGGTGTCCTCGACGTCGACCACAATCGGGAAGACTTTGCCGGTCTCGAAATTCTCGTAATAGTGCGAGCTGTCGGAGGCGAGTACCACCGGCCCGGAAGCCGTCATCACGCGCACGCATTGCAGGCCGCGGCTGTGTCCGCCGATCTTGTGCACGCTGACCCCCGGCGCGATCTCGGCATCGCCGTCGTGGAACTCAACGCGGCCGGAATAGACGTTGCGTACCATCTCGCACACGTGATCGGCGGTGAACGGATAACGCAGGTGCGCATGACACATGGCGGGACCGGTCGCGTACACCATCTCGGCCGCCTGCAGATGGAAGCGGGCGGCGGCAAAGGCACCCAGCGTGCCGGCGTGATCGTAATGCAAGTGCGTGACGACGAGCTGATCGATGCGATTGGCGGAGTGGCCGATCAATTCCAGCGCCGCGGCCGGCGACCGGTCGACCTTGCGGCCACGCTTGGTACCCTCGGTTGCATCGAAGCCGCTGTCCACCAGGATGCTGCGATTGGCATTGTGGACGAGCCACACGAAATAGTCGATCGGATGCGGCCCATCGTGGTCGTCGGCCGAGATGAAGCTCTCGTAGCGTTTGCGCTTGCTGAATTCGCCGTACTTGATAGCGAGGATCTCGTAGGTTTCGGTGGTCACGGGGTTAGGCTCCTGCCAATGGCTGTCAAGCGGTGTAGAATGGCGCCGACTGGACGCCAGTGTCACCAACGCACCGGTCAGCGACCCAGCGCATGGCAACGCTTGGATCGGCAGCGTCGGTGTCACCGAAGTGTTGCAAATCTTCGCGCCCGATGCCAGCTGCGGTATTGGCGGGCAGCCCGGTTCTCGCTACATGCTCTCAGCCCGGATCAACCCGAAGGATCGACACCTTGAACGTCTCCTTCCTGCAGGAACTTTTGAACACGATCGCCGACCGCGGCCGGCAGCTGCTGCCGCGATCGCTGGCCTGGCTCGATCGTACCGAGGATATCGGCGAACTGGCCCAGGGTCTGGTGTCCGGGCGCGGCGAGGCCTCGGGCGTTGCCATCGCCAGCGAGCTGCTCACGCGCTATCGGGCCCTCGACGCCGAAGACCGGCACGACTTCCTGACGTTTCTGGCGCGCACGATGGAGCCCGATGGCCTGGAGGTCGAGCGCGCGGCCAACGACTATCTCGCCGCACCCAATGCGGCCACGGTCGCGGCGCTGCAACGCGCCGTGGAAAGCCCGCGCCTTGAGTTTTTCCGTCGGCTGAACTTGGCGCCAGGCGCGACCGCGGCGATCGTCGCCATGCGCCGTGATCTGATCGACGCGGGCGATCCGGCCTTGGTCGCCGTCAACCGCGATCTGATGCACCTGCTCTCGTCCTGGTTCAACCGAGGTTTCCTGGTGCTGCGGCGCATCGACTGGCAGACCCCCGCGGCGATCCTCGACAAGATCATTGCCTACGAGGCGGTGCACGAAATCCAGGGTTGGGATGACTTGCGCCGCCGCCTCGATCCCGTCGATCGGCGTTGCTTTGCCTTTTTCCATCCATCCCTGGTCGACGAGCCGCTGATCTTTGTGGAAGTGGCACTGAGCGATGCCATCCCCGACAACATTCAATCGTTGCTGCAGGAGCAGTCGAAATCCGTCGCCATGCACGAGCCGACGACGGCGGTGTTCTACTCGATCTCCAACTGTCAGGAAGGTCTGCGCGGCATCTCGTTCGGGAACTTTTTGATCAAACAGGTCGTTGAAGATCTTGTGAAGGAGCGCCCGAGCCTCAAGACCTTTGTGACGTTGTCTCCCGTGCCCGACTTCGCCGACTGGCTGGCCGACGTGCGCAGCGACGATGGCGAGGGGCTGCTGGCCCCGGCGGAAGAGGAGAAGCTCGCCGCGCTCGATGACCGCGATTGGATCTTGCGGCCCGAGGCCGAGGCGTTAAAGCCGTTATTGCTGCGCCTGGCGGCCCACTACTTCTTGCGTGCCAAGCGCCATAACGGTCGTCCCATCGATCCGGTGGCGCGCTTCCATCTCGGTAACGGCGCCAGGCTCGAGCGCATCAATTGGCTGGGAGACATCTCGCATAAGGGACTGCGCGAGGCGCACGGGCTGATGTGCAACTATCGCTACGAGTTGCGCGACATCGAAAAGAACCACGAAGCCTACGAAAACGATGCCGTGGTAGCGGCATCGCGACAAGTTCTGTCGCTGCTGAAGCCCGAGCGGGTGCGGGCGGAACCCAAGCGCTTGGCCATCCCGCGGCTGCGGAGCGGCAGGGCGGCGGCGGACGAGGACGTCTAATGCCGGCGCTGGACTTGCTGTTAGGCATGTCCCGACCCACCTTTCGGCGGTGTCAGGAGCCAGGCTATTCTGCGCCGCGGCCGGTTTGGCAGCCCCGGTGCGACGGCCGCCGAATGGCGCGGGCCCACACCTGCTGTCGAGGAGCAACCGATGCGCTACGACGAACAAGACCGACAGAGTGACAGCTTCGAGGACCGGCGCGGCGAAGGCGGCGGCATGTTCTCGGGGCGGGGCATGGGAATTCCCATTCCGATCGGTGGCGGCGGCATGAGCCTGACCACGCTGCTGATCATTGGGGCCATCTGCTTGATGCTGGGCATCAATCCGCTCACCCTGCTGACCGGCGAGGGGATCGAGATCCCGAACATGCCGCGTCCGGGGCCGAGCCAGCGCGACATTCCCGGCATGGCGCGCGGTCACAATCCCGTTGGCCCGGCCAACGACGATCGCACCCGCTTCGTACGCCAGGTGCTGGCCGACACCGAAGACGTTTGGGAGAACGTGTTCAAGGCCGCCGGCCGTACCTACCACAAGCCAAAACTGGTGGTGTTTGAGGGTGCGACCTCGACCCAATGCGGCATGGGTCAGACCGCCATGGGCCCGTTCTATTGCCCGCTCGATCACTCGGTCTACATCGATCTTGCCTTCTACGACCAGCTGAAGCGGCGATTTCATGCCCCGGGCGATTTCGCGCAGGCCTACGTGATTGCGCATGAGGTCGGGCACCACGTGCAGACCGAGCTCGGCATCACCGACAAGGTGCAGGCGATGAAGGAGCGCGGCGACCAGGTACGTGCCAACCGACTGCAGGTACGCATGGAGCTGCAGGCCGACTGCCTGGCGGGCGTATGGGCGGCGAGCCTGAACAAGGGGGCCAAGTCGCGGCTCGAACCCGGTGACATCGAAGAGGGGCTGACCGCGGCCTCCGCCATCGGTGATGATACCCTGCAGCGCCAGGCGCAGGGCCGGGTGGTGCCCGAATCCTTCACGCACGGCACCTCGGCCCAGCGCGTCAGCTGGTTCCGCAAGGGCCTTGAAAGCGGCGAGACCCAGGCCTGCGATACCTTCAACGCCAGCAGTCTTTAAGGCCCCGGCGCCCAGCTCACAGCCGGGTGCTGGCACCGATGACGGTGGTGATCTCCTCCGCGGTCAGTCCGCCGTGGTGGCCGTGGAAGGTGTTTTCCAGGCGACCTGGCTGCCGCCACCAGATGAACTGCCCGAGGTAGGGCAGGATCAGGATATCGCCCAAACGCCGGCGCAGCTCGTCGCTAACCGGGCGCGGACCGAACAGGCCGAGCCGCAAGGCCGCCGCCATCGGCAACACCATGGCTTCGGCCTTGAGCTCGCGCTCGAGCAGGGCCTGCACCGCCTCGCGGCGTTCCGGCCGCACGTGCAAGAACACGTCGCGCGGCGATCCGTTGGGATAGATCGGATGGCCGCTGGGGCTGGTGGGCAGGCAGTCGGCGAGCGCTGGAAAACGTTCATTAAGGTAGAGGGTTGCTGCGGCGTCGGCGGCGACCTGGCCATGATCGGCGGTGAAAAGATAAAGCGTGTCGTCGACCGGCAGATCGCTGAAAATGGCATCGACAGTGTGCCAGAAGTTCGCGATCTCGGCGGCGTGATAGCTGCTGCCCGGCCCATAGATGTGGGCGATGGTGTCGATAGCGGCCCAGTAGAAGCCGAACAGGGCCTTGCCGGACGTCTCCAACAGCGCCGCTTTCAGCTGCACCAGCGCTTCGGCCAGGGTGCCGTGCCGCACGATCTGGGCACCGGCACTGGCGACACGGTTGTAGGCCGAGCCGGCGTAGCTGCGGTGCGCGAACTGGATCGAGCGCACCCCCGCCCGCGCCAGGCGTTGATGCAGCGTCTCATGCACCTCAACGAGCTTGCCGGGATCGTAACCGAGCGCCAGGCAAGCATCGGGCGGGTGGCGTCCGAGCGGGGTAAAGGCCAGTGATTGGATCACCTCGCCATAGGCCGGAATATAGATATTCCACTCGTAGAGGGCGTGCTGGGCCGGTAGCACGCCGAGGTTCAAGGTCGACACCGATGCCGCCGTGGTCGATGGAAACAGCGCCGAGATCGGGGTCAAGGTGCCATGCTCGCAGACCTGGTTGAGGGTGCGGAAGCGGTGGCGATACTGGCACCAGAACTGCCAGCCGAACGAATCGACGAAAAACAACACGAGCTTTTGCGGACGCGGATAGCTGCCGCCGAAGCAGTCGGCGGGCAACCGTGCACCCTCATCCGCACCGGTGAGGAGGTATTCGATGGTGTTGGCGATGTTGCCGAAGCTGTAGTCGGCGTAGATCGGCCGCAGCAGTCCCCCACCCAGCGGCTCGAAGCGCGACAGGGGTTGAGCGTTGATCATGGCTGCGCGCAGCGCTCAGCCAACCGCATGACGCCACCGCCCATCGCTGAGGCCGGGCCAGCAGCCCGTGACCTGCTGCAGCCATCGACCAAGCCGCTCGCCGGTCCGTGGCGCAGCGTCGCCATGCTAGCCCTGGGTCTGGCGGCGCGCGATAAATGCCAGACGCTCGAACAGATGCACATCCTGCTCGTTTTTGAGCAGCGCCCCATGCAAGGGCGGGATCAGTTTGCGCGGATCGTTCTCGCGCAGCGTCTCCGGGCTGATATCCTCGTTGAGCAGCAGCTTGATCCAGTCGAGCAACTCGGAGGTGGAGGGCTTCTTTTTGATGCCGGGCACCTCACGCACGTCATAGAACACTTTCAAGGCCTCGGACACCAGCCGACCCTTGATGTTGGGGAAGTGCACATCAACGATGGCGCGCATGGTGTCGGCATCGGGAAACTTGATGTAGTGAAAGAAGCAGCGCCGCAAGAAGGCATCGGGCAGCTCTTTTTCGTTGTTGGACGTGATGATCACGATGGGCCGGTGCCGGGCCCTAATGGTCTCGTGCGTTTCGTAGACGTAGAACTCCATGCGATCGAGTTCCTGCAGCAGGTCGTTGGGAAACTCGATGTCGGCCTTGTCGATCTCGTCAATCAGCAGCACCGGTCGTTCGGCCATGCTGAAGGCTTCCCACAATTTGCCCTTGCGGATGTAGTTGCGGATGTCGGCAACACGGGCATCGCCGAGCTGGCTGTCGCGCAGACGGCTGACGGCGTCGTATTCGTAAAGTCCCTGCAGCGCCTTGGTGGTGGATTTGATATGCCACTCGATCAGGGGGGCCTTGATGGCGTTGGCAACTTCGATGGCAAGGACGGTCTTACCGGTGCCTGGCTCGCCTTTGATGAGGAGGGGTCGCTCGAGCGTGATGGCGGCATTAACGGCGACCTTGAGATCGTCGGTGGCGATATAGCTTTTGGTGCCTGTGAACTGCATCGGCTTGGCGGAACGCTCCCCGGCTCAAAAAGACGCGCGAGCTTAGGGGGTGGCGGCTAGCCCAGCAAGCAAGCTCAGTGCGGCAAAGGCGATGACGGATGGTGCCAACGCGCCCAGCCCAGGCAAAAGCCAAGGCCGCCGGTTCAGGCCCTCAAAGCTGGGCCCTCAAAGCTGGGATTGCCACGGGCACCACTTCGCGCCTTGAGCTGGCCCGACGCCGCCCCGTCGACTGCCGGACGGTGGCAATCGGGTCGGTCAAGCCCGCGGCAAGGCGTGGGTCCACCCCCCAGTTGCCGGCCGAGCGCAAAGATCTTTGGCCCCAGGCCGTTTGCGCCCGCCCTCCGCAGCCCGCAGCGGATGGGATGTGAGCGATTTTGCTTGCAAGTGCGCCAGCCTCCACACCAAATGCGTGTATAATCCAATTCCACCCCGACAGATAGTGAGCGGAAAAGAGCCCAGTCTGGCGCAGCTCGCGCCGACCATCATCGCCGTTCGCATGGTCGAAGCAATGGTAGCTGCAACGTGGTGCACGCTTTCGTGTTGCGGCGCACGGCAACTCCTTGACTTGAAAAAACAGGAAGTTAAATACGGGCCGCGAAGGGTAACTGGTTGGCTTCGGTGCCCCAAAGACAA
>DATFXD010000050.1:0-28013 GCA_035258605.1 Hyphomicrobiaceae bacterium | reverse complement strand
CGGCACATCCTGCCCAACGTCGTCAATTCGGCGATCGTGCTCGGCACCTTGATGCTGGGCGTGGTGATCGTCACCGAGGCGGCACTGTCGTTTCTTGGGGTCGGCGTGCCGCCGCCGAAGCCGGCGTGGGGGCTGATGCTGGCCGACGGCAAGAAGGGGCTGATGGTGGGCTACTGGTGGCTCACCGTGTTCCCGGGTGCGTGCATCATGCTGATGGTGCTGTCGGCCAACCTGTTGGGGGACTGGCTTCGCGTCAAGCTCGACCCGCAGCTCAGCCAGCTGTGAGCCGATGAGGTGAGGTGATGGGCGCTGAGCCGTTGCTTAAGATCGAGGATCTCTCCACCCACTACGTGTCGGCACAAGGCCGGCGCGTGGTGCGCGCCGTCGATGGCGTGAGCCTCAGCATCAAGGCGCGCGAGACCTTGGGGATCGTCGGCGAGTCGGGTTCCGGCAAGAGCACGCTGGCGCTCAGCATCCTGCGCCTGCTGCCGCCGTCGGCGCACATTGTCGGCGGCAGCTTGCGGTTCGAGGGCGAGGAGCTATTGCAGAAATCCGATGCCGAAATGCGCCGCCTGCGCGGCCGGCGCATCGCCATGATCCTGCAGGACCCGATGACCTCGCTCAATCCGCTGTTCACGGTCGGCGACCAGGTGGCCGAACCGATCCGGGTGCACGAGCGGGCGTCGCGCGCCAGCGCCTGGCAGCGGGCGCTGGAGTTGCTGAAAGCGGTGCGCATCGCCTCGCCGTCGACGCGGCTCAGGCAATTTCCTCACGAGCTGTCGGGCGGCATGCGCCAACGCATCGTTGGCGCCATCGGCCTATCCTGCGAGCCACGCCTGTTGATCGCCGACGAGCCCACCACCAGCCTGGATTTGACGATCCAGGCGCAATACCTGGCGCTGCTGCGCGAACTGCAGCAGGCGCACGGGCTGGCGCTGATCTTCATCACGCACAACCTCGGCATCGTCGCCAAGATGTGCGACCAACTGGCGGTGATGTATGCCGGACGGGTGATCGAGGCGGGCCCGGTGAGACAGATCTTCGCGGCGCCGGTGCACCCCTACACCGAGGCGCTGCTCAACTCGATACCCCAGATGGGTGTCGGCCGGCGGCGGCTGACCGCCATCGAGGGCCAGCCACCCGACCTCGCCGCGCCGGCGCCGGGCTGCGCCTTCGCGCCGCGCTGCACCAAGGTGATCGAGCGCTGCCACAGCATGGCCCCACCGCAGGTGGGCCTCGGCGACGGGCGTGTTGTGCGCTGCTGGCAGGCGCCGGCCAACACCGCCGCCGAGCGGTTGCCGAGCGGAGCGGCGTGATGGCGATCGTCGAGGCGCAGGCTTTGCGCAAGCACTATCCGGGCCGCCGTGGCTGGCTCGGCAACAGCGGCCTGGTGCGCGCCGTCGACGGCGTGTCGTTCGCCATCGAGCCCGGCCGCACGCTCGGCGTGGTGGGCGAATCCGGCTGCGGCAAAACCACGACCGCAAAACTGGTGCTCGGGCTCGAGCAGCCGACCGACGGCGACATCCGCTTCGAGGGACGGGAGCTGGCCGGCCTCGACGCCGCCGGTCGCCGACGCTACCGCCGCTCGGTGCAGGCCGTGTTCCAGGATCCTTATGCCGCGCTCAACCCGCGCATGCGCGTTGGCGACATCATCGCCGAACCGCTTGTCACCCATGAGCGGCTGCCGGCGGCGGCGGTCGGGCGGCGCGTGAAGGAGCTGTTGGCGCTGGTGGCGCTCCCGCACCGCTCGGCCGAGCTCTACCCGCACGAGTTCTCCGGTGGCCAGCGCCAGCGCATTGCCATCGCCCGCGCGCTCGCGCTGTCGCCCCGCCTGGTCGTGCTCGATGAACCGGTCTCGGCCCTCGACGTGTCGATCCGGGCACAGATCTTGAACCTGTTGTGCGATCTGCAGGCCGAGCTCGGACTTGCCTACTTGTTCATCGCCCATGATCTGGCCGCCGTCGCCCATATGAGCCACAGCATCGTGGTCATGTATTTGGGCCGGATCGTCGAGTACGGCGAGACCCAGGCGCTGGTTGCAGCGCCCAAGCACCCCTACACCAGGGCGCTGTTCGCGGCGGCGCTGCCGTCGCGCCCGGACGCGGGTGGCGACACCGTGGTGCTCGCGGGCGAGGTCCCGAGCCCGCTCAATCCGCCATCGGGCTGTCATTTCCATCCCCGTTGCGAGCACGCCATGCCGGCCTGCCGCGAGCAAAGCCCGGTGCTGGCCGAGGTCGGGGACCGCCACGTGGCATGCCACCTCTACACCGCGCGGCCGCTCTGAGGCGGTTGACTTCACGGTCGATCGCTCCTAGGTAAGCCGCCATGCTGCTGATCTCGATCGAGCGACGCCACCAGAGGCCGCCCCGGGCGCGAAAGCGATGACGCCCTGTTAGCGTTGTTCGCGAAGCCGCGCCGGAAGCGCGGCTTTTTTGTTATCGGCGCCCGGCAAGAGATCACACCCCATGTTGCCACCGACCTCCGCTTCGAGCATCGAATACACCACCGACCTCGTGCGCATGGACATTGACCGCGTGCACGACTGGATCGCGCACAAGAGCTATTGGGCCGGGGCGATGCCGCGCCAGCTGTTCGAACGTGCGGTGCGCGGTTCCCTGTGTTTTTGCGCCATCGCCGACGGTGCCACGGTTGGCTTCTGCCGCGTGATCACCGACCGTGCGACATTCGCCTACGTCTCCGACGTGTTCGTTGATCCGAACCACCGCGGCCGCGGCATCGGCAAGGGCCTGATGGCCGCCGTCATGGCCCATCCCGATCTGCAGGACCTGCGGCGGTGGGTGTTGGTGACCGCCGATGCGCACGGGCTTTACGCCCGCCACGGCTTTGAGGCGCTAACGGCGCCCGAACGCTTCATGGAGCGTCGGGACCCCGATGTTTACCAACGTTTGAGCGCGCGCGGCCGGCACGGATCGCGGTCTTAAGGGCGATTGCGCACAGCGAAGAAAGGGCGCTGTTTGCCGCCGCGGCAGCGGCAAGCCCGGCCGCGGAAGTGCCTCCTTCTGCCGAGCACCAATCCCCGCGCACGAGCGCTTCCCGTCGGGTCACGGGCGGGGCCGCGTTGGTGTCGCCGCCACGCTTCTGCCGCTCGGCGGCCAGGCGCGAGGCGGCTGCTGCCGCGTTAGGTCAGGCGCTCTTGTTCTGTTTGGCGCTTTTGAGACACTTGGCGCGAAAACTCTTGCGCGCCTTACCATGCAAACCCTTGTCGTCGGCCTGCTTGGAACACTCAAGCGATGCGGCGCTGCGGCTCGGTTGGGCCTTGGTTTGCGCCATGGCGGCACCGGCCGTGGCGATGAGGCCGGCGAAGGCGATGGCGAGGATGGCGTTGCGCATGGCATATTCCTTTGCCGAGGAGACTTTGCACCTCGACACCAACGCCCACGCGCCGCGTTCGGTTCGCCGGCGGCCGAAAAAGGCAATCGGCCCCAAAAACTCGGGGGCCACCCCTGCGGTCCCGCTTGGTGACGTCTCAGCCACAGGCGATGCAAAAATCGGGTGATGGCCGCCCCCATGACCCGGCTTGAGGCAAAATGGATTCGTCATGGTGAAGATGCCAACAGCCGCGACCACCTGGCGAGCGCTCGCGACCTTCCTCCGGCGCGGCGCCTGGGCGATCGCGCTTTGGCTTTGTTGCATGGGCACGATTGGCACCGCCGGGCCTGCGCCCCGCGGCGTCCTCCTCAATGCCGGCACGCCGGCCAAACCGGTGGGGCTGTGGGTGGAAGAGGCCGGCGCCGGCGACCCCATTCTGTTGCTGCATGGGCTCGGTGCCAACACCTATACCTGGCGCTTTCTGGCTCCGCGGTTGGCCACCACCCATCGGGTGATCAGCGTCGATCTCAAGGGCTTCGGCCGTTCAGACAAGCCCGCCGATGCAGGCTATGGGGTGGTGGATCAAGCCCGACTGCTCAAGACGCTGATCGCGCGGAAGGGGCTGACCCACCTGACGATCGTTGGACACTCGTTTGGTGGTGGCGTGGCTCTGGCGCTGACGGCGGACCTCAATCGCAGCCGGCCCGAAACCGTCGCCCGCCTGGTGCTGATCGACAGCATCGCCTATCCGCAACGGGTGCCGTTGTTCATTGAGCTGTTGCGCACGCCGGGACTTGGCGAGCTCGGGGTCTACGCCACGTTGCCAGAACTTGAGGTCTATAAGGGTCTGTTGACCGCCTACGCCGACCCCAGCAAGATCACCGTCGAGGCCGTCGGCGCCTACGCCCGCCCGCTCTACCAACCGGGAGCGCGCGAGGCTCTGATCAAGACCGCGCAAGCAATCGTTCCCAGCAATCTACCTGAGCTTATCGCCCGCTACCGCACCATCCACCAGCCGGCGCAACTGATCTGGTGTGCGGACGACCGCGTGGTGCCCCTGGCGGTCGGGCGCCGCCTGGCACGCACCCTGCCCCGAGCCCAGCTTGCCGTCCTCGAGGGCTGCGGGCACGTGCCACAAGAAGAGCTGCCGGCAGCGACGCTTGTCATTCTGAGGGCTTTCCTCGGTTAGCGACCATGCCGGCGCGGCCGTCGGCCCTGAGCGCGCCAGCCTTGCTCGGCGCGGCCGCGTCCCCATCTAACCAGGGCCGATTGCAGCTCCTGGAGGCCGCCATGCAGCTCAATGCCGACTTCAGCCAGCGGGTTGCCGTGCACGCTGGCGAGCTTGCCTGGGTCGCCTCGCCCATCGCCGGCGTCGACCGGCGCATGCTCGACCGCATCGGCGGCGAAGTGGCGCGTGCCACCAGCATCGTCCGTTATGCACCGAACAGTCGCTTCGCGGCCCACACCCACGACGGCGGCGAGGAGTTCTTGGTGTTGGACGGCGTCTTCTCCGACGAGCACGGCGACTTTCCGGCCGGCTCCTATGTGCGCAATCCGCCGACCTCGCGGCACACGCCGGGATCCGCGCCGGGCTGTACCATTTTCGTCAAGTTGTGGCAGTTCGCGGCCGATGACCGCACCGAGGTGCAGGTCGATACCACGGCCATGCGCTTTGATCGCGACCGCGATCGGCCCGAGCGCGAGGTGCTGGAATTGTTCCAGGACGCGCGTGAGCACGTGCGGCTCGAACGCTGGCAACCCGACAGCGAGATCAGCTTGGCGGTGCCGGGCGGGCTTGAGTTGCTGGTCCTGTCGGGCGGCTTTGTCGAGGGTGGCGAGACCTTCAAGCCGCAGTCCTGGCTGCGGCTGCCGGCCGGCGGCAGGCTCAGGGCGACAGCGGCGGCGAGCGGATGCACGCTGTGGGCCAAATCGGGGCACTTGGCGACGGCACCGAGCGCACCGCCACCGCAGCGGGGATAATGTGCGGGGGCGCGCGCGCCGCCCCGCTAGCGCCTAGTCGGTGACGATCGGCACCACCATCGGCGCCATCTGATCGGCACTACGGCCGGCCCAATCGAGCTTCGGTACCTGGCGCAGCGCCCGTTCCTGCGCCGCCTCGAGCGCCTCCGCCGCCGCGCGCTGGTCAATGTTCACGACGCGCCGGTCGGCAACGACGCGCTCACCATCGACATAGACGTCGCGCACCGCCCGCTCCGCCGCCACGTAGATGAGGCTTCGCAGCGGCTCGCGCATCGGCATCATGGCAGGATGCTTGAGGTCAACAACCACGATGTCGGCCTTGGCACCGACCTTGAGGCGGCCGATGTCGTCGCGCAAAAGCGCGCGGGCGCCGCCAACGGTGGCGGCGTTGAAGACGTCGAGGGTGGTGACATCCTCGACCGTGCCAGCGACGGCCCGGGCGATGGTCAAGGCGTTGCGCATTTCCTCGAGCATGTTGTGGGGGTAGGTGTCGGTGCCGAGGCCAAGCTTGACGCCCTGGTCGAGGTAGGCGCCCAAGGTGTTCATGGCAATGCCGCGGCGCATGAACACGGTCGGACAATGCGCCACCGTGGTTCCCAGATCGCGCAACAGCGCCAGGTCGCGGCGCGTTGGCCAATGTAGCCACGGGTGATGATCAAGAAAGATGCCGTGGCCGATGATGGTGCGCGGGCCGAGCGCGCCGATATCCGCCAGCCAGGCGATCGGGGTCTTGCCGTGACGGCGGAAGATCTCGTGGAATTCGTTGACGCTCTGGGCGGCGTGAATCTGCAGCGGCAGCCGCCGCTCGTTGGCGTAGTCGGTGACGTCACGGATCAACTCGGGCGAGCAGGTGTCGACCTGTGCCGGCGCCAGCATGCCGCTCAAGCGCTGACAGGGGTGCTGCTGCGCGAGATCGATCAGCCGGCGCGCCCGTTCGAAGGCGGCGCGGCCGGCCTGCTGGTCCCAGACATAATCGAGCTGATGCCCGTTGTTGGTGAACCAGCGCGCCTCCCGGAACATCGGCGCGGCGACGGCACGGATGCCGGATTGGGCCAAGGTATCGAGCCAGCCCTCGAACGGCACCGACAAATCGACGACCGTGGTGACACCGCTGAGCAAGAGCTCGGCCAGCGCCACTTGCGTCGCCGCCACCGATCCCTCCGCGTCATTGGTGAAGACGGTCAAGTACTCATAAAGCGAGCTGTGCCAGAAGCCGGGGCTGCGGCTCTCATCCGTGATCCCCTTGCGCAGCGGTTCGCTGCTCGGATGCGTATGGATGTTTATGAGACCCGGCAAGATCAAGGCGTCCGCGCAATCGACCTCGGTGTCGGCCGTGGCCGGATAGGCCTTGCCGAGGTACACGATCTCGCTGCCGCGGATCACCAAGTCGACATCGCGGCGATAGACGTGGGCGCCCCGCGCCTCATCCCAGGCGATGAGCCAGGCGGCGTTGCGAAATAAAGTGGTGTTTGACATCGGCGGCTCGTCTCTTGGTTACGCGGCACCCCGGCTGAAGTGTCAGGCCTCGCCCGCCGCAACCAGGGTGCGGGGACCCGCGCCGGCGCGCCGGCCCGCAAGCTCGAGAAAGGCAATGAGCGCGCTCGATAGGCGTCGATCGCGGCGTCGCACGAACAAGGTCGCAACCTCGGCGTCCGCTTTCGGCAGCGCATGGATGCTGACCTCGGCCGCGTCCCAGACGCGCTCGACCAGGCTCTTGGGCAACAAGGTGATGCCGAGACCGGCGCCGACGCACTTGAAGATCGCCTCGATGGTGCCGAACTCGAGCAGGCGCGGCGAGGGCACGCCGCGCCTGGCCAGCAAACTCTCAAGCCGCTGCCGATACGAACAGCCGGCGCGCAGCACAACGATGCGCGGCTCGCCGGCGCCGATGGCGGCGCTCAGCGACTTGATGCCCGGCGCCGCCAGCAGCACCAGTTCTTCGCTGAACATGGTCTCGACCGCCAGCTCGGCATGATCGACCGGGCCGCACACGAACGCTCCCTCCATGCGGCGCGCCAGCACCGCCTCGATCAACTCGGCGGTGGTGCCGGTGCGCAGCACGAGATCGACATCGCCGAATGCGGCCACGAACCGCGACAGCACCGGCGCCAGGCGGAGCGCGGCCGTGGTTTCCAAGGACCCGAGCGTCAAGCTGCCGCCGGGCTCACCGTCATCGCGGGCCGCGCTCAGGGCTTCATCGATCAGGTGCAGGATGTTGTCGGCATAGGGCAGCAGCCGGCGGCCGGCGCCGGTCAGCGAAACGCCGCGGCTGTGCCGATCAAACAGGGGGCGGCCGATCTTGCTCTCGAGCGCGCGCACGCGGGCGGTGACGTTCGACTGCACGGTGTTGAGCTCCTGCGCCGCCCGGTTCATGCCGTGGCAGCGGGCGACGGTGGCAAAGATCTTGAGGTCGGAGGTTTCCATGGCCGGCACAATATCTCCCAAAGTGATAGTAAATATCAAAAGAAATCGCTCCACGGAATAGGTTTGTTCGGCCTAAGCTGCCGAGGTCCAAGCGCGCCGCCACCGCCCCGGCGGGGGGCGCGCCAGTCCTCCAAAGGAGTGTCCGATGCCGACCTGGCCCGATCGTCGTTACCTTGAGCTCGTCGGCATCGAGCACCCAATCGTGCAGGCGCCGATGGCGGGGGCCGCCGGCGCCGAGCTGGCGATCGCGGTGGCCGAGGCCGGCGGGCTCGGATCCTTGCCCTGCGGCATGCTCGGCGTTGCCGAGGCCGGCGCGCAACTGGACAAGATCCGCCAGCACACCGACCGGCCCATCAATGTCAATGTGTTCTGCCACGTTGCGCCGCAGCCCGATGCCGCCGGCGAGCGCCGCTGGCGCGAGCGGCTGGCGCGCTACTATGCCGAGCTCGAGGTCGCGCCCGGCGAAGCGCCGGCCGGCACCAGCCGCACGCCCTTTGGCGATGACATGTGCGCGCTGTTGCTCGCCAAGCGGCCGCGGGTGGTGAGCTTTCATTACGGCCTGCCGGCGCCGGTTCTGATCGAGCGGCTGAAAGGCGCCGGCGCGATCGTGCAAAGCTCGGCCACCACGGTGGCGGAGGCGCGCTGGCTGGAGCAACACGGCGCCGATGCCATTATTGCCCAGGGCCTGGACGCCGGCGGGCATCGCGGCATGTTCCTGACCGACGATCTGGCGCAACAGGTCGGTACCTTCGCGCTGATCCCACAGATCGCCGACGCCGTGCGCGTTCCCGTCATCGCCGCCGGCGGCATTGCCGATGCCCGCGGCATGGTCGCGGCGCTGGCGCTGGGCGCCAGTGCGGTCCAGATCGGCACCGGCTACCTGTTGTGTCCCGAGGCCACGATTTCAGCGGCGTTTCGCTCCGCCTTGCGTTCGGCCGCCGACGACAGCACCAAGCTCACCAATGTGTTCAGCGGCCGGCCGGCGCGCAGCATCGTCAACCGCTTGATGCGGGAGTTGGGTCCGTTGTGTGCCGACGCGCCACCCTTCCCGCTGGCGGCGGCCGCGCTGCAGCCGCTGCGGCGCGCGGCCGAGGCGGCGCAATCGGCGGATTTCTCGCCGCTGTTGGCGGGCCAGGCCGCGCCGTTGGCGCGCGCCATCGCCGCCGGCGCCTTGACCCGGGCGCTGGCAGGGGAGGCGCAAGCGCTGTTGCAGCGGCTGAGCCAGCGCGCTTGAAGCGGATCGGCACCACGGCACCTCTTCGCGCCTGGGGGTGCCGGGCTGATGTTGCACCGCCACCCACAACCTGCCGTCTTAAGCGCCGACAAGCGGTCAAGATTTGATTTGTCGCCAAAGCGACGTGTGCGTCGCATGCCGATGCGCCGTTATGGGGCATGAAGCGGGTCGGTTGACGCACTAAGACCGCACGCGAACGGGGCTCTACCGACCCGCACTGTTTGGGGAGGGAATTGCCATGACCGTTGCCGTCACGGATCGACCTTTTGCGTGGTGGAAGGAGCCAACCAAGGATCAATGACTGGCCTGGTTTGCCGGCTTCCTCGGCTGGATGCTCGACGCCTTCGATTTCACCATCTTTTTCCTGATCATGGTGCCGATCAGTCAGGAATTCGGCGTGCCCCTGACCTTGGTGGCGGGCACGGTGACCTTTACGCTCTGGCTGCGCCTGGTCGGCGCATTCGGCTCCGGCTGGCTGTGCGATCGCATCGGCCACAAGACGCCGCTGATGATCTTGATCCTGTGGTACTCGATTTGCAACTTCGCGGCAGGCTTTGCGCCTAGCTTCGCCGTCCTTGCCTTCTTCCGCATTCTATTGGGAATTGGCATGGGCGCGGAATGGCCGGCCGGTGCGGCGCTCGCCATGGAAAGCTGGCCGGCGCGCTCGCGCGGCATCATGAGCGGTCTGTTGCAAGGCGCCTGGGGTTTGGGCTTCCTGCTCGCGAGCCTATCTACGGCCTGCTTTTTGCCAGCATCGGCTGGCGTGGCATGTTGTGGGTCGGCATCCTGCCAGCGTTGTTGTGCATGTTCATTCGCACCTACGTTCGGGAATCGGAGGTTTGGGAGGAGAACAACCGCAAGCGGCTCGAGCAAAAGCTGCTGGCCCCGCCGTCGGCAGCGGCCGGGCGGGGGGCGCTCGCCGGCACGGTGATTGGCTGGGTCGTGGGCGCGGTGGCGGTGGCGGTCACCATCTTCGGCGCGCTCAAGGTGGCGGCCCCGGCCGTGCTCACCCCCAAGCTAATGTCGCTATTACTCGATGACAAGCTGCTGGGGGTGGTGGCGGCGGGGTTGACCCCGTTCGTGCTGCCCAACCTGGCGGCGCTGGTTGGCGTCGCGATCCCGACGCAGCTCGCCATTTTCCGGCCGCCGTTCCTGTGGAACACCTTCACGGCCTCGATCTGGATGACCGGCCAGTTCCTGGTCTACTCGCCATGATTGCCATGTTTGCATCGTGGCTGCAGAAGGATCTCAAGCTGAGCCCCGGCGACGTGGCGCTGCCCAACATTCTGCACAACGCCGTCGTGTTCTTTGCCATGGGCTTCTGGGGCTTCCTCGGCGACCATATCGGGCGGCGGCTGGCGATCATGATCCCGGCCATCATCGGCTGCTTCATCGCTCCGCTTTACCTCAACACCACCGACCTCACCTGGATCACCATCGGCTTCACCCTGCAAGGCGCGTTCGCCGGCGCCATCTACGGCCTGCAACCCGCCTATCTGACGGAGCGCTTCCCGACCGAGGTCAGGGGCACCGCCAGCGCCTTTTGCTATCACTTTGGCACCATCCTGGGCGGGCTGGTGCCACCGGCCGTCACCTTTCTGGCGGTCGACAAAGGCATGGGCTTCCCGCAACCGATGCTCTACGGCACCATCATCGGTGCGGTGATTGCCGTCATCGCCCTGCTGGTGAGCCCAGAAACCAAGGGGCTGAAGTTCACCTCGGAGCTGCAGGTGAAATAGCCACCAGCGGCGCCGGCAGGCGGCCGCCAACACCGGAGACGCGGCGCGCGCACGCGCGCGCCCCCATGTCCTGCGCCCAGGTCCTCATCGGTGGCGGCAGCCCGGGTTACGGCGCCCGCAATGGCATCGGCCGCCGTGCCGCTTAACGCGACCCGGACTGCCACAGGCCCAGCATGGCGCCGGCCGGATCGCTAATGATGCTGAACGAACCGGCGCCTTCGATGTCGGTTACGTCCTTCACCACCTTGGCGCCCAGCGACTTGGCTTTGGCGGTGGCCGCCTTGACATCGTCGACCGCGACGTAGGCCAGCCACTGCGAGGCGGCATTGGGCATTGGCGTCGCCATCAGGCCGCCACCAGTGCCGTCGCCGACCCGGATCATAGTGTAGGTCATGTTGCCCATGTCGCGATCTTCGAGCGACCAGTCGAACAACTGACCGTAGAAGGCTTTGGCTTTGCCAACGTCGCGCGCCATCAACTCCACATGCACGAATGGATTACCCATGGCTCACCTCCTGAGCGAGGACCGAAATCGGGGAATGGTGTGTGTGCGATAAACCCTTGCCGCCGGGCGGTCGTTCCGCCGGGACCGTTGCCCGCCTCGTTCTCGCCCCTCGCAACGTCGCACGAACTTGGTGCACGCGTGATCCGGCTGTTAGCCACGGCGGCCGCGTCGCCCAAGGTCGCTCAGCGCGCCGCAAGGTCGTCGCCCACCACACGCAGTGCAGCGATGGCGCCGGCCAGCGCATCCCAGCCCGAGGTGTGTCCCACCCGGGCGAGCGCGGCGACGGCCGCTGGCAGCCGATCGCCCGCGCCGGTCAAGAGTGCGCCCAGCACCTCATGCAGGGCGGCGCAGCCAAACCCCTCGGCCGCGGCGGCGAGATGCGCCGCACTGATGGCGCTGGTGCGTTCCCCGAGTCCCGGTACCAGCGCCTGCCACAATCGATCGCGCAGCGGCAGGCGAGCGGTAAGGGCGAGCGCCACAAGCACGCCACCAAGATAGTCGTCGCCCGATGGGGTCAGGCCTGGACCGAGGCCGATCAGCGGCACGATCGCCCCGGGGTCGAAGCGGGCCCCCGCCAGCATTTCGCTCAAACGCCGCAGCGGCGCTGCTGCCGCCGGCAGCACGGGCCCGAGCTCGGGAAAGACGTGGCCGATGAGGCCGCTGGCTGCCGGGCGACACTGGCGCACGACGTCGCCGACCGCCGCCAGCCCATGGGCGAGGCTGGCCTTGGTCCAGGCCCCAACCGGCGCCGGCCGCCAGGCTGTCACCCCGGCGATCGCCACCGTCAGGCTGCCGGCCTGGCAGGCGCTGGCCGTGATCCGGACCGCTGCGCCCGGCGCAACGATGGCGCTGAGGGGCGCGTCGGGGCCGGGCGCGCACACGAGGTTGAGCGGTCCGCCACCCAAGCCCGGGCCACCGACCGCAATCCAGCCGCTGTCAAGCGCCAGGTAGAGACTGCGCTCGAACACGGCGCCGACCCGCCCCGTGGCGCCGGCCCGAAGCGCGCGCGCCGCGCTGGGACCGACCAAGCTCCCCGTCAGGCCCACGCCGGGGAAGGCACCGATCATGGGCGGCCAGGCCATGCGCTCGCCTAAACTTTTGCCAGCGCGATCGCGAGCTCGGCCGCGGCGGCATTGGAGCCGGCCACCAGGACGCCGGCGGCGCTAAGCGTCGCCACCTGGCGCGAGCGCCGCTGCGGATCGGCCTCGGTGCCGGTGACCGAGGCCACCAACGTCGGCCGTGGGAGAGCCGCCGCCTCGAGCGCAGCGGCAACTTCGCCGGCCGGATCGGGGTGGGCACCGGTGCCGATCACGACGTCGAGCAAAATCACCGCCACCGCCGCATCGGCCAGGGCCGCGCGCAACGGAGGGGTGCGCACGGCGGGATCGATCATGGGGTGCGGCCGACCGCGCGTGAACTCGTCGGCCCCAAGGTCGATGACACGATCGGCGCCGTCAGCCGCCTCGGCGAACGCGCTGGCGCCAGGCACCGGCGCGTTCGATGCCACTTGCCGTCTGGCGGCGAGCAAAATCAGCTGCGCCTCCGCCGCCAAGGTGCCACCGCCGTAGAGGCCGAGGATGCTGCCGGGCCGCGCCGGCGGCAGCGGCGGGCCGGCAATGGCCGCGGCCAGCGGCACCCCCACCACATCCTCCGCCGCGGCGCGCAATGTGGCAACGGCCGTCGCGTTGCGGCTGAGGTGCGGCTCGCCGCCACCCAGAAAGCATACGGTAAAGCGTTTGCGGCTCGCGGCAATGCGGGCCTCGACACGGCGCGCCACCGTCGCATCCGGCGGCTTGGAGATCATGACAATGCGCCGTGTGGCCGGGTCGGCGTCGAAGAGATCGATCGCCGTCAAGGTCGACAGGGCGCCGACCTCGCGGCTCAAATCGCGGCTGCCGACGCCGATCGCGTGCGAAACACCATGGCCGGCGGCCGCGAGCAGCGAGGTGACCTCTTGCACGCCGGTGCCGGAGGCGCCAATCACGCCGATGTCGCCGCGGGGCACGCGGTTGGCGAAGGCAAGCGGCACTCCGCCGATGATGGCGGTGCCGCAGTCGGGACCCATCACCAGCCGGCCCAGCGCCTCAGCCTCGCGCTTCAGAGCGACTTCCTCGGCAATGGGCACGTTGTCGCTGAAGATCATGACGTCGAGCCCGCTCCGCAACGCCTTGCGGGCTTCGTCAGCGGCATACTCACCGGGCACCGAGATCAGGGCAAGGCTGGCATCGGGCAGCGCGCGCAGCGCCGCGCGCAAGCTGCGCGGCCGCGGCAGCTGCGAGGACCGGGTGGCGCCGTGCTGGCGATCGAGCGCCGCGGCAGCGGCGCTGAGCGCCGCCGCGGCGGCGGCCGCGGTCGATGCGGCCACCGCCAGGATCAGATCGTTGGCGGTGGCGTCGCGGCCCTCGGCCGCCAGCAGGCCGGCGTCCGCCAGGATCGCCTTGTTGGCGGGTGTCGCCATCATCAGCGCGCTTTGCACCACGCCGCTCAAGCGAGCGATGTCGCGCGACAGGCGCATGAGCGCCACCGAATCGAGGTAAAATCCCGAGCGGACTCGATTGGCGATGATCGCGCTCATGGCTCCCCCGCTTCGCCGCCTAGCGCACGCGCCGCCGCCACGAAACAGGCCAAGGGCGCACGCACGACGCCGGCCCCGACCTGGCCGACGCCCGGCTGTTTGTGAGCAATGCCGGTATTGATGGTCGGCGCAATGCCGGTCTCGGCCACCAGGCGCACGTCGATGCCGGTGGCAACGCCGGCAAAATTGAGCGCCGGGATCCGCCATTGCGGGTGTTCGCTGACGGTGATCTCGCGCATGCTCTCAGTGATGACGAGCGCCTCGGCCGGCGACCCGGCACCGATGAAACCCATCACGGCCGGGGCTGCGGCCATCGCAAAGCCACCGAGGCCGACGGTCTCAACGATCGCCGAATCACCCATATCGGGGTTGGCATCGGCGGCCGAGAAGCCCGGGAAATAGAGCCCCACCGGCATTTCCACCGGTGCCGTAAACCACCTGCTGCCGGTGCCGCTGACGCGAATGCCGAAGTCGGTGCCATTGCGACACATGGCCGTGACGATTGATGCGTGGGCGATATGGCTGAGAGGATCGGTCATCGCCTTGCCAGCGGCCATGGCGATGTTGAGGAAAAACTGGTCGTTGGCGGCGATGAAGGCCAGCACCTCGGCGAGCCGCGGCGCCGCATCGCAGCTCCGCGCCAGCGCCGGCGCGATCTCGCGCAAAATGAGCGAGCTGCAGGCGACATTGCGCTGATGCATTTCATCGCCCATGCTCAGACCGCGGGCGATCAGTGGCCGCAACGGCACGCCGTTCACCGCCGCCAGCGCCTTGCCCAGCTGCGGGCCCATGACGTCGCGCAGCCAGCCGAGCCGCGCCAGCACCTCCGCGTCGTTGCCGCCAAACCGCATGACCTTGCCGAGGCCCTCGTTGATGGTGCTGTAGGCGCGATTGCCGAAGCTGCGGTTCTCCACCACCATCACCGGCATCGAGCGCGTAATGATCCCGGTCATCGGACCGACGGCGTCGAAGTCATGGTTGGGATGGAGCCGGACGCCGCCGCTCGCCGCCAGCTCGGCGGCCGCCGCCAGATCGGGTGCCCAGCCCTCAAACACGATGGCGCCGCACACCGCGCCCTGCATCGGTCCGCACATGCGCTCCCAGCTGATCGGCGGACCGGCGTGCAGGATGGTTTTGCCATGCTCGAGGGCGGGGATCGCCTGGTGCGCGGGCAACACGTCAATCAGCACCGGCTCGGCCGCCAGCAGGCGGCGGATGGCTTCGCCGTTGGCGGCCTCGATCGCTGGATCCTGCGACAGGCGTGCCAACAGCTCGCCGTTATCGGCAGCGGCCGCCGCCGGCGGCCGCCAGGCGACGTCGCTCACCGGCACCCCGGCGCCCGCCAGGTCGCCGGCAAATTGCGCAAGGCCGATGTTGACGACGGCGAGCGGTGACGACAACAGCCGTGGCGGCGCTGGCTCGATCATGGGGGCATCAGATCCTCAGCAGGACTTCTAACATCGCTCTATTGGCGCGTCGCCGGCGGAGGCTGCCGGCGCGCCGCTCCCCGCGACCAGGGCGGCACCGCTTGTCGACGCCGCGCCGGATCCGACGCCGGCCGCCAGCTGCCGCGGCCGGCCAGGCCACCGGTTGCGCGCGCGCAAGGCTTGCCGCATCAGGCCTTGATACCGTGGCGGATCAGGATCATTTCGGCACTGTCGTTCCACACCTCCATGGCAACGATCTTGCCGTCGCGCACCACGAAGCGATCGAGGTAGCGGTTGCCCTCGAACGGCGTGCCGTCCGGCCATTGGCCATAGAGCTGACCCAGATTGTAGACGATGGTCTCGTGCGCGCCCGCGACCACGTCGGTGCGCTCCATCTTCTTTTTCACCCACTTGTAGCGCGCGGCGTTGAAGGCCGCCGCCTCGCGCGGGTGCTGCATTTGGCGGCCGCCGGTGAAGGTGATCTTGACATCGGCGGCGAGGTAGCGCGCCGCGGTCACGGGATCTGGCACCATCGAGGCCACGAGGTAGCATTCGACGATCTCGGCGGCGGTTGCGCCGTCGCGCACCGGCGCGGTGGCGGTCGCGGGCATGGGGGTACCTCCTTGGCAGCAGCTGGTGTCCGACGTCGGTCTTTGGCGAGAGTATGGGCCGCCGGGCGGCGGCAATGGAAGCCCCTATCGCGGCGGGCGTGGCGCAAAAATAAGCGGCTTGCCCGAAGCAGTGCCCAGCGCTTGCGCAGAAATCCGCCAACGAGCCGTAGGCATCGATTGACGCCTATGGCATATCCTTGGCTCGCCTCGCTTGTCGCCATCTCGATTTGCTGTTCGTGAAAGGGCCCCTGCCAATGCATGCGCACGTCAAGCTCGCTCCAATCGCCCGGCTTCTGCTCGCCGGCGCGTTGGCGTTTGCCGCCGCACTTCCCGCCCGCGCCCAGGAGGTCGTAAAGCTCGGGGTGGTGGCGGCCATGTCGGGGCAGTCGGCCAAATCCGGCGAAGCGATCGTGCGCGGCCTCGCGGTCGCGATCGACGAAATCAACGCCGGCGGCGGGCTGTTGGGCAAGAAGCTGGAGCTCCTGGTGCGCGACGACGAGAGCAACCCGGCCAAGGGCGCGATCGCCGCGCGCGAGCTGGTGCAGCGCGAGAAGGTGGCCGCCCTGTTTGGCGGGCTCGATACGCCGGTGTCGCTGGCGATCGTGCCGTTTGCCAACCAGAACAAGGTGCCGTTCATGGGGGTGTGGGCGGCAGGCACACCGATCACGCGCAATGGCGCCGCCGAGAACTACGTGTTCCGGGTGTCCGCCGTCGATGAACTGGTGGATAAGGCCATGGTCGACTACTCGATCGCCAAGTACCAGGCCAAAAAGCCCGGCCTGATCCTGATCAACAACCCGTGGGGCGAATCCAACGAAAAGGGGCTGAACGCGGCGCTGGCCGCCAACAACATCCCCGCCGCCGGCATCGAGAAGTTCGAGACCAACGACGTCGACGTGGTGCCGCAGCTGAGCCGTCTCAAGCAAGCCGGCGCCGATGTGCTCTATCTGGTGGCCAACGTCGCCCCGTCCTCGCAAGTGGTAAAATCGCTCGACCGCATGGGCTGGAACGTGCCGATCGTGTCGCACTGGGGCCCGGCCGGCGGCCGCTTCAGTGAGCTCGCAGGACCGAGCGCCGCCAAGGTGCACTTCATCCAGACCTACAGCTTCTCAGGCAAGTTGACGCCCAAGGGCGAGGCGGTGCTGGCGGCCCTGAAAAAGAAGTATCCCGAGATCAAGTCGCTGGCCGACGTCACGCCGGCCGTGGGCATCGCCAACGCCTACGACGCCATGCACCTGACGGCGCTGGCGATCGCCAAGGCCGGCAGCGTCGATGGCGCGAAAGTGCGCCAAGCCTTCTATGCCATCGACAGCTACGACGGCCTGATCAAGACCTATAAGCAGCCCTTCAGCCCGCACAACCAGGACGCCCTGTCGGAGAAGGACTATATGTTCACGCACTTCGTCGAGGGTGAGATCCTGCCGCTGACGCAATAGCGCAGTTGGCGATCGCTGCCGGCGCGGCGTCAGCATGGCAGCCAGGGGAGCGACGACCATCCTTGTCACCTCGGCCATCATGAGCGGGCTCGCGCTTGGCTCGATGTACGGCCTGATCGCGCTCGGATTTCACATCACCTACGTGGTGTCGAACACCGTCAATTTCTCGCAAGGCAGCTCGGTGATGCTGGGGGCGGTGCTGGGCTACACCTTGCTGGTGCGGCTGTCCTGGCCGCCGGCGCTGGCGCTCATCACCGCCGTCATCGGCTGCGCCGGCTTCGGCCTGCTGGTGGAGCGAGCCCTGGTGCGGCCGTTTGCGGCGCGCGGTTCCAATGCCTGGCTGATGGCAACGGTGGCGGGCGGCATCGTCCTCGACAATGCGGTGCTGTTCACCTTTGGCAAGGAGCCGCGCAGCTTTCCCTCGCCGCTGGCGCGGGAGCCGGTGGCGGTGTTCGGCGCCGGGGTGTTTCCCTTGCAGTTGCTGATACCGGTGGTCGGCATCGCCATCGCCGTCGCACTCAGCCTGGTGCTGCGCCGGTGGCGCCGCGGCAAGGCGCTGTTGGCGGTGGTTCAGAACGCCGACGCCGCCCGGCTGATGGGCATCAACGTCACCCGTGCCATTGCGCTCGCCTACGCGCTGTCGACGGCCCTCGCCGGCGTTGCCGGTCTCTTGATCGCACCGCTCTACAGCGTGCATTCCGACATGGGCACGCTGTTCGGCATCAAGGCCTTTGCCGTCGCCATTGTCGGCGGCATCACCTCGGCCGCCGGCGTCATGCTGGCCGGCATCCTCTATGGGGTTGCCGAGGCCCTGATCACGGCCTTGTTCGGTTCGGCCTATACGCAGATTGCGATGTTCACGCTGGTGATTGCCGCGCTGGCGCTGATGCCGAACGGCCTGTTTGGCCGCGCGCCGGTGCGCAAGGTGTGAGTGTCAGGCATGCGCCGAGCCTTCACGGTCGCGACCATCCTGGCGGCTACGGTGTTAGGGACGGCCGTGGCCGTGTCCGGCGACGGCTACACCCCGTTCGTGCTGGCACTGGTGGCGCTCTCCACCATCGTCGGCGTCGGCTTGAACATCCTGGTCGGGCTCGCCGGACAGATCTCGATCGGACACATCGGCTTTTATGCGATCGGCGCCTACACCGTCGCCGTGCTCAGCCTCGGCGGCAGCGATTTCTGGCTGGCGCTTGCCTGTGCCGGCGTGCTGGCCGGGGTGATCGGCGCCGTGCTGGCGTTGCCGGCGATGCGCGTGTCCGGCCCCTACCTTGCGATGATGACGATCGCCTTTGCCTTCATTGTGCAGCACACCGCGATCGAGTGGCGCCAGCTCACCGGCGGCCAGAACGGGCTCATGAACATTGCCCAACCCGTGGCCTTCGGATTAGCCGGTGAGCGCAGCCTCGGCGCGATCGCCAGCGTGCTGGCCGGGCTCTCACTTTATTTCTTTCATCGCCTGGCGCTGAGTTCGTGGGGCATGGCGATGGTGGCGGTGCGCGATTCGGAGATTGCCGCGCGTGCCATTGGCTTGTCTCCGGTGCTGGTCAAAACCCTGGCCTTTTCTCTGTCGGCGGCGCTCACCGGTGTGGCCGGCGGCTTGTTCGCGTCGCTGTTTGCGTTCGTGGCACCGGACAGCTTTCCGTTCTCGCAGTCGATCCTGTTCCTGCTTGCCGTCATCGTTGGCGGCGCCGGCTGGACCTTGGCACCGGTTGTCGGCGCTGCCGTGATCGTCGTGCTGCCGGAATTAATCGCGCCGCTGGCCGAATACCGGCTGTTGGCGTTTGGCGTCCTGTTGCTGTTGGTGTTGTGGCTGGCCCCGGATGGCGTGCTCGGCGTCGTCGGCCGCCGGCTCAGCCGCGACCAGCGGGCGGCGCAAGCGGGCGATTTCGCGTTGGGCGCTTTCCTGGCCGGCGGATCACCGCGCAGGACATTGACCGTCGACGGCCTCAGCATCGCCTTCGGCGGCGTTAACGCCGCAAGCGGCGTGGCGCTCACCGCCGAGCCCGGCCGCATCACCGCACTGATTGGCCCCAACGGCGCCGGTAAGACCACCGTGCTCAACATGATCGGCGGCTTCTATAAGCCGGACGCCGGCAGCATCCGGCTGGGCGACCAGGAGCTGGCGGGCCGCAGCGCCCAGCGCGTGGCGCGCGCCGGCATCGCCCGCACCTATCAGACGACGCAGCTGTTCGGTTCGCTCAGCGTGCTCGACAATGTTTTGATCGGGCTCAACCAAGGTCGGCTCGCCAACCCGGTGGCGGCCGCCGCCGGCAGCGGCGAGCGCCGCGATGCGGAGGGGCTGCTCGCCGTTGTCGGCTACAAGGGCTCGCTCGCTCTGCCCGCCGCCGAGCTGCCGCACGTCGACCGGCGCCTGGTCGAGATTGCGCGCGCCCTTGCCATTCGCCCCAAGGTGCTGCTGCTCGACGAACCGGCGGCAGGACTGACGCGCGCCGACAAGGTGATGCTCACGGCGGTGCTGCGCCGCCTGGCCGACGCCGGCCTTGCCGTCATTTTGGTGGAGCACGACATGGCGCTGGTGATGGGCATCTCCGACCACCTGGTGGTGCTCGATGCCGGCCGCCCGATCGCGGCCGGGACCCCCGCCGAGGTGCGCGGCGAGCGCAAGGTGCGCGACGCCTATCTGGGCGCCGGCGAGCTTGCGGCGCGGCCTCGGCCTGAGCCGCTGCCGGCCGATCCGCCGCGCGTGCTGACGGCGGCGGCGCTGAGCGCCGGTTATGGTTCGGTGGCCGTGCTCGACGGCATCGGCTTTGAGGTCGGGCGCGGCGAATTGGTCGCCCTGCTGGGAGCCAACGGGGCCGGCAAGTCCACCACCATGCGCGCGCTGAGTGGGCTGTTGCGGCCCGTCAGCGGGTCGATCCGTTTCGCCGGCGCAGCAATCGAGACGCGCGCGCCGCATCTGATCGTGCGCGCCGGATTGATCCTGGTGCCGGAAGGCCGCCAGGTATTCCCCGAGCTCAGCGTAGCCGACAATCTGCTGCTCGGCGCGCACGCGCGCCGAGCGGTCGCCCTCAACACCGAGATCGACACCATGCTCAAGCGTTTCCCGCGGTTGGCGGCGCGCCGCAACAGCCGCGCCGGCCTGTTGTCGGGTGGCGAGCAGCAGATGCTGGCACTCGCGCGCGGATTGATGGCCAAGCCGCAAGTGCTGCTGCTCGACGAGCCGTCGCTGGGGCTGGCACCGGCGGTAATCGACGACCTGTTCACGACCCTGGCCGAGCTGCGCGATAACGGCATCACCATTTTGCTCGTCGACCAGATGGCAGCCTTGGCCCTGCAGCTGGCGGACCGCGGCTATGTCATGGAAAGTGGTCGCATCGTGCGGGCCGACACGGCGGCGGCGCTGGCCTTAGACCCGGCGCTGGAGGCCGCCTATCTCGGCGGCCGCGCGAGGCTGCCGGTGAGCGCCCGCTAAAGCGCGATGCGCCCCGGTGATGCGCTCGCACGCTCCCCAAAAAGGCGGGGCTGGCGGCGAAAAAAAGGCTCCCAGAGCATGAGAGCCAGAGGCAAGGAAACGGCCAAGCCCCCCGGTCATTGGAGTTGCGAACAATCACCGAGGGGTCGGCAGCAGCGCGATTATCTCGGCTCGCCTGGTCAGGTGGCAAGCCATCCCGATGGCCCCCACGGGTGCGGCTTTGGTAAGAGGCCGCACTAGCCGGTTGGCGCTGATGATTGGTCGGGTCTCTCCGCCAGCGGGCGCTTTCGCTACCCGCGCGCTAAGCGCAGATGCTGGCGCCTCCCGCGCCTATAACACGGGGGGGCCCGCACTCCCAAAAGGTCGCAAGCAACGCGCAAGGCGCAATCCGTCGTCGATGCGCCACCTTGCCCCCGCGCCTCACCAACTGAAGCTGGCGGCGCGGTCGGCGTCAGCGCGGACGTGAGCGCCGGGGCGGCTTAATTGGATCCTTCTGACCCGGCCCGGCGCTGTGGTCCGTCGTAGGTCACGCGCCAAATGGTGCCGGCGAGGTCATCGGCGACAAACAGGGCGCCGTCCTTGCCCACCGCAATCGCGGCGGGTCGGCCCCACACCTCGGCGCGCGTGCGTCCAGAAACCCAAAACCCCGTCATAAAGTTTTCGTAGCTACCGACGAGTTGGCCATCTTTGACGGGCACGCGCACCACCTTATAGCCGGTCGGGTCGGAGCGGTTCCAAGACCCCTTGAGCACCACGAAAGCGCTGCCTCGGTCCGCGGCCGGGAAGAGGCCGCCGTCATAGAACACGAGGTCCATCGCCGATGAATGCGATTGAAACAACAGATCGGGCAGCTTCGAGGAATTGACCTTTTCTGGGGCCTTGCTGGCAAATCCCGGCTGCGGGTGGTCGCCGGTGTAGGCATAGGGCCAACCATAAAAAGCCCCGGCTTCCGCCCGGATCATGAAATCGGGCACGAGCTTGTCGCCCATGCCGTCGCGCTCCTGGACGACGGCCCAAAGCGCGCCGGTTTGCGGATTGATGGTGAGACCACTCGGATTGCGCACGCCTGCGACGTAAGTTGTCTGCCCGCTGCCGTCGGGCTCGAAGCGCTGGATGGTCGCCTTGACCTGAGGCTCGATGCCGAGGTTGCCGATCGAGCCAACGCCGACGAACAGTGCCCCGGTTTTGGGATCGATCGCCAACGGACGATTGGCGTGGCCGCGCGCGCTGCCGAACACACCTTTCTGGGTCAGCAACCGTTGCCGGTTGACGGCGCGCGACGGCTTGCGTTCGTCGGGGGAAACAGCGTTGGCGGTCGCCTCTTGTCCGTTGCGGCCGTTGCTGAGGGTGTGCGGCACCCTCCAGATTCCGTCCTGGTCGGCGACCAGGATCTCGCCGTCGCGCCAGGCCAGCCCATAGGGTTCGTTGAAGCCCTGGGCGGGGTGGCCCAAATTTTGCGCTTTGCCATCGGCGCCAACCCGCAGCAGGGTGAGATGGCCGGGTTGCTGTTCGGCCACGACAATATCTCCATTGGGCAACACGAGCATGCGGCGGGGATGCTGCAGCTTGGCAAACAAGGTCGCGGTAAAGCCCTCGGGGAGCTTGGGGGTGTGGCCCTTGAAGGGGAGACTGCGGGCGGGGTTGGTCACGGCGGGTGTGGCGTGTGGCGCCGGTAAATCGTCGGCGCTGACGCGGAAGGCTTTGCCAAGCTGCTGATCCGGGGACACCAGCCCCCTTGAGTCTTGGGCCGATCGTTTGCCGTGCTCGAGTGCCAATGCCGGCGCCAGCCCGAGCGCCAGCACCACCATCACCACCAGGGGCCGTTGCATCGGGAATGCTCCACCACTGCGGCCCTCTGCCGCCCCATGCGGCCACCGAGCCGAGGTCCCCGTGGTCTTTGCCCAGAAAGCCCACGCCGTCCCCCGCTCGCGATCCCCCTCACGAGCGGCCATCAGCCTTCAAAAACGTCGGTTGCCAGGACAGGGTTCCTCGTTCGCTGCTGCTGGCGTGGGCGACGCCGGTGGCGCCACCGACGGAGGGTGAGCGCCGCAGCTCATCCAATGTCAACCCAACTCTGCCACGCTGGAGGGCGCCAGGCGCCGCTGCCATCCAAGTCGGCTCTAAACCCGCAACGCCGCGCGCAGCACTTATCTCATGGCCGCCTATAAGTCTCATGGCAACCGGGGAGCGGCTGCAACGCCCCGCTGCACCTTACTTGACCGGCTCGCACGGCAACGCCTGCGGTCCTCGCGAAATGTGTTGATGTTGCGAAAGCGCCGCGGACCGGCGCGTGATGTGGTATAGAGTCGGGGGATGGCAACGGTTCAGACTGCGGGCGAGCTGCGACGGCTCGCCCAGCTGACGGAGATCGCTGGCGCGTTGCGGGCGCGGTTCCCGGACGCGCCGCAGCAGCGTATTGCGCTCGACGATATCGCCAAACTCTGCCACGCCCTGGTTGCCGCCCGCAGCGGCCGCGACTGTCACGAGGTACGCGACCAAATTCTCGCGATCGTCTGTCTTTGGGATTTGCGGCACGATTCGCTTCAAGAGCAGTCCGACGAACTTCTTGATTGCCTCGCCGAATTTGTCGTCGACAAGGGTCACGCCCAGCGCCTTTGACCCCCGCCCTGACGTGCCATCGATGCACCTCGAGCGCCAGTGGGCATCATTTGGGCTGGCACAGCCGCGCAGCCGCACGTGCGAGGTCAGCGCCGGGCCCGCGATCGACGGAGAGGGGACACCCCTAGAGGCGTCGGTGGTCGCTCGGATCGAGCACCGGTGGCGGTGTTGCCAAAACGGCCGCGGTGACATCTTCGCCGCTTTTGGCATCGCGGACGATGAATGGCACCGCCATCAGCTGCCAAGCATAGAGGTCATCGACGATCAGGTAACGTCGCAAATCCACATCGTAGAGGCGTTGGCCCGCATCGCGCTTGATGAGGATAGCGCCAGTGTTGGGGTTGTGCATCAAGACCTCTGAGGTGCCCCCGGCGTCGCCCAAGAACGGCCAAATTACAGGCTGCCCAACACGGCGGCTAGCCAGCAAAGCCGGGGGGTAGGTGCATGAAGGGGCAGCTGCCTCCATCCCATAGCCACAGTGCAAATTCAATGCCGCGGGCTTAATGGCTTGAATTTTCTGGCGGAATGGTGGTTCTCAGCACCACGGCTCGACACCGAGAACAAGCACTCATAGGCAACCAGCTGGCAGCCGCCTATGCTCTCATCGGATGAGCGATGCCCACTTGACGGCCTATGCCCCGGGGGATCGATGCACCTGAACCCAGCGAAGCGAACAGCGGCGGATGACGGCCTCGGCTCGCGTCGCTCGCGTTTGCCACACCACCTCGCGCGCTGGGCCACCTGGCGCAAGGCCGTGCCGGCCAGCCTCGCCGCCTGGTCCGGCCGGCACCACCTGCGCCACCTCGCTGCGGCGCTGGCGGTGGCGGCGGCCTACTACGCCCTCGGCCTGCTTGGCACGGTACTCAGCGTCCCTCCCGCGGGCTTTGCCATCATCTGGCCCGCCACCGCGCTTCTGATCGGTGTCCTACTGCTGGTGCCGCCCTCGCAATGGTGGATTTATTTGGTCGCGGTGGTCTCGGCCCACCTCGCAATGGTCTACCGCTTCCAGCATCAAGAGCTCGCGTTGGTCGTGGTCTTGAGCCAGATCGTAGGCAACCTGGGGCTCGCCGTTGCCACGGCCACGGCGGTGCGTGCCGCCTTCCCCACCCCATTGCGCCTCAATAGTTTCCATACCGTGCTTGGCTACATCTTGCTCGCCGGGCTTGTCGTACCCGCCATCGTCAATGCGCTGGTGCTTTGTCTGCACCTGTGGAGCGGCTGGGCCTCGGAGTTCTGGCTCTCCTGGCGACAGTGGATGCTGGCCAGCGTGCTTCCCGCCGTCACCATCCCGCCGTTGATGCTTACGGCCCGCCCCGGCACTTCGCCCGGCAAGCGATTACCGCGGCTGCAATTCTCGACGGAGCTCGCCATCGTTGCGCTGGCCTCGCTCGCCGTCAGCATTCTGGTGTTCGGTGCGGACCACCCAAGTCCGGGCTATGAAATGACGTTGCGCCTGGCACCGCTGCCGATCCTGCTCTGGGCCGCGATCAGGCTAGGCGTCGCCGGCACCAGTCTTTGCCTCCTGATTGTTGCCGGCGCCATCCTCGGCTGCGCCATGACCGGCCGAGGGCCGTTCGCGATCCAGGCGCCCGACGAAGATGTGGTTTCGCTGCAGGTGTTTTTGATCACGATCTCGATTCCCCTGATGCTGTTGGCGGCGCTGATCGAGGAACGGCTCGAGACGGAGGAGGCGTTAAAGCAGTCGGAGGCACGCATGCGCATTGCCGCCGCGGCCACCGATACCGGATTGTGGCAATATGACTTCGCCAGCGGGCAACTGTGGGCAACCGAGCATTGCCGCAGCATGTTTGGTTGCGCCCCGGGCGCGCCCTTGACGCCGGAGACCTTGCTGGCCGCCGTCATCCCCGAGGATCGCGCGGTGGCCGGCGCCGCCATGCGCGCCGCGCAGCTGGTCGGTGAGGCGGCGCGGCGCAGCGAGTTTCGGGTGCTGCATCCGAGCGGCGAAATCCGCTGGTATTTGGCGACCGGTCATACCGACTTCGATCCCCATGGGGTGCCGGTCAGCTTGCGCGGCGTGTTCCGCGACGTCACCCCGCGCCGCAAGGCGGAAGAAGAGGCCGAATTGCTGTCCGAGCGGCTGCTCACCCTGCAGGACGAAGAACGCCAACGCATCGCGCTGGAATTACACGATTCGACGGCTCAACATCTGCTGGCGATGGGTCTCAATCTGGCCAGTCTGAAGACGCGGATCGCGGCGGAAGCAGCAGGCTTGCACCTGCTCGAGGAGATCGACTACTCGCTGAGCGAAACCACCAAGGAGCTGCGCACCTTCAGCTATCTCCTCAATCCTCCGCAGCTGGAGAGCGACGGTCTGATCGCGACGCTCAAACGCTATGCCGAGGGTTTCAGCCAACGAACCGGACTGAAGACCAGCGTGCGCGCCAACCCTGGCTCCAATCACCTGCCGCCGGTGCTGCAGCGATCACTGCTGCGCATCGTGCAGGAGGCGCTCAGCAACGTGCACCGCCACGCCGCGGCGACGCAGGTGACCATTGATTTGAGGAGCATCGGCAAGCACACGCATTTGCTGGTACGCGACGACGGCCAGGGTATGGGCGGCCACAATCGCGGCACCAAGGAGCCGATCCGCCTCGGCGTCGGCATTCCCGGCATGCGGGCCCGCCTGCAGCAACTGGGAGGCCGGCTTGAGATCCGTTCGGGACCCTCGGGTACGACCATCCATGCCGCGGTCCCGGTTCGGTAAGCCCGTAGCGAATCGCGACGCCCTTTTGGCTAGCGGGGCAACAGCGGTATCGTGTAATCGACAATGAAGCGGAACTCGGGCTGGGTGTCGCGCGCGCTACCCGTTGAGAAAACGTCGGCGTAGCGGGCCCACACGCTCAAGCCCTTCAAGCGGTCATCGCTCGGCTGCCAGCGCAGCGAGAGGTCGAGTTCCTGTTCGTTGGGTAACGACACGTGGGTCGAGGGATTGATGGCATCCCAGCCCCACACGAAGTAGGCGGCGGCGAGCACGTCCTTGAGCCCCAATTTGTCCAACTTCAAGGTTGCGCCGAGCCCCGCCGCCTCCTCGCCGGCGCGGTCGAACGACAACTGCTGCAGGTCGGTGTAATTGGGTTTGGTGCCCAATGGGAAATTGATGGCATTCTCGTTGCCGGTGGTGGAGGCGATGAACATCAGGGCCAGGTCGCCAAAATCGATCGTCAGCCGCGTCGAGCCCTGGTAGGTGAAAAATGACGAGCCCGTGAGCAGATCGGAGCCAACGCTGTTCTGCGTAATCAGGTTGGCGGCAAGCTCGAACTGGGGACCAACGGCGCGGCGCGGAAACTTGTAGCTTGCCTCGACGTATCCGGTGTTGATGATGTCCTCGACCCAATAGTTCTCGCCGACGAATGTGAAGCGATCGTCGGGGCGAAAGCGGAACCAGGCAAAGGGCGTACCGCGGGCAACCTCGTCGACGCCGAAGCCTTGCGAAATGTTGTCGAAGTCATTGCTGTCGCGCGGTTTGAAGCGCTGCAAATAGCCGCCCATATATTCGAACCGGGCGTCCTTGCCGGTATCCGAACGGATGGTGGCGCCCTCGAACGTGAGCGGGATCATGCGGTTGTCGCGGCGGTTGATCAGCGGCGTGTCGATCATTTGCCGGCCGCCAATCAGATCCTGTCCCCAGAACTTGGCGCCGAGGTAGGCCACACCCAAGGTGTTGATCGGATCCTGCTCGCTGGTCAGCAGCAGGGTTCCGCCTTGGTTGTCCGGTGCAACGATCGGCTGCGAGGTAAAGAGCGTGGCGCCGATGTGGAAGGTGTTGGCGAACAGACCGGAATGGTAGGCCAGCCAGCCGCCGCCGGCCCACGCCTGATTTTTGCTGCCGTTGAAGTTGTCGCGCACGTAATAATAGGTGCGGGGATGCAGGTCGAGCGTCGTATCCCTGAAAAAGGGCGAACTCCAAACGCTCTCGCCCCGGGCATCGTCTGCCACCAGGATACCGGCCGGCTCCTCAGCAAGCGTGACGCCGGCGCCGCTGATGAGTGCGGCTGCCGCAACCGGCAACACCGGCAGTCGACGGAGGATACCTTCCAGGGCCCGAAGCCTCAGCATGTCCAGCCTCGCAATTGGTGTTGGCGACCGGTTGCGCCAAGCCCGCCGGCGGCGGTGCCTGGTACAGCCACGCATCACACTTGAAAAGGCGGGCGGCGAAGCTCGTTGCGCACGCGCCCACGCGAGGTGCAAGCCTCGCCGGCGACGCAACAGCTATCCGCGCCGCGACCCTGACCCCAACTGATCCGGTCGCCGCCGCAACGAATCGATGATAACCAACAGATGCGGCCAAAGCAGCGGTTTTTGCGCGAGCTGACTGATTACCGCTGGGCGTGATCGCATCGCCACAATCAAATGCCGGCCGAATACCCACAAAAGACGCGGGCAAAAACCAGGTCTTTTTCAACGTATAATCGACGGACGCGCGCCTTAACATCAACGCGATTTGCAGCGCGTGCGCCCGAGCGCCAACGCAGCGCAAAGCGCAACGCAATCGTCGATTTGCCTCTGATAAGCACTCCGCCTACGGCGCGACGGCAATCGGCCGGTTGTACGACCAAGCGAACGGCAGCGCTCAGGATTCCCCGCAGTTGGAATTAGGGGATCGTCACGATGCCGGCCTCCCCCTATTTGGAAAACGATGTTTGAGGTGCTTGTCGCCGCACGCACGTGGCGTGAACCGC
>DATFXD010000049.1:0-4775 GCA_035258605.1 Hyphomicrobiaceae bacterium | reverse complement strand
AATGACGCACGTGGGCAACGCTTTCAGTCAATCGCCGCCAGCTGCTTGCGCATTTCCTCGAATGTACTTCTGACCCGCGCGGCAAGATGGCGGGTCTCTTCAAACAGCGCGCTTACGCGATGATAGTGCTCTAAAAATCCTGCTTCGTTGGCGGCATCGGGGCGTGGCCGCATCGGCAGCAATCCACCACCGCCGGTCGATGCGACGGGCCGCGCAGGCACTGTCAGCACCGCCGCTTCGAACGCAACCGTCGCCAATAGCTTGTCGTGGCCGTCGGTGACTTCAACCCGCCAACCCGCTAAGATCGGCCGCCCGCGGCGGAGTTCATCGGCCGCCAGATCCCGCGCGGTCTGTTCGGCCTCAGCTCGCGCTTCCTCGAGATCGGCAAATTCCGTGCCCTCAGGGTCGCGGACCTTATCAGAGCCCCGTACGACGTTGAAAAAATAGAGCATGTCGCAGCCTCGTCCGATTGGCAACATATCGGCCCCGCAGCCTAGCACAGGGCCACCAACAAGCCAGCACAGGGAAAATGCTGCTGGTAGGGAACTACGGCGCCGAACTGGCGTTCCCCACCTTGGGGAATCTACCAGGAGCGCAGCGATGTCGCCTCTGCCCGGCAATTGGCGTGGAAACCGCGTTCTCGCGAGTTTGGGCTCCGCCGATAGCTCGATGCTGGGGCAACATCTGCGACCCGTGATCTTGAACGCTCGGCAATGCCTGGAGACGGCCAATCGGCGAATCGAGACCGTCTTCTTTCCCCATAGCGGCATCCTGTCCGTCGTCGCTCGCAGCAGCAATCACCGCCATCAGGCCGAAATCGGCCTCGTCGGTCACGAGGGCATGACCGGCCTATCGATCGTGCTCGACGCCGAGGCGCCGCCCTGCAGCACCGTCGTCCAGGTCGAGGGGCACGGGGTCGCAGTCTCGGCCGAGGCTTTGCGGGGGTTCCTGCAACGCAGTTGCTCGCTACGGCTGGCCTTGCTGCGCTACGTCCATCTGTTTGCAGTGCAGACCGCGCACACGGCGCTGGCCAATGCCAGGGGGACGGTGGAGCAGCGCTTGGCCCGCTGGTTGCTGATGGCACATGATCGGCTTCCCGGCAATGATCTGCAGCTGACGCATGAGTTTCTGGCCGTGGTCCTGGGTGTCAGGCGCGCCGGGATCACCATTGCCCTGCACCGATTGCAATCCGACGGGCTGATCTCTGCAGCCCGCGGCAGCATTGGCATCCTCGATCGCCGCGGGCTCGAGCTTAGTGCCGATGGCTTCTATGGGGCACCCGAACGTGAGTTCGAGCGGGTGCTAGCGCCCTGATCGATCTCGCGATTTGATGAATTTGCGGTCCGGTGTCTTCTGCGCCTGCCCTGGCGGGCCTATACTTGCGGTAACTTGGCAAAGCAAAAAAGTCTGCTCCAGCCACCGCGAGCGTCTTATGGCTGATGACAACAAAGTCGAAACCACCACCGTGCCGCGCAAGGCCGGCACCGTCCCGGTCGCCGGTATCGGCGCTTCAGCGGGCGGCGTCGGCGCCCTGCAGACCTTTTTTAGGACCTTGCCGGCCGATACCGGCGCGGCCTATGTCGTCGTCGTCCACCTCGATCCCGAACATCAGAGCGACCTCGCCCGGATTCTCAGCACCTGCACCAGAATGCCGGTCAAGGAAGTGGCGGGAACGGCGCCTATCAAACCGAATGCCGTCTATGTCATCCCCCCCAATCGGGGCTTGGTGGTGTCGGCCGATCAAATCTCGACCGCAGCCTTTGACGAGCCGCGCGGGCAGCGGGCGCCGATCGACCAGTTCTTCCGTTCCCTTGCCGAGCAGCACGGCGACGGTTTTGCCGTCATCTTGACCGGCGCCGGCTCCGACGGCGCGCTGGGCGTCAAGGCGATCAAGGAGCATGGCGGGTTGGTGTTGGTGCAGGAGCCTAAGGAGGCCGAATATGCCTCCATGCCGCGTGCTGCCATTGCCAGCGGTGCCGCCGACTTGGTGCTGCCGGTGCGCGAGATCGCCACGCGCATGGCCGAGCTGGTGCGCAAGAAGCAACAGCTGCAGGCCGAACACCTCGCCGGTAGCAATGAAGATGCGCTACGGCGCATCCTTGGCTTCCTGCGGCTCAAGACCGGTCACGACTTTACCAGCTACAAGCGGCCAACCGTCGTGCGCCGGGTGGCGCGACGCATGCAAGTGACGCGTACCGAGACCATCGAAGAATATGCCGCCCACCTCAAGGATCAGCCGGAGGAGGTGCAGTCGCTGTTTGCCGACCTGTTGATCTCGGTCACCACCTTCTTTCGAGATCAGGATGCGTTCTCGGCCTTGGCTCGCTTGGTGATTCCCAAGCTTTTCCAGGACCGCGACGCGGGTGCCGGTTTGCGCATTTGGGTGCCGGGCTGCGCTACCGGCGAAGAGGTCTACTCCATCGCCATGCTGCTGTTGGAGGAAGCGACCCGTCAACAAACGCGCCCCGAGATCCAGCTGTTTGCGTCCGATCTCGATACTGCCGCGCTCGCCACCGCGCGTGAGGGCTGCTATCCGCTAACGATCAGCGCCGAGATATCCGAACAACGCCTGCAGCGGTTTTTCACGCGCGAGGGTGACCACTACCGGATCAAGCGCGAGGTGCGAGATTTGGTGGTGTTCGCCGCCCACAGTCTGCTGCGTGATCCGCCATTCTCGCACCTTGATCTCATTTCTTGCCGCAACCTTCTCATTTATCTGGACCGTGACCTACAACAACAGGTCGCCACCACCTTCCATTACGCCCTGCACCCCAACGGCTACCTGTTTCTTGGCACTTCGGAGACGATCGACGGCAACATGCTGTTTCGTTCGATCGATCGCGAAACCCGTATCTATCAGGCGATCGAACGGCCGCGCGATAAACTGCCACCGCTGCCTCGGATCGTGACCGGTCCGACCTTGCCCGAACCACTAGGCCGGCCGGCCGCCCGCCGTCCGGGCACCAGCGGGGACTTGGGCGTACACCGCCAGGCGCTTGAGGAGCTTGCGCCGCCGAGCATGCTGATCGATGAGGCGCATCATGTGCTGACATTGTCCGAGACCGCAGGCCGCTTCCTGTTGCACTCCGGCGGGCCGATCACAAGCGACGCTCCCGACATTGTCAGGCCGGAGCTACGGCTTGACCTGAGAGCCGGACTGCACCGCGCTTTCGAGCAGAACCAGCTGACCTTGAGCATTCCCGTCGCCGTTCAATTCAATGGCGAGACGCGGCACGTCAGCCTGCAGGTGCGGCCGATCAGCCGGGAAGACGCCACCCGCGCCGCCTTGGTGTTGTTCCTGGAAGGCGGCAGCGTCGATCGCGCCATCGATGTGCCGCCCGGCGAAGACACGACATCATCGATGGTGGTGAACCAGCTGCGAGAGGAGCTGCTCGCCACCCGAGACCATCTGCGCGCTAGTCGCGATCAGTATGAAGCCGTGACCGAGGAGCTCAGAGCCTCCAACGAAGAGCTGCAGTCCATGAACGAGGAATATCGGTCAACGTCGGAGGAGCTCGAGACCAGCAAGGAAGAGCTGCAGTCGATCAACGAGGAGCTGCAAACGCTCAACAACGAGTTGAAGATGAAGCTCGAAAGCGTGTCGCGGGCCCACAATGACTTGCAGAACCTGATGGCCGCCACCGATGTCGCAACCTTGTTCTTGGATCCCGAGCTGCGCATCAACCGCTTCACCCCGCGCCTTGCGCAGATCTTCAATGTGGTGCCCGGCGACGAAGGTCGGCCGATCACCGATTTCACGCACCGCCTCATTTACGAGGAGCTGACGCGCGATGCCAGGCGCGTCCTGGCCGATCTGGCCGCGGTCGAGCGGACCGTCAAAAGCAAGGACGAGCGCTGGTTTTTGCTGCGCATTCGCCCCTATCGCACGCTTGACGATAGGATTGAAGGCGTGGTCGTCACGTTCGTCGACGTTACCGACCAGCGGCAAATGGAAGAGCGGTGGCAAGCCAACCAACGCCTGATGCTCAACGAATTGTCGCATCGCTTCAAGAATACCCATGCCGTCATCCAGGCCATTGCCCGCCAAAGCCTGGTTGACAGCGGTGCCAGTGACGGCGCGCAGCAGGCGCTCGCGGCCCGGTTACAGGCCTTGGCCCGATCGCACGACTTGCTTGTGCAAAATGAGTGGCATTCGATTGCGCTCGAGCTATTGGCGCGCGAACACCTCGCCGGCATGGCCGCCAGGGTGGAACTGAAGGGCCCGCACGTCGAGCTGCCGGCGGAGATCGCAACCCCGCTCGGCCTGGTGCTGCACGAACTCGCCACCAACGCCTCCAAATATGGTGCCCTCGGCAAGTCGGGGGGCAGGGTTCGCCTCAGGTGGGAGGTCGTTGAACGGGGCGGCAAACAGGAGCTCACGCTGGTCTGGAGCGAACATGGCGGGCCCGCCGTCAGCAAGCCGGCTCGGCACGGTTTCGGCAGCTTCCTGGTTGAAAATGGCATCGCCGGTGCCAAGGTGCGGCGCGAGTTCCAGCCCACCGGGTTGGTGGTCACGATCCAGTTCAGCCTCGGCAAGGACGGCCCAGATCGGGGCCAGAGCACCTAACATCGCCCCGCTAGTTTAAAAACGGAGCAAATACGCCTTCGGCGCGTTGAACCCTCAAGTTCGACCAGGAGTTGAACCCAAGGGTCCGAGCAGGAGGCGTGTCTTGGCCTATGACAACGTGGTCGTTATCGGCGGTTCGGCAGGCGGCATCGATGCCCTGATTAAGATCGCCAGAGACTTGCCGCAGGACTTCGCCGCCCCGGTCCTT
>DATFXD010000048.1:0-54617 GCA_035258605.1 Hyphomicrobiaceae bacterium | reverse complement strand
AGGATTTTTAGAGCACTATCATCGCGTAAGCGCGCTGTTTGAAGAGACCCGCCATCTTGCCGCGCGGGTCAGAAGTACATTCGAGGAAATGCGCAAGCAGCTGGCGGCGATTGACTGAAAGCGTTGCCCACGTGCGTCATTCGCGCGCGGCAGGCAACTGGCGTTGCCCATGGCGCCAGTGACCAACGCGGGCTGCGGCGAGGTGGCAGGCGTGGCGCAGCCAGGTACAACGCCAGCCAGGCGCAACGAAAGTCTGACGGCTCGGACCCGCCGGCATCGCATGACATGGCCCCCGAGAGTTTGCAGGGGTCGAGGCGATGGCAAAATCGTGGCCAGCGCGCACAAACAGCGAGGACGTCACCGTTGCGACGCCAGCCGCGGTCCGTCGCCGGCACCTTGACGTCAGCTCGCAGCAACATGGAGGCATCGCCGCCAACGCCATCCGATCGCGTGATCTGGGCGAAGCCCACGCCGTATGCTAGCCTCGGGGCGCGCGCGCGGTAGCTTTGAGTTCAGTGGTATGGCAAGCGACCCGACCGGCAACACCACCCAGGACCTCAGGTGTCCCGCCATCAGCGGCCTGCCCGAGCACATGGTGCACATGCTGCACCACAGCTTGACGGAGCTGGTGCGGCTGCGCCGAGGTCTCGAGACCACCAACAAGCAGATCGAGCAAGCGCGGCAGACCGCGCTCAGCGCTAGCGAGTTGTTGCGACAGCTCCGGCTGCAAGGGTTCTAGTCGTTCGAGCTCGGTTATCGCTTCTCGCAGGGCTGCTGGCGGCCATCGGCCATTGGTTGATGCGAAGCTGCTGCCCGCGTCCTCAGACCACGCCCCTTTTCGATGGGCACTTGGTCAAGACGATCGCGAGGACATCGGTTGAGATGCGATGCGGGCGCCTTGCCAAGGGAGCCGAATGCGGCACTGCGCGCACCTTAGTCCGAGCAAACACGCGACCGCTGCCGCTATACCGGACCCTGGGGCCAGGTCGACGTTGCCCCAGGGTCCACACCCCGCCGCTGCAATCGGATTTGAGTACTCGAAGCTCGTGAGGAGCGTGGGCCAGACGCCTGCCGGCTGTAAAGCAGGAATGAAGTACGCAAGCGTACCCGTGCCGCGTCTTCAACAGCGACCGTCAGCGGTCACACCCTTGCCTCAAGGCGGTCGCCTGCTGGCCGGTGCTGGCGGCGCGATAGCGCGTGAGATTGCACGATTAGGCTCGCGGCGACGGCAGCACGCTCTATGGGTGAGACCGCACGCGGGCGCGCGCAGCCGTCGACCTCAGCCGCGCAGATGGCAGGCCACCCAGTGGCCGTCGCGGCCCTGCTTCAAGGCCGGCGTTTGCGTACTGCACAGCGGCAGCTCGCGGATCGGGCAGCGCGTGTGGAAATGACAACCGCTGGGCGGACGGATCGGATTGGGAACGTCGCCGGCCAAGGTGGTGCGCTTGCGTCGCACCGTCGGATCGGGGATCGGCACCGCCGACAGCAGCGCCTCGGTGTAGGGATGCAACGGCTCGCGATAGAGATCGCGGGCGGGAGCGATTTCGACCACCCGACCCAGATACATCACCGCTACCCGCGTGCTGATGTGTTCCACCACCGACAAGTCGTGTGCAATGAACAGATAGGTGAGGTTGAATTTATCCTGCAGGTCCTCCAGCAGGTTGATGACCTGGGCCTGGATCGAGACATCGAGCGCCGACACTGGCTCGTCGCAGACGATCAACTTTGGTTCGACCGCCAACGCGCGGGCGATGCCGATGCGCTGGCGCTGGCCGCCGGAGAACTCGTGCGGATAGCGGCGCATGTGATCGGGCTGCAACCCGACGGTTTGCAGCAACTCCACGATCCGGTCGCGGTAAGCCTGCCGGGAGTTGGCGAGTTTGTGGATGGTCAGAGCCTCGCCGATGATGCTGCCGACCGTCATGCGCGGATTGAGCGAAGCGAACGGATCCTGAAAAATGATCTGCATGTCGCGGCACAGCGCGCGCAATTGATCGCGTCCGAGCGCGGTGACGTTCCTGCCCTCAAACCAGATCTCACCCGCGGTCGGCTCGATCAGACGCAAAATGCACCGCCCGGTCGTCGACTTGCCGCAGCCCGACTCGCCGACCAGCCCCAAGGTTTCGCCGGCGGCAATGTCGAAGCTGACATGGTCGACGGCGTGCACGCGGTCGACCTCGCGCGCCAGCACCCCGCCGGTGATGGCAAAATTCTTGACGAGGTCCTTCACGCGCAGCAGCGGCTCGGTCATGACACGGTCTCGGGTTGCTCGAGCACGCACGCGACCTTATGGCCGTCGGCAACCTGCAGCAGCGGCGGAACGGATTCGCGGCATTTAGCCATGGCATACTGGCAGCGGGCCGCGAACCGGCAACCGGCCGGAGGATTGAGCAGGCTTGGCACCACCCCGCCGATGGTCTCGAGCCGCGTCTTGGCGCTGGCAGCCCGATCGATGCGGGGAATGGAGCGGATCAGTCCGCGCGTATAGGGATGCCGCGGCCGGCCGAAAAGCTGCTCGACCGAGGCCTCTTCGATCACCTTGCCGGCGTACATCACCACCACGCGCTGTGCGGTCTCGGCCACCACGCCCATGGCGTGCGTGATCAGCATCACCGCCATACCGAAGCGCGATTTCATGTCGTGCAGCAGTTCCAGAATTTGCGCCTGGATGGTGACATCGAGGGCCGTGGTCGGCTCATCGGCGATCAACAGCTTGGGATCGCAGGCCAGCGCCATGGCGATCATCACGCGTTGACGCATGCCGCCGGAGAACTGGTGGGGATAGTCGTGGACGCGCCGCTGTGGATTTGGGATTTGCACCAGCCGTAGCATGTCGACGGTTTTGGCCAGCGCGGCCCGCCGGCCGAGGCCCTCGTGGCGGCGAACGACTTCGGCGATTTGCTCACCCACGGTATAGACCGGATTGAGCGATGTCATCGGTTCTTGGAAGACGATGGCGATTTCCTTGGCCCGGATGCCGTTCATTGCCTCGGGCGGCAGCGGCACCAGGTCGCGACCCCGCCACAGGATCTGGCCGGCGACGATGCGACCGGGCGGCATCGGCACCAGCTTCAAGATCGACATGGCGGTGACGGTCTTGCCGCATCCCGATTCGCCGACCACACCCAAGGTTTCGCCCTTGGCGACCGTGAGGTCGACCCCGTCGACGGCCTGCACCATGCCGTCGTCGGTTGCAAAATGCGTCTTGAGACCACGAATCTCGAGCAGTTTCTCACCCACGCCAGAGCTCACATCGCACGCGTTGCCATCACATCACCTTGCGGGGGTCGAGCGCATCGCGCAATCCATCGCCGACGAAATTGATGCTCAGGACGGCGAGGAAGATGGCGGCGCCGGGGAACATGGCCCAATAGGGGGCGATGTCGAGGTAGTCCTTGGCATCGAACAGGATCCGGCCCCAGGTGGGGATATCGGGGGGAAAGCCGAGACCAAGGAACGACAGGGTCGACTCGGCAATGATGGCGGCGGCGACGTCGATGGTGCCGGCCACGATCACCGGCCCCAGGGCATTGGGCAAGATATGCCGCACCACCTGCCGCGACTTCGAGGCGCCAAGGGCCCTGGCGGCCTCGACGAATTCCTTCTCGCGCAACGACAGGAACTGCGCCCGCACCAGGCGGGCGACGGGCATCCAGCGCAGGCCGCCGATCACGGCGACGATCAAGATGAACACCCCGCCCTCGGCGCCGAACAAGCTCTTGAGGAAATCCCGGAACAGGTAGATCACCAACAGCAGCAACGGCAGCTGCGGCAACGACAGGAACAGGTCGGTAAGCCACATCAGCGCCGAACCGACCCAACCGCGCGACATGCCGGCGATGGCGCCGATCAAGGTGCCGACCACGATCGCAAACGCCATGGCGGCGAGGCCCACCGCCAGCGAGATGCGGCCGCCATAGAGCATCCGTGCCAACAGATCCTGGCCGAGATCGTCGGTGCCGAACGGATGCCCCCAGCTCGGTCCCTCCAGGCGCGCCTTGAAATCGATGTCATTGATGGCGACCGGCCACAGGCTTGGTCCGAACACGATCGCCAGGATCATCAGCAACAGAATGACGGCGCCGGCCAGCGCCAAGCGATGGCGGCGAAACCGGCGCCAAGCCTCCAACGCCAGCGACGTCGAACGCCGACGCCGCGCCGGTGCCTTGGTCGCCTCAAGCGAAGGTGATGCGGGGGTCGAGCCATCCATAGAGGATATCAGCGATCAGGTTGAACAACACCACAAGGCAGGCAAATACGAACGTCACCGCCATCACCACCGGCGTGTCGTTGGCCAGGATCGAGCTGATCAGCAACGAACCGATGCCGGGAATACGGAAGATCTGCTCGGTCACGATGGCACCGCCGAACACGGCCGGCAACTGCAGGGCGACCAGGGTCACCACCGGAATTAAGGCGTTGCGCACGACGTGCTTCACGATCACGACGCGCTCGGCAAGGCCCTTGGCGCGCGCCGTGGTGACGTAGTCGAGACGGATGACGTCGAGCATGGCGGAGCGCACGTAGCGGGTGAGGGATGCCGCCTGGAACAGGGCCAGCACGCTGATCGGCATGATCGCCTGGCGCGCATATTCGAGCACCCAGTGCCAGCCGGTGGCGCTGATGTCCGACCGGTAGACGAACGGCAGCCAGTCGAGCGTGATGCTGAACAACAGAATGAACAGCAGGCCGGTGAAAAAGGTCGGTAGCGAAAAGCCGATGAAGGCAAGGGTATTGGCGACCTGGTCGAAAAATGAGTACGGGCGGGTAGCGGCGTAGATTCCGACCGGCAGCGCGATCAGGATCGCCAGCAGCTGCGAGCAGCCGATCACGAACAGGGTGGTCGGCAGCCGCTGCATGATCAGGGTGCCGACATCGACCCGGCTGACGAAGGAAAACCCCCAGTCGCCGCCCAGCATGGCGATCAGCCAGTGCACATAGCGCACCAACACCGGGTCATCGAGCCCGAACTTGATGCGCAACGCCGTGCGCACCTCGGGCGGAACTGCCGGGTTGGTCGCCAATTCCTCGAACGGATCGCCGGGAGCCAGCGCCAGCACCGTGAACAGCACGACGCTGATCCCGAGCAAGCTCGGGACGGCGATCAACAGGCGTCGCAAGAGGTAGGAGCCCATCGATCGTCATCCCCATGCTGGCCGCAGCGCGCGCAGGCGATATCTCCTCACGCCTCCCGATACCAATCCGCCAGCAGCCACATGTCATTGTCCCAGCCGCTCAGGGGAGCCTGTAGCTTGCTGGAAATGGCGGCGACGCGTGGGCGGTAGACGACGGGAATGACGGCGTAATCGCCCACCACCAACTCGTTCATTTTGATGAACAGCGCCGCCCGCTTGACGGGATCGAGCTCGCCCTCGGCGGCGCGGAACGCCTGGTCATAGTCCTCGCTCTTCCACCGGGTGATGTTCCGCCCCTGCCACTTGTTGTCCTTGCTGGCGACCTCCCAGGACACGAACTGACGCATGAACACTTCGGGGTCGGGCTCGGTCATGGTGGTGGTGTACATTTGCAGGTCGCAATAGAAATGCGGGTAGGTGTCCGGATTGGCGACATCGGAGGAGAAGAACACCGAGGCGACCACCGATTTCAGTTCCAAGTCGATGCCGGCCTTCTGGCACGCCTGCTTGACGATTGCCTGCGTCTTCTGCCGCGGGGTATTGATCGAGGTCTGGAACACGAACTTGAGTTTTTTGCCGTCCTTGCTGCGGATGCCGTCGCCGCCCTTCTTCCAGCCGGCCGCGTCCAGCACTTGGTTGGCCTTGTCGACGTTGAACTCCCACTTGGTGGCCTTGGAAACGAAGCGCTGCGGGTTGTTAACGAAATTGCCGGTGGCAGTGCCGGTGCGCCCGTAGATGTGGTCCTCGACCGACTGGCGGTCGATCAGCATGCCGAGCGCCTGGCGCACGGCCGGGTCGCTCAAGATCGGATGTTTGGTCTTGAGGCTCGAGCGCTCGCCGTCGACCTCGGTCCAGGGATCGGTGCTGTTGAGCTGAATGTGCTCGATGTTGCCGCCGGCGGTGATGACTGCCACCCCCTTGCCGCCTTTTTCGAGCCGTTTGAGGATTTCGTCCTCGACTTGCATGTTCCAGGCGTAGTCGTACTCACCGGTCTGGATCACGGCGCGGGCGGCCGAAATGGCATCGCCGCCGCCCTTCATTTCGATGCTATCGAAGTAAGGCCGGTTCTCGCGGTGATAATCGGCATTGATCTCGCCTCTGACGAGATCGCCCGGCTTAAAGTCGGCGAACTTGTAAGGACCGGTTCCCACCGGCTTCAGATTGGTCGGGGCATCGCGCGATTTTTCGCCCTTGTAGTCGGCGAACAGATGCCTCGGGATCACCATACCGCGGGTGCCGACGAAGGCATCGGCCCAGAACGGTGTCGGCTTGGCGAAACGCACGGTGACGGTGTAATCGTCCAGCTTCTGGACCTTGACGTCCTTGTAGCTGCCGATGGTGACGGCCGCCGTCGCCGGATCGGATGCGTATTCCCAGTTGAAGACGCAATCATCAGCGGTGAAGGGCCTGCCATCGTGCCACTTGACGTTGCGTTTGAGCTTCCAGGTGACCGACATGCCGTCGGCGGCAAGGCCGCCGTTGTCGCGGGTCGGGATCTCGGCCGCCAGAATCGGCACCAATTCGCCGTCGGCGTCCCAGGCCGCGAGCGGCTCATAGAAGATGCGCGAGCCTTCCTGATCCTTGGTGCCGACGGCAAAATGCGGATTGAGCAAGGTCGCGCCCTGCCACCACAGCACCTTGAGGGCACCGCCGCCGCCGCGCTTGTTGGGCTTGTAGGCGGACGCCGCTTGTGCCTTGGCGACACCGCAATAGTCGAGCATTTGCGTGGCCATCGGCGCGGTGAGACCGACCGCGATCATGCGGCGCACAAAATCCCGGCGCGACAGATCACCGGTTTTGACGCTTGCAATCAGTCGGTGCAGCTCGTGCTCGTGCATAAAAACCTCCCTACGTCGGCGACCGTGTGCTCAACGCCGCGGCGCTGCACAGCTCTATTGGACAGGATCAGAACAGGATAGCACGAGACCGTCAACGGCTGCCGCGCGGCATCTTTGCGAGATCATTTTTGCAAGGTCTTTGACGGAACTTCACAGCGGCGCGCGTTTCAAAAAAGGTGGGCCCAGATCATCGGCAACGCGGGGAGCGAGGTGGCGTGCCCGCGCCAACCGCCAACGCGGCCGAGACAAACGCCGGCGAGCCTCGATGGCACGAGGGCGCGTGGCAGAGGACATCGGCCCCGCGCTTCGCTGGGAGACGTGAGCCCCGTGCGGAACCGGTGGTGGCAAGGTCGGCACCAAGGCCGCGGCTTTGAGGCATGCGGGCAAACCTCGGGCGGCCGCCCCCCAGGGTCCGCGGGGCACCTAAGCCAGAGACCGGCGGCACCTCGGGGACCTCGTCGCGTGGGCCGCACCGCCGACCACCCGGCTCCCGAGCTCCCCCCTTGACGCGGGCCGCGCGCGCTGCCATGTAAATGTTATAAACATTGACATGAGGGCGCACGGGCCGATCCCCTGCGGCGCGTGGGCCCGAGGCGACGTCACAACCGCAAGGTGACCTGGAGAGTGGAAATGGCGATGTCCGAAGCAATTGAGAGGATCGATGACTATGGCCGGCCGGCCTGGCTCGCCTTGATGGTTCTGGGCTTCATCGTGTTCTGGCCCGTCGGGCTGGTGATTTTGGCTTATCTTATAGGGAGTGGACGCATGGGATGTGGACGGCATTCTGACGTGGCGCATTGGCAGGAGCGGGCGGCCGAGCGGTGGGAGCGCAAGCGGCAACGCTTCGATGCAAAGATCGAGCGCTGGGAACGGCGGTGGGGTCGCCACGCCAGCCTGCGCCCGACCGGCAATCGCGCCTTTGATGAGTACCGCGAGGAGGCGCTGAAGCGCCTCGAAGAGGAAGCCGCGGAATTCCGGAGCTTCCTCGACCGTTTGCGGATGGCGAGAGACCGCGCCGAATTCGACGAGTTCATGCGTGATCGGCGCAATCGGACGGCCAACCCGGGCGGCGATAGCAACCAAGGACCGCCGCCGGCGCAGGCCTGATCCGGCGCCCGACGCCGGCGACCTTGCGCCTCACCGCATCGCCGCCGCACAAAAGTGATGATCGGCCGGTCGCCCGCTGGGCGCCGGCCGATTGTGTGTTGGGCGCGAGGGATGGCGGCGGTCGTTGGTGGCAAGGCGCGCTGTGGCGCCGCAGCGGCCTCAGGCGATGCTGACACCGCCGTCGGCAACGATCACCGTGCCGGTCATGAAGGATGCAGCCGTCGAGGCCAGAAAGGCGATGACGCCCCCGATTTCCCGGGGTTCACCGATGCGCCGCAGCGGCGCCGTGCTCACGGTTCGCTTCAGGCGCTCCGGGTCCTCCCACAAGGCGCGGGCGAAGTCGGTCTTGACGAGGCCCGGCGCCACGCAGTTGATGCGCACGTTCCTGGCACCCCATTCGACCGCGAGGCTGCGGGTCAGTTGCATGTCGGCGGCCTTGGAGATGCCGTAGGCACCGAGCTGGGCGCTGCCGCGCAGGCCGCCGATCGAGGACACGATCACGACGTTGCCGCCGCCCCGTTCGGCCATCGCCGGAATGGCGTAATTGCAAAGCCAGAGGTTGCTCTTGATATTCGAGCTCATGATCTTGTCGAAGGCCTCATCGGGGATCTTCTCGAGCGGTCCGAAGTAGGGGTTGACGGCGGCGTTGCACACCAAGGTGTCGATCCTGCCCCAGTGCTTGAGCGCGCCGGCAACCAGACCCTCGACCTCCTCTTTGCGCGCGATGTTGCAGGGGATCACCAGCGCCTCGCCACCGACCTTCTTGATGCCCGCCGCGACCGCCTCGCAGGCATCGGCCTTACGACTGGAAACCACCACCTTGGCCCCGAGCGAGGCCATGATTTCGGCGGCCGCGCGGCCGATGCCTTTGCTCGAGCCGGTGATGACGGCGACCTGCCCGGAGAGATCGAAGGGACTGTTCATGGCTCCGGCGGTCTCCTTCAGCTGGCGTGTGAACATGTTGCCAAGGGCCGGTTCCGCCCCTAGGGTCCCCCGATCATAGTGCGGCAAGCGGGTGCTCAACAATAAGGCAGTGGGGCATGGCAGTGGAGCGCCCTTGGGAAAAGAGCTATCCGCCGGGGGTGCGCTGGGACAGCCACCTGGAGATTTCGACCCTACCGGCGCTGCTGGACGAGGCAGTGCGGCGCTTCGCCGACCGGACCGCGATCGAATATCGCGACCATTGCATCAGCTATGCCGAGCTCGGCCGGACCAGCGACGCACTGGCCGCCGCGCTAATCGGGCTTGGGGTCAAGAGCGACGTCAGCGTCGCGCTTTATTTGCCTAACACGCCCTATCACCCCTATTTCTTTTTTGCCGTGCTGAAGGCCGGCGGCCGGGTGGTGCACCTCTCCCCGCTCGATGCCGAGCGCGAACTCGCCTACAAGCTCGCCGATTCGGCTGCCCGCATTCTGGTGACAACCAACGTCGGGCAGCTGCTGGGGGTGGCGCAAAGGCTCAAGGAGAGTGCCGTAGTCGATCACCTGATCGTCGCTGACGATGCGGCCTTCGCCCCCGCCGTGGTGCCGACCACGCCGATCCCGGACGCCGCCGGCGTACTGCGCTATGAGGCGCTGCGCGCGATTGGCGACGATGCCCTGCCGGTGCGCTGGCCCAAGCTGGCGGTCGATGACGTGGCACTGTTGCAATATACCGGCGGCACCACCGGCAAGCCGAAAGCGGCGATGCTCAGCCACGCCAATCTGACGGCGACGATCTCGATCTACAAGCTGTGGGGCGACCCCCAGCGGGTCAGCGAGCCCGGCACCGACAAGGTGATCTGTGTGCTGCCGCTATTCCACATCTTCGCCTTGACCTCCGTGCTGCTGCGCAGCCTGCGCGACGGCAACCAAATCTTGCTGCGCTTGCGGTTCGACGTGGACACGACATTGCGCGACATCGAGGTGAAACGCGCCACCGTCTTGCTGGGCGTACCCACCATGTGGATTGCGCTGGTCAATACCCCCGGCATCGAGCGGCGCGACCTGTCCTCCCTGCGCGTCGTCGGCTCCGGTGGCGCCGGCATTCCGATCGAGGTGGCGGAGAAGTTCCATCGGCTGACCGGCCACCGCATGGGCGGCGGCTGGGGGATGACGGAGACCTCCCCCGCCGGCACCACCCTGCCCCGGGACTGCGCCGACAGGCCGGGCTCCTGCGGCCTGCCGTTGCCCGGCATCTTGATGGATGTGGTGGCGCTCGACGACAACCGGCGGGTGCTGCGGCCGGGCGAGGTCGGCGAAATCCGCATCAAGGGACCGAACGTCACGCGCGGCTACTTCAATGCACCCGAGCAAACGGCCGCCGCCTTCGTCGATGGCTGGTTTTTGACCGGCGACATCGGCCACATGGACAGCGATGGCTTCTTTTACATCGTCGACCGCAAGAAGGACATGATCATCTCCGGCGGCTTCAACGTCTACCCGCGGGCGATCGAAGAGGCGATCTATGAGCATCCGGCGGTGGCGGAAGTGGTGGTGATCGGCGTTCCCGACAGCTATCGCGGCGAGGCGGCCAAGGCCTTCATCCAGTTGAAGGCCAATGCGCCGCGCTTTACGCTTGAGGACTTGCGTGCCTTCCTGGCCGACAAACTGGGTCGGCACGAACTGCCGGCGTACCTGGAGTTTCGCGACGCCTTGCCCAAAACGGCGGTTGGCAAACTGTCGAAAAAGGAGCTGATTGCCGAAGAGCGGCGCCAAGTGGGCGCCGAATAGGGTTGACGCCATGCTAGGCAGCCCACGGAGCGCCCCGACGGCCCCGGGCGGGCGCTCGTTTGAGGCAAAGCCTCGAACCACGGCTCGGTGGCGGGCGGCGCCTGAGGCAGGATAGAATTTTCACGGACGCGAGAAGAAGGAATTGAACCATGGTCGACGCCGTCATCGTCTCCACCGCCCGCACCCCGATCGGCCGTGCCGTGCGCGGCGCCTTCAACCTGACGCATGGCGCCGATCTCGGCGGCCACGTGCTGGCACACGCGGTCACGCGGGCCGGCATCGAGCCCGGCGAGGTCGAGGACGTGGTCATGGGCTGCGCTAATCCGGAGGGCGCCACCGGCGGCAATATCGCCAGGCAGTGCGCGATCAGAGCCGGACTGCCGGTGACTACGGCGGCGCAAACGGTCAACCGCTTCTGTTCGTCTGGACTGCAGGCGATCGCGCTGGCGGCGTTGAGCATCAAGGAGCTGGGGGTGTCGGTGGCGGCCGCCGGCGGGCTCGAATCGATCAGCTTGGTGCAGATGAATATGAACACCAAGTTCTATCGCAACGACTGGATCCTCGAGCACAAGGCGGCGCTCTATATGCCGATGATCGAGACCGCCGATATCGTGGCCAAGCGTTACGGCATCAGCCGCGAACAACAGGACGCCTATGCCCTGATCAGCCAGCAACGGATCGCCGCCGCCCAAAAGGCCGGACGGCTCGACGCCGAGATCGTGCCGCTCACCTCCGTGATGCAGGTCGAGAACAAGGAAACCAAGGAAATCTCCAAGCGCACGGTGACCTTGGAGCGCGACGAAGGCAACCGGCCCGACACCACCATGGAGGGTCTTGCCAAACTGAAACCGGTGCGCGGCGACGATCAGTTCATCACCGCCGGCAATGCCAGCCAGCTTTCCGACGGCGCCAGCGCCTGCGTGTTGATGTCGGACCGCGAGGCCGCCAGGCGCAAGCTCAAGCCCATGGGTATCTTCCGCGGCTTCGCGGTTGCCGGCTGCGAGCCCGACGAAATGGGCATCGGTCCGGTATTCGCCGTACCGCGCCTGCTCGAGCGCGCCGGACTGAAGATCGACGATATCGGGCTGTGGGAGCTCAATGAGGCCTTTGCCAGCCAGGTGCTCTACTGCCGCGACAAGCTCGGCATTCCGCAGGAAAAGCTCAACGTTGACGGCGGCGCCATCGCCATCGGTCACCCCTACGGCATGAGCGGTGCCCGCATGACCGGCCATGCGCTGATCGAGGGCAAACGGCGCGGCGTCAAATTTGCCGTGGTCACCATGTGCATCGGCGGCGGCCAGGGCGCCGCCGGGCTGTTCGAGATCATGTGAGGTTAGACGCCATGGACCTGCGTTTCAGCGACGAAGAAAATGCCTTCCGCCAGCACCTGCGCGATTTCTTTCGCACCGAGATTCCCACCAGCATCCGCACCAAGGTGATGGAGAACCGCCACCTGGAGAAGGACGAGCTGGTGGCCTCGCACAAGATCCTGCACGGCAAGGGGCTGGCGGTGCCGCACTGGCCCAAGCAGTGGGGCGGCGCCGACTGGAGCCCCATGCAGCAATACATCTATACCGAGGAGCTGCAGTATAACGGCGTGCCGCAGCCACTGCCGTTCAACGTGTCGATGTGCGGCCCGGTGATCATCGCCTTCGGCACCGACGAGCAGAAGCACAAGTTCCTGCCGCGCATGGCCGCGCTCGACGACTGGTGGTGCCAGGGCTTCTCCGAGCCTGGCGCCGGCTCGGACCTGGCCGGTCTCAAAACCACGGCGGTTCGGCAAGGCGAGCATTACATCGTCAATGGCCAGAAGACCTGGACCACATCGGCGCAGTACGCCGACTGGATCTTTTGCCTGTGCCGCACCGATCCTGCCGCCAAGAAGCAGCAGCTCGGCATTTCCTTCATATTGATCGACATGAAGAGCCCCGGCATCACCGTACGCCCGATCCAGACGCTGGATGGCGGACGCGAGGTCAACGAGGTGTTCCTCGACGATGTCAAGGTGCCGATCGAAAACCTCGTCGGCCAGGAGCACCGCGGCTGGGATTGCGCCAAGTTCCTGCTCGGCAACGAGCGCAGCGGTATCGCCCGCGTCGGTTATTCCAAACAACGCGTGCAGCGGATCAAGGAGCTGGCGGCGCGGGTGCCGGCCGGTGACAGGCCACTGTTGGAAGATGAGCGCTTCCGCGAGAAGCTTGCCGCCATCGAGGTGGAGCTGAAAGCCCTGGAGATGACGCAGATGCGGGTGCTGTCCGAGGAGCGGCACAGCAAGACCAACAAACCGAACCCCGCCTCCTCGATCCTCAAGATCAAGGGCAGCGAAATCCAACAGGCGACCACGGCCTTGCTGCTCGAGGTGGCAGGCCCGCTGGCGTTGCCCTACCGTCCCGATGCCGAGGATCCCGAGTTTGGCGCCAACGAGCCGGCCGACGACCAGGACTGGGCGGCGCCGGCGGCACCTGGCTATTTCAACTACCGCAAGGTGTCGATCTACGGCGGCTCCAATGAGATTCAGCGCAACATCATCGCCAAGGCGGTGCTGGGCTTTTAACGGCGGTGGGCGGGCGCGGCCTGGCGGCCGCCGCAGCTGAGCCCGCCGCCGGATAGGCGCAGGCGCGGGGCTTGCGAGGAAGGGCTACTTTCCGTGTGCTGGGGCTGCCCATGACCATCGAAACCTGGCTCGCCTTCAGCGCGGCGTCGGCCGTGCTGCTGATCATTCCGGGACCAACGATCCTGCTGGTGATCTCCTACGCGCTGGGGCGGGGGATGCGTGCCGCGCTGCCGGTCGCCGTCGGCGTGGCGCTCGGCGACTTCACCGCCATGACCTTGTCGCTGTTGGGTGTCGGTGCGCTGCTTGCCACTTCGGCGCTATTATTTACGGTCTTCAAATGGCTCGGTGCCGCCTATCTTGTCTGGCTTGGCATCAGCTTGTGGCGGGCCGGCGGTGAGCTCAGGGTCGAGGCCCGCCAGGATGCCGCTCCCGCGCTTGGCATGCTGGCCCATGCCTGGATCGTCACGGCCCTGAACCCGAAGAGCATCACCTTCTTCGTGGCGTTCCTGCCGCAGTTCCTCGATCCGGCGCTCGCTTTCTGGAACCAGGTATCGATCTTCGAGGCAACGTTTCTTTGTCTCGCGTTCTTTAATGCGATCGGCTATGGCCTGATCGCGTCGCGGGCGCGAGGGCTGGTGCAAAGCCAACGCGCCGTCGGCATATTGAACCGCGTTGGTGGCAGCCTATTGATCGGCGCCGGTCTGGCCGCGGCGAGCGTGCGCAGCACCCAGTAGTTAGTCACCGTTCAGGCCGGCGAGCCGCCGGGAGGAAAGCCCATGGATTTCGATCTCAACGACGAGCAGCGGCAGCTCAAGGATAGCCTCGAGCGGCTGCTGGCCGACACCTACGGCGATCTCAATCAGCGCCTCGGCTATCTCAAGGAGCCAAACGGCTACAGCGCCAAGCTGTGGCAACAATACGCCGACCTCGGGCTGCTCGGCATCCCGTTCGCGGAAGAGCATGGTGGACTGGGCCAGGGGCTGACCGAGACCATGATCGTCGCCGAGGCGTTCGGGCGGGCGCTGGCGGTCGAGCCCTACTTTGCCACCGTGGTGCTGGGCGGCGGCGCCTTGCGCCATGCCAACAACACGGCCCTGCTGGCCGAATTGGTGCCGGCGATCGTGGCGGGCAATCTGACATTGGCGCTGGCGCATCAGGAGCGGCAGGCGCGCTATGACCTTGCCGATACGGCAACCACGGCCCGCGCCGACGCGCGGGGCGGCTATACGCTCGAAGGCGAAAAGTGCGTGGTGCTCGCCGGTGGCAGCGCCGACCAGCTGATCGTCAGCGCGCGTGCCGCCGGCGAACGCCGGGAGCGCGGCGGTATTGGCTTGTTCCTGGTCGACGGCAAGGCAAATGGTGTCACCCGCCGCGACTATCCGACCCAGGATGGGTTCAGGGCGGCGGATATCGCGCTGTCTGCGGTGCGCGTCGGGCCGGAAGGCGTGCTGGCTGGCCCGGAACGGGGCCTGGCGGTGCTGGAACAGGTGGTCGATGAAGCGATCGCCGCCTTGGCCGCCGAAAGCGTCGGCGCCATGGCGGCGCTCAACGAGCTCACCGTTGACTACTTGAAGACGCGCAAGCAGTTCGGCGTGCCGATCGGCTCATTCCAGGTGCTGCAGCACAAGGCGGTCGACATGTTCACCGCGCTCGAGCAGGCGCGCAGCATGGCCTACTACGCCACCATGATGGCGGCCGAACCGGAGATGAGCGCCCGCCACAAGGCCATCGCCGCCGCCAAGGTGCAGGTCGGGCGCTCGGCGCGGTTTGTCGGCGAGACCGCGATCCAGCTGCACGGCGGCATTGGCATGACGATGGAATACAAGGCCGGCCACTACTTCAAGCGCCTGACCATGATCGATTTGGCGTTCGGCGATGCCGACCACCATCTGCGCGCCCTGGCGAAGGCCGGTGGACTGAGCTCTTAAAAGCGCGGTCCGGGCGCCAAATAAAGCTGCCCGGTGGGTCGGGTGGAGGCGGCAACGTTCGAGGAGATGAGAATGGGCACGCCAGCCGCAATGCCGTTCCGGCTCCAGATCCCCGATGCCGCTCTCGCCGACCTGCGGCAACGGCTTGAGCGTACCCGCTGGCCCGACGAACCACCGCTCGAGCCCTGGGCCACCGGCAGCAGCGTGGCGTTCCTGAAAGAGATCACCGATTACTGGCGCACTGGCTTTAATTGGCGGACCTGGGAAGCCAAACTCAACGGCTTTCGCCAATTCACGGTGCCGATTGCGGGCATCGATCTGCATTTCATCCACGAGCGTGGCCGTGGCCCCGATCCGATCCCGCTGTTGCTCTCGCACGGCTGGCCCGGATCGGTGTTTGAGTTTTATAAACTGATCCCGCTCCTGACCGAACGCTTCACGGTCGTCGCCCCATCGCTGCCGGGCTATACCCTGTCGTTCAAGCCGGGACAGAAACGCTTCGCGGTGGAGGAAATCGCCGAGGTGTTTGCCGCCTTGATGACCGACGTCCTCGGCTATCCGCGGTTCGGCGTACAAGGCGGCGATTGGGGCTCGTTCGTCGGCTCGGTGCTCGGTCATCGCCATGCCGAGCGCGTGCTCGGGCTGCACCTCAACCTGCTGGCGGTGCGGCGTGACCCGGCAATGCTGGCGCATCCGAGCGCTGCCGAACAGGTCTACCTCGGTGAGCTCAACCATTTCTTGCGCGAGGAGACCGGCTATCAGTGGATCCAGGGAACGCGCCCGCAAACCTTGGCATTCGGGCTCACCGACTCGCCGGTCGGCCTCGCCGCCTGGCTGATTGAAAAATTCCGCGCCTGGACCGACTGCAACGGCGACCCGGAGACGGCGCTGAGCCGTGACGAAATGCTGGCCAATATTTCGCTTTATTGGTTCACGGCGGCGATCGGTGCATCGTTCTGGCCCTACTACGCCCGCCTGCACGGCCCCTGGCCGATCCCGGAGGGCGCCACCATCGACGTAGCGACGGGCTATGCGCAGTTTCCCAAGGAGATTCTGCGTCCGCCACGGTCCTTGGCCGAGAAGACCTACCGCAACATCACGCGCTGGAGCGTCATGCCCAAGGGCGGACACTTTGCGGCCCTCGAACAGCCCGAAGCGCTGGCGCACGAGATCGAGGCCTTTTTTGCAGACCTTGGTTGAACGCTCAGCATCGAGGATCGCGGCGGCGACGCAGGCCCACGTACGCCGACCTCGCCGCGCGCCGCTCGCTAAGCTAGGTCTTTTCCCAGGCGATGCCGCGAAGTTGCAAATCGTTGGCAGGTGCCCTAATTTGCGTCCAGGTTCGCTATTAAGCCTTTTTCCCGTGTTCCTTATTGCCAGACAAAAAAGTTGCGGAGGGCGTCGGTCAGACCCCGGCCTGCACGACGCGCCATCGCGCAGGCCGGGCGGGGCAGACGGCGCCTTCGGGTAGCGGTACCGACCTCGGAACCTGCCGACGCACGCCGGCGTTGCTATCAACTTTACTCGAAAGCGTCGGTGCGCGGCGGCGAACACCATCAGTGGTGGGGAAACTGTCGGGCCTTGAGCAGCACTTCGCAGCCCCGGCGCCAGAACATGAGATGGGCCTCATGACCGCTGCCCCGCAAATCGAGGGGGTGGCGCAATCGAGGCGCGCGATCGACATCGAGATGGTCGTCGATGCGCATGCGCGCCCGCCGCAGCATTGACGCCTTGGTGTTGGTCGTCTCGGCAACCGTGCTCGCAGGCGCCGCAGGCGGCGGGTTGCCACCACCGCCGCGTGGCCGCCTCAGATCACCCGGCCGGTCGCCTCGTCGATCAGGTGCATGTTATTGAGGTCGGCGGCCAACCTCAGCGGCGCGCCATCCTTGGCCCCGGCGTTGGGATTGACCCGGCCGCACACCTGCGTGCCGCTCAACGGGAAGTAGACCAGGGTCTCCATACCCATCGGCTCGGTGACATCGAGGCGAGCCTCGAACGGCACCTCGCCCGGTTGAATGTGGTGACCCGCTTCGGTGATATGCTCCGGCCGCAGCCCCAGCAGCAAATTGCCGTTCCGGGTATGGCGACGATAACGGTCGGCCCGCTGCGGCGGCACCGGGAAACTTAGGCCCTCGGTAAGGCGCACGCTCAGGTTCGACCCCGCCTCTTCCATTTGGCAGGGAATGAAGTTCATGGCGGGCGAGCCGATAAAACCGGCCACGAACCGTGTCGCCGGCGAGTGGTAGAGCTGGTGCGGCGTGCCGACCTGCTCGATGACACCGCCATTCATGACCACCACCCGGTCGGCAAGCGTCATGGCCTCGACCTGGTCGTGGGTCACATAGATCGTGGTCGTGCGTACCTGCTGGTGCACCTTCTTGATTTCGGTGCGCATCTGCACGCGCAGCTTGGCATCGAGGTTGGAAAGCGGCTCGTCGAACAGGAACACCTTCGGATTGCGTACGATGGCGCGCCCCATGGCGACGCGCTGGCGTTGGCCACCGGACAGCTGCTTCGGCTTGCGGCTGAGCAGGTCCCTAATATCGAGAATGCGCGCCGCCTCGTCGACGCGCTTTCTGATCTCGGCCTTGGGATAGCGCTTGAGGCGCAGGCCGAACGACATATTCTGCTCCACCGTCATGTGCGGATAGAGCGCGTAGTTTTGGAACACCATGGCGATGTCCCGATCCTTGGGCGGCACATCGTTGACGACATCGCCGCCGATCAGGACGTCGCCGCCGGTGATATCTTCAAGGCCCGCGATCATGCGCAGCGTCGTGGACTTGCCGCAACCCGACGGCCCAACCAGCACTACGAACTCGTGATCGGCAATATCGAGATCAATGCCGCGTACGGCCTCGACCTCATCGTAGAATTTGACGACTTTGCGCAGTCTGACTTCGGCCATTTTGCCCTCTAGCCCTTAGTGGCACCCGCCGTGAGGCCGGCAATGTAGTAGTCCATGAGGAAGGCATAGATGATGAGCGGCGGTGCCGCACCGAGCAGCGCCCCGGTCATGATCTGACCCCAATTGAAGACATCGCCCTTGATCAGGGTGGTTATGATGCCAACCGGGAGCACCAGCTGATCGGACGAAGTGGTGAAGGCCAGTGGGTAGAGAAACTGGGCCCAGCTGACGGTGAAGGCGAAGATGGTGGCCGCGATCAAACCGGGCAGCGCCACCGGAATGAAGATCTTGGTCAGGGTTTGGGTCCAGCTCGCGCCATCGATCAGCGCCGCTTCGTCGAGCTCCTTGGGGATCGAGGCGAAGTAGCCGATCATGATCCAGGTGCAAAACGGGACCGTCAGCGTCGGATAGACGACCAGAAGCACCCACCAGCGGTTGATAAGTTGGATGCCGGTCCACTCATTGAACACCGCAAACATCTTGAACAGCGGCAGGAACAGCAGCGTTTCCGGGATCAGGTAGGTCAAGAAAACGCCGGTGGCCAGCGCCGCCGAGCCCCAGAATTTCATGCGCGAGAGTGCAAACGCCGCCGGTATGCTGATCAGCATGGTGATCGTGACCACGAACACGGACACGAGCGCCGAGTTACGGAAGAACGTGAGGTACTGGTTCGACGTCAGTAGCCCCACGTAGTTCTCGAGCGTCGGATTATATACCCACCAGGGATTGGTGGCCGCCGAGATCTCGGCGCTGGTCTTCAGCGACGTTATCAGCATGTAGATCGGCGGCAGCAGAAAGAACAAGGCGAACAGCACAAGGAAGAAATACGACCAGCGCAGCGCCCACTTACGATCCCGGCTCATGCTGCCGTATCGTGGTTTTCGACCGGCGCCCGCCGGAGCCGGGATCGCAACGTTGGCCATTATACCTCGCTCCCCCGCTTGGTGATGTCACGCAGGATGAACACCGCGGCAAATGCCAGGATCGGCACCATGAAGAGCGACACGCTGGCGCCCAACGGGATGTCGCCGCCTTCGATGCCGACCCGGAACGACCAGGTGGCAAACACGTGCGTCATATCGATCGGTCCGCCAGCCGTCAGGATGCGAACGATATCGAAGTTGGCGAAGGTGACGATCAGCGAGAACAGCGCCGTAATGGCGATGATGTTGCGCATCATCGGCAAGGTTACGTACCACATGCGCTGCCACCAGTTGGCGCCGTCGATCTCGGCTGCCTCGTACAGCTGCTCGGGCACCGACTTCAATGCCGCCAGGTACATGATCATGAAGAACGGCGCACCGATCCAGATGTTGACGAGGATCACCGAGAAGCGCGCCCAATAAGCGTCGCCGGTCCACGGCACGGGATCGATGGCAAACAGCGCCAGCACCCAGTTGAAGGCGCTGTAGGAGGGATCAAACAGCCACAGCCAGGCCAGCGTGCTCATGGCCGGAGGAATGACCCACGGCACCAGCAGCATGCCGCGCCATTTGCGCTGCCCCTTGGAGGGAATGTTGTGCACGAAGTGGGCGACGATGAAGCCAATCAGCGCCTTGAACACCACCGCCGTGATGGCGAATATGCACGACTGTTTGACGACCAGCCAGAACGTCTGGCGATTGAACAGGAAGGTGAAGTTGCTGAGCCCGACGAAACGCTCCATCGACTTGTTGAGCGTGGCCAGGTGCAGCGAGTAGAGCGCCGGATAGACGACCAACAAGGCGATCAGCAAGATCAGTGGCAAGGCCATGAAAAAAGCCACCGTCGATTTGCGCTGCATGGCTCTGCGCAAGCCCCCGCGTGAGCCTGAAGCGGCGACTTCGCGGGGAGCAGAAAGGACTGCGTCGACCATTGTCTGCCTCTCAATCCATCAAGGTCCAGCCCACTGGGCCGGAGGCGCCTCCCCCGCCCGTCGGCGGGGAAGGCTCTTCACGCGTTAAGACCGCATAAACCCTTCGAGTTCGCCTTCGGCCCAGGCGAGCGTCTTTTCCATGGGCTCGCCCTGGAAATGACGCACCGCCATCTTCGTCATCAGCCCCTGCACGTAGATCTGCACGGCGATCTTGTGCGGTGCCGGCGCCGCGGCCACCGATAGGATCTGGTGGTTGTGGCGATTGGGGTAATGGTAGAGCGTGCCCTTAGGCGGGCTCTCCTCGTCCCAGGTCTTGAAGTCCTGAAACTTCTCGAACGAGGGAATATCGTAGCCACCGCTGGCCGCCACCATCTTCTCGGCGGCATCGCGCGAGGACAGGTGCGCGAGCAGGCTCTTGGCGGCGGACTTGTTCTTGCTGAAGCTCCAGGTGGTCCAGAAGTAGTTCACAAACGGCGCAAAGCGGCCCTTCGGACCGGCCGGCATGCCGTGCGTCCACAGGTGCTCGGCGACCTGCGGCGCATCGCGCTTGGCCACGGCCCAGGCGCTGGGCGGGTTCATGATCAAGGCGCCCTTGCCAGCCACCAGCCATTTGTTATTGGAGGAATCGTCCCAGGCCGGCACGTCGGGCGGCAGGAACTGCATCAGCCGGCGATAATAGTCGAGAGCCTGGCGAACCGGATCCGACTTCACCAGGATGTTCTCCTTGGCGTCGACCAGCACCGCGCCATAGGAATGGAAAATCGCGCCAGCGGTATCGACGTTGTCGGCGGTGGTGCCAAGTCCAATGCCGAACGGGTAGCCGGCCTTGTGGCAAGCCTCCGCCGCCTTGAGGAAGACGTCGAGCGTCCAGCCGTCGGCGTTGGCCGGAGCGCCCGCCGGATACATCGCCTGCACATCGATGCCGGCGTGCTGCTTCATCAAATCGATGCGCGAACACGGTCCCTTGATTTGGCTACCGACGGTTGCCGGCACCGCCACCCAGTTGCCATTGATCTTGCCGAGATACTCAACGGTAGCATTGACGTTGCCGTTCTGTTTGATGAGCTCGGTCATCACGTCGTTGACCGGCTCCAGATTGCGCGCGTGCTCGGCGGGCAACCATGTCGACATGGCGATGATGTCGTGGCCGGACCTCGCCTGTGCCTCGGCGGCAATGGTCAGCAACAGCTTGTTGCCTTGCGTGGGAATGAAGTCGATCTGAACCTCGACCTTTTCCTTCGCCGCCCATTCCTCGACCAGGGTCTTGGTGGCGTTGTTGGCACCCGGCACCCAGTGATCCCAAAACGCCAGCGCCAGCTTGCCGGCGGCGCCGGCAGTATGCACGAACGGACCCGCGACCAAGCTCGCCGAAGCGGCGGCAGTCGTTGCCATAAACCTGCGACGGGTAATTCTATTGCGCCTCGGCACTTCCACGTCCTCCCTTTCCTTTGCGGCACATCCTTTTCGGCACACGGGGGGTGCGGCCCCCGTGTGCCGTTGACTGAGTGTAGACCGAAGCTAGGCGCGCATGAAGCCCTCGACTTCGCCTTCGGCCCACGCCAGCGTCTTCTCCATCGACTCGCCCTGCAGATGGCGCACGATCATCTTGGTCATCAGGCCCTGACTGTAGATCTGGACCGCGATCTTGTGCGGGGTCGGTGCCGCCGCGATCGATAGGATCTGATGATTATGCGGGTTGGGGTAGTGATAGAGCGTGCCCTTGGGCGGACCTTGCTCGCCCCAGGTCTTGAACGTCGTCAAGTTGGCAAAGGCCGGGATGTCGTAGCCCTTGCTGGCCTCCACCATCTTCTGGGCGGCTTCCGGCGATGACAGGTGCCGCAGCAGCGCCGTGGCGGCCGACTTGTTCTTACCGAACGACCAGGTGCCCCAGAAGAACGGCAGGAACGGTCCAAAGCGGCCCTTCGGCCCGGCCGGCATGCCGTGATGCCAGCATTGCTCGGCCACCTGCGGGGCATCGCGCACCGCCACCGCCCAGGCGCTCGGCGGGTTCATGATCAGCGCCCCCTTGCCGGAGACCAGCCACTTGTTGTTGGAGGCGTCGTCCCAGGCGGGCGAATCCTGCGGGTAGAACTTGGCGAGCTTGACGGAGTACTCGAGCGCTTGGCGTACCGGATCGCTCTTAACCAGGATCTTTTCCTTCTCGTCGACCAAGACGGCGCCAAACGAGTTGAACAGCGCCCCGGCGGTGTCGACCGAATCGGAGGTGGTGCCGAGACCGATGCCAAACGGAAAGCCGGCTTTATGGCAGGCCTCGGCCGCCTTCAGGAAGGCGTCGAGCGTCCAGGCATCGGCCTTGGGCGGGCTGCCGGCGGGGTACATGGCGGTAATGTCGATGCCCGCGTGTTGCTTCATGAGATCAATGCGGGACACCGGACCCTTCATCTGGCTGCCGACGGTGGCCGGGACGGCCACCCAATTGCCGCCGATCTTGCCCAGATATTCAACCGTGCCGTTGACGGCGCCGTTCTGCTTGACGAGATCACCCATCAGCTCGGTGACCGGCTCGAGCAGTTTGGCGTGCTCGGAGGGAAGCCACGTCGACAGCGCGAGGATGTCGTGCCCGGCCCGGGCTTGCGCTTCGGCCGCCGTGGTCAGCAGCAGCTTGTTGCCCTGGGAGGTAATGAAATCGATTTGGACCTCGACCTTTTCCTTCTCGGCCCAGGCCTCCACCAGGCTCTTGGTGGCATCGTTGGCGCCGGGTACCCAGTGGTCCCAGAAGCCGATCGCCAGCTTGCCTGCCGCGCCGGCGGTGCGCACGAACGGCGCGGCGATCATCGTCGCCGACGCCGCCGCGGTCGTCGCCAGGAAGCGCCGGCGGCTGAGTTTCGATTTTCGCATTTCGTATTCCTCCGTGAGAACTCTTGTCCAACAACTGGGCGCCGTTGCGCTGCGCCTCGACATCTTCTCGTCCGCTGGTCCCGACGCTTCAGGACCCGGCGGCACCCTCCTCATCACGCTACGATCCGTGCCTGCATGGATCGCAAATCGCTCGCCTCCGCGGTCAGCGCCGGCTCGCCGAAGTCGCGCGAAAAACGGCCGTGCGCCTGCGCCAGGTGATTGCGCATGGCCGCGCGCGCGGCCAACGGATCGCGCGCGGCAATGGCATCGCGAATGACGATGTGCTCCAGATGCGTCTCCTTCCAGGTCGATGCATTCTCGATGTGCCGGGCGAGCTGCTCGAAATAGGGATTGATGCGCAGATCAAACAGCTCACCGACGAAGCGCACCAGCACGGCATTGTCGAGGATGGTGGCGATCGCGGTGTGAAAACGCCGGTCGAGGGCAATCAGTTCGTCACCGGAGTGTTGGTGATCGACCTCGATCAAGATCTCGTCGAGCCGATCGATGTCCTCTGATTTGGCTCTGGCGGCGGCTTCCTCGGCGATCGCGCTCTCGACAAAGGCGCGCGCCCGCAGCAGCTCGAGCGGTCCCTCGATGGCCACGTTGGCGGGCACGGCGACGGCCGGTTGCGGCTCGACCACATAAATGCCGGATCCCACCCTGATCTTGAGGCGGCCCTCAACCTCAAGGGCAATCAACGCCTCGCGCACGGTCGGGCGCGACACGCCTAACCGGTCGGCCAGCATGCGCTCGGCCGGCAACCGGCTACCAACGGCAAACTCGCCTTGATCGATCAGGTGACGGAGCTGATCGGCGATCTGGCGATAGAGGCGGCGGGGTTCTATAGCCTCGAGCGGCAATCCGTGGTCCTCGGCGCGTATCCTCTCCAGTGGCATTGACCTGACTCTGCGGTCAGTTGGTCAGACCATTTGACAAGTGCGTGGGGTGACATGTCAAGAGCGCGGAGCACGCATTCCGCCATCTCATCCCAAAGTCTGAGGGGATGGTGTACGGACGGCAAATCACCCGGCTGGGGGGTTAAGGAAGGCGCTGGCGCCGTGACCCAGGAGGCGGGGCAGATGCGTATAGATGTATTTGCAGCCTCTCGCCTTGACCTCGGCCAGGGTCTCGATGCTGGCTGGCATGCCAGGCGCGCGGCCGGCCGCCCGGATGGCGGCCACGGCGCCGTCGATGGCCTTGGCGACCACCGGCGCCTTGGGATTGCCGGGAAAGCCCATCGATTGGGATAGGTCCGAGGGGCCGATAAAAAACACATCGATACCATCGACGGCGAGGAGCTCGGCGATATTGCTGAGCGCCAGCTCGTGCTCAAGCTGGACCGCGACCAGGGATTGGGCGTTGGCTGCCTGGGTAAACTCGGGCATGCGCGAGCCAAGCCCCCAGCGGTCGGGGCGAGTACCGGCGGCCAATCCGCGCTGCGCACCCGCACCGAACTTGACCGCTGCCACGGTGCGGCGCGCCTCCTCGGCGGTATTCACGTGGGGGACCTGGACGCCCATCACGCCGCGATCGAGCACGGCTTGGATGTCGCTCGGCGCGTTGGTCTTGGGGCGGGCAATGGTGGTTATGCCGACCGCGTCTGCAGCCATCGCCATCACCTCGACGTCGGCGGGACCGATGCTGCCATGCTCGCAGTCAATCAACACCCAATCAAAGCCGGCATAGCCCAGCATCTCAACCAGCTGTGGGGCCGGAAACATCACCGAGCAACCGAGCGCCGGCTCATCGCGCGCCAACTTTTGCTTGATGCGGTTGGGTCTCATTCGGCGGGACTCCCGTGCATGCTCGCGGTCGCCCCCCGCGTCCGGCCGGGCCGTTCCTGATGCAGAACGTAAAGGCCCGCCGCCAGAATGAGCGCAATTCCCAGCCAGGCCATGGCATCGGGCACGTCGCTCCATAACCACCAGCCCAACACAATTGACAACGGCACCGGCACGTAGCGGAACGGGGCCACCACCGATACCTCCCCGATCCTGAGCGCGATGATCATGAAGGTGGTGGCGATGAACATGGAGGCGGCCGCCGATGTCAGCCACAACCAGGCACGCGTCGAAGGCCAGTGCCAAAGCTCCTCGAACGGCGCCACGGCAAACCCCGCCAGACTAATGACGGCGGCGCTGCCGGCGGCCACGAAGATCGAGGGAATGTCCTGCGCCAGACCGCGCGTGGTCAGATCGCGGATGGTGGTGGAGACGAGCGTGAGCAGTACGAACGGAGCGCCGATCCCGAAGCTGCCGGTATCCGGTCGCACGATCAGCGCCACCCCGACAAAACCGGCCAGCGCCGCCGCCCAGCGCTTGAGCGGCACGCGTTCGCGAAAGATCAGGGCGGCGCCCGCCGTCACCGCCAACGGCGTCACCTGCAGTGCGGTGTTGACCGTCGCCAGCGGCAAGTGCCGCAGACAGAGGACGATGAACACGGTAGCGGCGGCGGCGCTGCTGAGGCGAACCAGCATCATCGGTGCAATCAGCAGCGACAATGGACGTCCGGCACCGACCAGCAGCACCGCGATCGTCAACATCACCGTCGCCAGGGCACCACGGACGAAAATGATCTCGCCCGAGGGCAACTCGGCAGAGGTCAGTTTGACCATGACGTCGTTGATGACGAAGGCGGTCGAAGCGATCAGCACGGAGAAGATGCCGCGCGCATTGTCGTTCACGAGAGCGCCGCCCTGGCCAGTTGATATTCAGTTGCAAAGTGTATAGGCCCGGCGCTCACATAGCGATCCCAATTCGGCGGGCAACGCTGGGACTTTTCGCGCCAAATTGCAATCGCCGCGGGCTCGAGGGGCAAGGTCGCCACCACGCTGGCAACGAGCCAAGCACCGGCTCGGCCCCACCAGCAACGGCGGGGGAAGTTGTCACGGGTGGGGACGCTTGAGTTGGCGCGCACGCTTGGCTCAGTAGCGGTGCCGCGCGGCTTTAGCCGCCCGTCACGCTCATGTGGCGGGCGACCGCCGGCTGCCGGGTGCGCCGGTCGATGACAAAGTCATGCCCCTTGGGCTTGCGCGAGATGGCCTCGTCAATGGCACGGCTCAACAGCGCATCATCGGTGCTGGCACGCAATGGGGTGCGCAGATCGGCGGCGGCATCCTGGCCGAGACACATGTAGAGCGTGCCGGTGCAGGTAAGACGCACGCGATTGCAGCTCTCGCAGAAGTTGTGCGTCATCGGGGTGATGAACCCGAGCCGGCCACCGGTTTCCTTGACGTTGACGTAGCGAGCGGGACCGCCGGTGCGGAACGGTATGTCCTCCAAGGTCCAACGTTCGAGCAAGCGCGCGCGCACCATCGAGAGCGGCAGATACTGCTCGGTACGGTCGCCATCGATGTCGCCCATCGGCATGGTCTCGATCAACGTCAGGTCGAAGCCGCGCTCGTGGGCAAACCGGATGAGATCGTCGATTTCATGCTCGTTGACCCCTTTGAGCGCCACGGCGTTGAGCTTGACGCGCAGCCCAGCCGCCACCGCGGCATCGAGCCCGGCCAAGACCTGGGCCAGGTCGCCCCAGCGGGTGATGGCCCGGAAGCGTCCGGCATCGAGCGTATCGAGCGAGACGTTGACGCGGCGAACGCCGGCATCCTTGAGCTCGGCGGCAAACCTGGGCAGCTGGCTGCCGTTGGTGGTGAGCGTCAGTTCCTGCAGCATCCCGGTCGCAAGGTGCCGCGACAGCGCCCGGAACAGCCACATGATGTTTTTGCGTACCAGCGGTTCGCCGCCGGTGATCCGCAGCTTGCGCACGCCCTTAGCGATGAACGCCGAGCACAGGCGATCGAGTTCCTCCAGGGTGAGGAGGTCCCGCTTTGGCAGGAACGTCATGTGCTCCGCCATGCAGTAGGTGCAGCGGAAATCGCACCGATCGGTGACCGACACGCGCAAATAGCTGACGTGTCGCCCGAACGGGTCGATCAAGGCGGGGTCAAACCGGTCGGTGCTATCGTTCATTCAGCTCAGGCCCAGGCTGCCAGCCCGCCCCTCAGGTTCAACGTGCGGACTGCCACACGTCCAGGACTGCCCCACTTATATATAGTCCTGGCGGCGATTTCTCTAGCCACGGCTTGACCGCGCCAGCCGCACGGCGTCTATCCCGAGGCGGGATTGGCGCAAATAGCCCTGGCCCCGCGCCACAGGTCCCGATCTCGCCGCACACCGTTAGCCGGAGGTAGCCCAATGAACGAAGATAAATTCAACATTGCGCTCAGGAAATTCCTGAAGCAGGTCGGTGTCACCTCGCAGCGCGAAATCGAGCGCGTGGCGCGCGAACAAAAGCCCGGTACCCAGACGCTTCGGGTCAAGATGGTGCTGACGGCACCCGGGACCTCGCTCAACCACGTGGTCGAACTGGACTTAGACCTCGCCTGATGGCCGGCGGGATTGAACGGGGGTCTCAACGACAAAAAGGCCCCGCAACACTGGTGCGGAGCCCCTTTGGGCATCGATTCGACGCCGGCTTAGGTTGGATGGCCACCACGACCGTCGCGGTCGAGCTCATCCCAGATTGACTTCGGCGCTTGGTCGGCGAAGGCCGAGGCGGCATAGCCCGACAGCAGCGACAGCGCCAGCAGCGCCGAGAACAAGGCTTTCATCGCGATTCTCCTCAAAGGTTCGGGTGCGGGCGATGGTGGTCTTCGCCCGCACGCCCGATTCGGTCGCGGTTAGTTATGGTCGCGATCGACCTGCTCGTAGAAGGTCTTGGCATCAAGCGCGCTGGCGGTGCCGGCGACGCCGGCGATCACTGAGAGCGCAACGAGCGCGGACAGGATGGTCTTCATGATCAATCTCCTATTGGGTTTTTTGGTTGGATCGATTGGGTCGGGTTAGTTGTGATTGCGATCGATCTGTTCGTAAAAGCTCTTGGCATCGAACGCGCTGGCGGTACCGGCGACGCCGGCGATCACCGAAAGTGCAACGAGCGCGGACAGGATGGTCTTCATGATCAATCTCCTATTGGTTCTTGGTTGGCTCGGTTTGAGGTCGGGTTAGTTGTGGTTGCGATCGACCTGCTCGTAGAAGCTCTTGGCATCGAACGCGCTGGCGGTACCGGCGACGCCGGCGATCACCGAAAGCGCAACGAGCGCGGACAGGATGGTCTTCATGGCAATTCTCCAATCTCTCGCGTCCTTTTGGCTTTGCCCCCGCGAGATGTTGGGCAGCGCAGCAAGCTCTGCACGATCGGGATATGGAACCGATTTTGCACTGCAAAAGAGCGCCTCACGCACGCGTGATGAACGGTGATCAATAGCTAATTGTGCGTGAAGCGCCCGTGAAAACGGCGAGCCGCTTGCCCCCCATGGCGGGCGCGGGCTTGGGCGCGAGCCGGTGGCTTTGACCCGCTCCGGCCGACGCCCTCCGCCTCAGCCCTGCCATTGCTGCCATTGAAGCGCACCGGCGTGGGTGGCAAGCTTTGCCGGTCCCATGAAGCGGCGGTCTCCCTTGCAGCCCCGGATGCCCCCAATGATGCTCATTGCCTCTCCCTCCCATCGCGCCATCGCCCCCTCGCCGGGCCTGGCGGTGTTGGCACCATGAACCTGGCGCTCACGCTCGAAGCCGTGGCCGGGCGGGCCGGACATCGCCCCGCCCTCACCTGGGAGGGGGGCACGCGCAGCTATCGAGAGCTCGCCGCAGAGGCGCGACGCATCGCCGGTGCCCTCAGCGACCGACATGGCTTGCGGCCAGGCGAACGCGTGGCTCTTGCGATGCACAATTGCTGGCAGTTCCTGCCGCTCCTCTACGGCATCTGGCGCGCCGGCCTGACCGCGGTACCGATCAACAGCAAGCTGCACGCCCGCGAGATGGCTTGGATCCTGACCAACGCCGAAGCCCGGCTTTGCTTTGCGAGCCCCGATATCGCCGAGGCGCTGAGCCAGCCCGGTCTCGGCACCGGCGCGCTGCCTTCGATCATCGCCATCGGCGGCCGCGACCACACCTTGGTCACCGAAGGCCCGCCGCTGAGCCAGCTCCGCCCCGCCCCCGAAGAGGAGGCTTGGCTATTCTATACCAGCGGCACCACCGGGCGACCGAAGGGAGCGGTGCTGACCCATCGCAACTTGCTCTTCAGTTGCCATTGTTACTACGCCGACATCGATGCGGTCGGCCTTGGGGATCACATCCTGCACGCAGCGCCCCTGACGCATGGCTCGGGTCTCTATGCGCTGGCGCATATCGCCCGCGGCTCCAACAACGTGGTCCTTGATGGCTCGTTCGACCCCGAGCGGATCTTTGAGGCGCTCGGGCGCTATCACAAGGTCAGCATGTTTGCCGCGCCGACCATGGTATCGCGGCTCATCAATCATCCCAACGCCGGCACTGCCGACACGCGCCGGCTCAAGACCCTGATCTACGGCGGCGCCCCGATGTATGTGTCGGACCTGAAGCGCGCCATCGCGCTGTTTGGTCCCAAGCTCTACCAGCTGTTCGGCCAAGGCGAGAGCCCGATGACCATCACCGGCCTCGACCAAAGCATGCATGCCGACAGTGGCCATCCGCGTTTCGAGGAGCGATTGGCCAGTACCGGCGTAGCGCGCACCGGCGTCGAAGTGCGGGTGATCGGCGACGATGGCACTGAGCTGCCGCCGGGACAGGTCGGTCAGATCATCACCAAAAGCGATTGCGTGATGCGTGGCTACTGGAACGATACCGCGGCCACGGCCAACGCCTTGCGTCAGGGCTGGCTGTGGACCGGCGATCTAGGGGCGCTCGACGGCGACGGCTTCCTGACGCTCAAGGATCGATCCAAAGACATGATCATATCTGGCGGCTCCAACATTTATCCGCGCGAGATCGAGGAGGTCCTGCTCACGCACGCCGATGTGCTGGAAGCGGCGGTGGTCGGCCGACCGCACCCCGATTGGGGCGAGGAGGTGATCGCGTTTGTGGTCAAGCGTCCGGGTGCCGACGTCGCCGCCGCGACCCTCGACCGGCTTTGCCTCGACCATATCGCCCGCTTCAAGCGCCCAAGGGACTACCGGTTCGTGGACAGTCTGCCGAAGAACAACTACGGCAAGATCCTGAAAAGAGATTTGCGGCAGGTGCTGTTGGGGACAGCCGCCGGCAGCACCGGCTGAGGCAGGGCATGCGAGGAGCGCGCCGGGAGCATCGAGCATGACGACAGGGTCACGCAGACCTGTGCCCGTGCCGGCCGATGTCGTGACGCGGCTCAAGGCGGTGGTCGGACCGACAGGCTATCTCGAGACCGCCGCCGACGTCGCCCCCTATTGCCGGAGCTGGCGCGATGATTGGCAAGGCCAGGTCGCCTTGGTGCTGCGCCCAAATGCTACCGATGAGGTTGCCGAGATCGTGCGGGTGTGCGCGGCGGCGGGTGTGGCGATCATCCCGCAGGGTGGCAATACCGGCCTCACCGGCGCGGCTCAGCCGCATGCCGATATGAGCGAAGTGATCGTGTCGATGTCGCGCATGCATCGGATCCGCGCCATCGACCTTGCCAACGATACCATTACGGTCGAAGCCGGAGCCGTCCTAAAAGGGATCCAGATGGCGGCGGACGCTGCCGGGCGGCTGTTTCCATTGAGCCTCGGCGCCGAAGGTTCCTGCCAAATCGGCGGCAACATCTCGACCAACGCCGGCGGTGTCCAGGTGCTGCGCTACGGCAACACCCGGGCGCTGGTGTTGGGGCTCGAGGTGGTACTGGCCGATGGCAGCATCTGGAACGGGCTGCGCGGGTTGCGCAAAGACAATACCGGCTACGATCTGAAGCAGCTCATGATCGGCGCGGAAGGCACGCTCGGGATCATCACCGCCGCCGTGTTACGCCTGTTTCCGAAGCCGACCGCGACCGAGACGGCCTGGGTCGCCATCGACGGCCCGGAGGCCGGCGTGGTGCTGCTCGGGCACCTGCTGGACCGCATGGGCGATACCATCTCGGCCTTCGAGCTGATCGGCCGGCGCATCATCGATTTTCTGCTGGCGGGGGTACCAGGTCACGACGACCCGATGCCCGCCGTGCATCCCTGGTACGTCCTGTTGAACGTCACGAGCCAGGGACCACCCGGTTCGCTGTTCGGGCCGCTGAGCGACGCGCTGGCGCATGCCAGTGACAGCGGCACCATCCGCGATGCCGTGATCGCCGGCTCCGGCGCCCAGGCCGCCAGGCTGTGGCGGATGCGTGAGGGCCTGGTCGAGGCGCAGGTGTCGGCCGGTGGCAGCATCGCCCACGACGTCTCGGTGCCGGTTTCGCGCATCGCCGAATTCATCGAGCGCGCCGATCGGGCGCTGATCGGTGCCTATCCCGGCATCCGTCCTTGCGCCTTCGGACACGTCGGCGATGGCAACATCCACTATAACCCGGTGCGTCCGCCGGACTGGGATGGCGCGCGCTATCGGCAGGAGCGCGGCAACATCAATCGCATCGTGCACGACATCGTCGCCGATCTCGGTGGCTCGATCAGCGCCGAGCATGGCATCGGCCAGGCGCGGCTCGACGAGCTTGAGCATTACAAGACGGCAACCGAACTCGGCCTGATGCGGGCTCTAAAGTGCGCGCTCGATCCGAACGGCATCATGAACCCCGGCAAGGTACTGCGGGCGCGCTGAGGATCATTTGAGCCGGTAGCGCCGGCGGACAGGAGCATGATGTCGACGGGCGAAGGGACACCGCCACCGCAGCGGGCACCGGCCCGGTTCAGGGACGCCGATCGGGCCCGATCGGCGGCGCTGACGTTCGACCTGAGGCAGCTCACCCTCGACTACTACGCCAATCCCTATCCCACCTACCACGCGTTGCGCGAGTACGCGCCGGTGCACCGGTTGCCCGATGGTGGCTACTTCCTCTCCCGCTACGCCGATTGCGTCGCGGTCTACAAGAACGTGGCGCTCTATTCGTCCGACAAGCAGCGCGAATTTCGCCCCAAATACGGGGACAGCCTGCTTTATGAGCATCACACCACCAGCTTGGTGTTCAACGACCCGCCGCTGCATACGCGGGTGCGCCGGATCATCGCCGGCGCCTTTACCCCGCGCGCCATCGCCGCCATGGAAGCGCCCATCATCGCGCTCGTCGACCGGCTGCTCGATGGCCTGGCCCAGCGCGGCGGCGGTGACCTGATTGGCGACCTGGCTGCCGCCGTTCCGGTCGAAGTGATCGGCAACCTGCTGGCCGTGCCGAGGCAGGAGCGCGGCCCGCTGCGCGACTGGTCGCTTGCCATCCTGGGCGCGCTCGAACCGGTCTTAAGCGCTGAACAGCAACGATTGGGCGAAGCTGCGGTGCGCGATTTCCTGAGCTACCTCGCCGGCCTGGTCGCCGCCCGCCGCGCCAGCCCGGGCGATCCTGGACGCGATGTGCTCACCCGGCTGATCGCAGGCGAACAGGACGGCGATAAACTGAGCGAGCGCGAGCTATTGCACAACATCATCTTCATCCTCAATGCCGGACACGAGACCACCACCAACCTGATCGGCAATGGGCTTTACGCGCTCATCGAGTGGCCTGAGGAGAAAGCTCGGCTGATTGACAGCCCGGACCTGATCAGGCCGGCGGTGGAGGAAATGCTCCGCTTCGAGAGCTCCAACCAATTGGGCAACCGCGTCAGCACCGCGCCGGCCGAGATCGGTGGTGTCTCGCTGCCCGCTGGCAGCTTCATCACGCTTGGCATCGGCGCCGCCAACCGTGACCCCGCCGAATTCCTCGACCCAGACCGGCTCGACCTGGCGCGCGAGCCCAACCGGCATCTGGCGTTCGGCTCCGGCGCCCATGTCTGTGCCGGGCTCAATATCGCACGCCTGGAAGGGCGGATCGCCATCGGCCGGTTCCTGGCTCGGTTCCCGCACTATCGCCTGGCCGGCGCGCCGATCCGCGGCGGCCGGGCACGATTTCGCGGCTTCCGGTCGATCCCGGTCGAGCTTGCCTGAGCGCAAGAAAGCATGGACAGGGTGGATCTTTCCGCATTTGCCAACCAACACCACGGCAGGCATAGCTGTGCCCGACCGACGGCGGTCGGGGCCCGCGGCGGCTGACATGTCGCCCAACTGTGCTGGGGGAAGACGCGCATGGAAGAGTTCGACTTTATTGTTGTCGGCGCCGGCTCGGCCGGGGCGGCGCTGGCGGCACGCTTGAGCGAGAAGCCTCAAAACCGCGTGCTGCTGCTGGAGGCCGGGCGGGCCAGCCATCCCTACTCGCGCTTTCCCATCAGCTTCGGCCTGTTGATCAATCACCCCGGCGCCAACTGGCTCTATGCTTCCGAACCCGAACCGGGCACGGCCAATCGCGTGATCCCGGTGCCGCGCGGCAAGCTGCTGGGTGGCTCCAGTGCCATCAACGGTCTGGTGTGGGTACGCGGCCAACCGCTCGACTACGACACCTGGGCGCAGCTTGGCGCACGCGGCTGGAGCTGGCAGGACGTGGCCCCGATCTTCCAGCGCATCGAGAACTACGAACGGGGCAATGGCCAGGGCCGCGGCGTCGCCGGGCCGTTGCGCGTATCGGAGGTCCCCGACCGGAACCCGCTTTACGATGCCCTGTTCAAGGCCGCGGTCGCCGCCGGCTACAAGCTCAACAGCGACTACAATGGCGAAGACCAGGAAGGAGTGGTCAAGACCCAGGCCAGCATCTGGCGCGGCCGCCGCATGAGCGTGGCGCATTGCTACCTGCAGCCGGCGATGCGGCGCCCTAATCTGCGCGTGTTGACCGAGGCCCCGACCCGGCAGCTGCTGCTCGAGGGTAAACGCTGCGTCGGTGTGATCTACGAGCGACGGGGCAACCGGGTCGAAGCCAGGGCCGGACGCGAGGTGATCCTGTGCGCCGGCGCGGTGGCGACGCCGCAGCTGTTGGAGCTGTCAGGGATCGGCAAACCGGAGATCTTGCGCCAGCACGGCATCGACGTGCGTCACGCCGCGCCGGCGGTGGGTGAAAACTTTCGCGATCACATCAATGCCCGCATTGTGTGGCGCGTGCGCGACCCGCGCGTGTCCTATAATCACCGGGCGCGCGGGCTGCGCGCCGCCAATGAGGCGTTGCGCTATCTGGCGACGCGCGGCGGCTTTTTCAGCCTGCCGTCGGCACCACTGCTGGCGTTCCTCAAGACGCGGCAAGAGCTGGCGACCCCGGACGTGCAGATGCACATCGTGCCCTACGCCATCAAGGACCCCAAGCGCCGCAAGCTCGAGGATTTCCCGGCGATGACGGTATCCGTCTACCAGCTGCGCCCGGAAAGCTTGGGTTCGATCCACATCCGCTCGACCGATCCCGACGAGCATCCCGCCATTCGCTTCAACTTTCTTGCCGACCCGATCGACCAGCGCGCCATGACCGACGGCTTCCGGCTGATCCGGCGCCTGGTCGAAGCCGCGCCGATGGATCAGTTCCGGGGCGAAGAGTACTCGCCCGGGCCTGGCGTTAAGTCCGATGGCGAGATTTTGAGCTGGATCCGCAACAACGCGCAGACCGCCTATCACCCGATCGGCACCTGCCGCATGGGGCGCGGGCCCAATGCCGTGGTCGACGACCGGCTCAAGGTGTTGGGGCTGGACGGCCTGCGCATTGCCGATGCCTCGATCTTTCCGACGATGCCGTCGGGCAATACCAATGCGCCGGCGATCATGGTGGGCGAAAAGGCGGCAGACCTGATCGGCGCCGACAGCAGCTGAGCCTCTCCGGCGTTCGGCGCCGCACGCTTTGAAAGGCAGGTCACTGCGGCGGGGTAAGCCGGCACCGACCTGGCCCAAGGGCTGGCGCGCGGACCCGTGGCCGGGGCGGCGCCATGGTCGACTGTTGTGGTCGACTGTAAAGGCCGCGGCGCCGCGCCTCAGTCTTTGACCTGGTGCACCTCGATGACGTTACCCTCCGGATCGTGGAAGAAGATCTGTTCCCAACCCTTCATGGCCCAGGCCCCGTAGTCGGAATAGGGGATACCCTTGTCCTTGAGCCGCCGCTTGAAGGCCTCGATATCGTCGGTGCGAAAGGCGATGTGGCCGCGCTCCACCGGATTGATGGCCTGCCCAGTGCGAAAGCTGATGCCGAAGTCCTTCTCGGCCAGGTGAAATTGCGTGGTACCGTCGGTGCGGAAGGCAACCTGGCCCGGGTAGCCGTCCTTGTCCAAGATGCGCCCCGCCTCCAGCGACGGCTCCGGTTCGAGATCGAGCACGTCGCGATAGAACGCATCGAGCGCCGGCACGTTAGTCGAGCAGAGGTTGACGTGGTGCAGCTTGATCTTCATGGCGGTGCTTCGCTCCGGATCCGGATCTGGTCGTCGCCACTCTACGCAACCTCGTCACGCATCCCAAGCGCGCAATGGCGGGTGGCCTGTTTCCCTCCACTCCCCGCCTTGCTATGACAGCGGCGCATCGCAATGGAGGTGATGCCGTGCAAGACCTCAAGCGCCTGATCCGCAGCATTCCCGACTACCCCAAGCAGGGTATCATGTTCCGGGACGTCACCACCTTGTTGGGCGACCCCCAGGGCTTCAAGGCGGCGATCGGCCAAATGGCGGCCCCCTTCGTCGCCGCCGGGGTCCAGAACGTGGCAGGGATCGAGGCGCGCGGCTTTATCATAGGGGGAGCAATCGCCGATCGGCTCGGCTGCGGCTTCGTCCCGTTTCGCAAACAGGGCAAGCTGCCGTGGAAAACCATTGGCCAGGAATACACGCTCGAATATGGCGTCGACATCATCGAGATGCATGAGGACGCCATCGATCCGGGCGAGCGGATCTTGATCGTCGACGACCTGATCGCCACCGGCGGCACCGCCGAGGCCGCGGTCAAGCTCGTCAAGCGTTCCGGCGGCGAGATCGTCGGCGCCACCTTCATCGTCGATCTGCCGGAGCTGGGCGGGGCAAAGCGGCTCGCCGCGCTCGGCATCAAATGTCATGCTTTGATGTCGTTCGAGGGCCATTGAGCGGCGTTCTTAAGACGATAACGACCTGGAGGCCGGTAGCGCCGCGCGCGCCGTTCAGCGCACGGGGAAAGCCGCCTGACCCTGGAGCCTAACGCATGAATATTGGTGGCAAGGCCTATCGCACCATCTGGCTGGCGGACGACGGCTGGTCGGTTCAGATTATCGACCAGCGCAAGCTGCCGCACGAGCTCGTGATCGCGAACCTGCGCTCGCTTGAGGATGCGGCGCACGCCATCAAGTCCATGCAGGTGCGCGGCGCCCCCTTGATCGGCGCCACGGCGGCCTATGGCGTGTGCCTGGCGCTGCGCCGGGACAGCTCCGAGTCAGCGCTCGATGCCGCCATCGCGCTGCTCGCCGAACAGCGCCCCACCGCCGTCAACCTGCGCTGGGCGCTTGAGGAGATGCGCAAGGCGGTGCGCAACCTGCCGCTGGAGCGCAGGGTCGCGGCCGCCTATCGGCGCGCCGGGGAGCTTTGCGATGCCGATGTCGAAACCAATCGAGCCATTGGCCGCAACGGCGCCAAGCTGATCGCCGAGCTGGCGGCGCGCAAGCGGCCGGGCGAGCGGGTAAACGTTCTCACCCATTGCAATGCCGGTTGGCTGGCGTGCGTCGATCGGGGCACGGCGCTGGCCCCCGTGTATGAGTGCCATGACGCCGGAATTGCCCTGCACGTGTGGGTCGACGAGACGCGCCCGCGCAATCAGGGGGCCGCGCTCTCGGCCTATGAACTCGGCGCCCATGGCGTGCCGCACACGATCATCGTCGACAACGCCGGCGGCCACCTGATGCAGCTGGGGCAGGTCGACCTTTGCCTGGTCGGCGCCGATCGGGTCACCAGCAACGGCGATGCGGCCAACAAAATCGGCACCTATCTCAAGGCGTTGGCTGCCAAGGACAACGATGTGCCGTTCTACGTCGCTCTGCCGCACTCCACCATCGACTGGAGCCTCAGCGACGGCGCCGACATCCCGATCGAGGAGCGCAGCGCCGAGGAGGTCCTGGTCATGAGCGGCCGCAGCCAGGACGGCCGCGTACTGCCGGTCGAGATCGCCGCACCCGGCAGCCCGGCCCGCAACGACAGCTTTGATGTGACCCCGGCACGGCTGATCACCGGCTTCGTCACTGAACGCGGCCTCGCCGTCGCCTCCGCCGAAGGCCTGCGCCGCCTCTACCCGGAGGAGGGCTGAAGCGGGCTCGCGCGCCGGCTTTGCCGCAAGCAGTGCCGGCGCAGCACGCCCGATCAGGCTGCGGCCTGGTACGCGCGCGGCCGCGTGCCACCCTTGATCTGGGTGCGATGCATGACGCGCCGCGCCGACTGATCGAAGGGATCGCGCCGGTGCATGGTCGAGCGATTGTCCCACACCAACAGGTCGCCGACCCGCCACTTGTGCACGTAGCGCAGCTCGGGCTGGTCGATATGCGCCCATAGGGCATCGAGCAACGCCTCCGATTGGGCGGCGGTGTAGCCCTCAACGTAGGAATTGCGCCGGCGCCCCAGGTAGAGGCTCGGCGCTCCGGTCACCGGATGCTGGCAAACCGCGGGATGCCAGGCACCCGGGGCCTGGTGCGGATCGTCGCTCGGCTTGATCCCTTGCCGCAGGTAACCGCCGCTGTTGTAGGTGCCGTCGTGCTTGATACGCCGACCTTGCACTTGTTCCTGCAAACTCGTGGGCAAGCTGGCCCACGCCGTCTGCATGCTGCAGACCCAGGTGTCGCCACCCGCGGGCGGCACCTCGAGCGCATAGAGCATGGAGGCGTCGGGCGGCAGCTCCAGGTAGCTCATGTCCGTATGCCAGACGGCCTCGCCGGCGCCGAGCGCCCCGATCGGCTGGCCGCTCGCGTCGAGCACATTGGAGACCACGTAGATGTCGGGGTAGCCCGGTGGGCTCAGGCGTCCGCGCTCCTGATTTGGCGGTGGGTCGAGCTCGCCAAACCTGCGGCTGAAGGCGATGAGATCGTCATCGCTGAGGCGCTGGTCGCGAAACAACAGTGCGGAACGCCGATGCCAGGCCTCGGCAATCGCCGCAAACTCGGCATCGTCGAGGCGTGCAAGATCAACGCCTGAGATTTCAGCGCCGACGGCAGCGGTGAGGAACTTCACGTTGATGGCCATTTTCGCCTCTTCTGGTGCGGTGCAATCCGTTCGCGACCGTGGCTCCCCGAGGGGGCTTGCGCGCGTTGACGCCACGATACCCGCGAGCGCCCGGAACGCAACCCCGGGTTTAGGGGCGCATCGGGAATGCGCGCAAGCCGGGCGTACGCAATGGCTCGGCAAGGTTGGCAAACTCGCACAACAGTTGGCGCGTATCGCGCGGGTCGATGATCTCCTCGACCCAGAACGCCTCCGCGGTCCGGAACGGCGAGCGCAATCGATTGAGGCGGGCCTCGATCTCGGCGAACTTGGCGCTGGGATCGGGTGCGGCCTCGATCTCGGCGCGATAGGCCGCTTCGATCCCGCCCTCGAGCGGCAAGGATCCCCACCAGGCCGACAACCAGGCGTAGCGCATGGCAAACCGGCCGGCGGGGACATGCGCCGCCCCTGCCACGCCGAAGGCGTTGCGGATGACGATCGTGCACCACGGCACGCTCGACTGGTTGATTGCGGCCATCGCCCGCACGCCATGGCGAATGGTGGCGGCGCGTTCGGCTTCGAGCCCGATCAGAAAGCCGGGGCAGTCGGCCAGGTAGACCACGGGCAGATGGAACGTCTCGGCCATGTCCACAAAGCGCACGATCTTCTGGCACGCCTCCGCCGTCCAGGCGCCACCGTAGTGATAGGGGTCGCTGGCCAGCACCGCGACGGGCAGCCCGTCGAGGCGGGCCAGCGCGGTAATGATCGAACGGCCAAACATTTGTCCGACCTCAAACACGGAGCCCTTGTCAACCACCGCCTCGATGATGGGACGCATCCGGTAGACCTTGCGCCGGTCGCGCGGCACGATGCCGAACAGCATCTCCTCGCGGCGGCTCCGTGCATCGGTGCGCGGGCCGCGCGCGGCAACGTCATAAACCGAGGCCGGCAGATAGGACAGAAACCGCCGCGCGCACGCAAAGGCGTCTTGCTCGGTGTCGACGGCGTGGTCGACCGCGCCGGCACGACACTGCACCTCCCAACCCCCAAGCGTTTGCTTGTCGAGCGTCTGGCCGACGCGGGCCACCACCGGTGGACCGGCCACGAACATCGCCGAGGTCGCCTTGGTCATCACCGAATAGTGGCTGGCGGCCAGCCGGGCGGCGCCAAGACCTGCTACCGAGCCCAGGCCCAGCGCCACCACAGGCACGGTGGCCAGCGTTTCGGCCAGCAGCTGGAATCCAATGCTCGACTGACCGAGACCTCCCGGCAGGTTGGCGCGCCCGGTCGTTTCGATGGTCTTGACCGAGCCGCCGCCACCGGAGCCCTCGATCACGCGTACGATCGGTAGCCGCAGCTGACCGGCCATGCGCTCCGCCAGGATCGGCTTGGTCGGAATGGTGGCATCGGCCGAGCCGCCGCGCACCGTGAAGTCGTCGCCGACGACCACCACCGGCCGCCCGTCGATCAGGGCGCGACCCATCACGCAGTTGGAGGCGGTGAACTCCTTAAGGCGCCCGGCGGCGTCGTACTCGGCCTTGCCGGCAAGGGCTCCAAGCTCGTGAAAACTACCGGCGTCGACCAGCCCATCGATGCGCTCGCGCACCGTGAGCCGCCCGCCGTCGTGCTGGCGGCGCACCTTGTCCGGGCCACCCATGGCGCGCGCCAGGGCCTCGCGGGCCCTGAGCTCGTCGAGTTCCTCCTGCCAGCTCATTGTGCTTGTCCTTAGAGGCTGCGGGTGACGGCGCCGGAGGCTGTGACGAAAGCTGGCGCCAACGGCGCGCGCAGCGGGCCTGGGTGCGCCGCCGGCCGCCGTTGGGCCGCCGCGGCGTGCCAGCTGGCGACCGCGGGGTGAGGGCCCCTGTTCGAAGCCTCGTATCGGCACCGCGCGCCGGCACCGCTGCGGCCCGGCCACGGCCCGAACGCCGGCTCATCCAGCTGCGCCATCACCATCCCCCGCCTCGTTCGCCGCATTGCCCAAAGCCTGGCGGGCCGCGGCAATGGGGTCAAGGCCTCAACCGGCGAGCTCGGGTACCACCCACAGTGGCGGTTCGCCGCGCGCCACCCGCTCGACATTGTCGAAGGCGTTGCGGAAGCGGGCGACGTGATTGTCCCAGGTGGGTCCGGCAAAATGCGCCGTCAGCACCACGTTATCGAGTTTGAGCAGCGGATTACTGGGCGGCGGCGGTTCCTGCGCAAAGACATCGAGCCCGGCACCCAACAGCTTGCCCCCGCTCAGCGCCTGGTGGAGGGCGGCTTCGTCGATTACCGGTCCGCGCGAGGTATTGACGATAATCGCCAGCGGCTTCATCAGACCCAACTCCGCCGCGCCGATCATGCCGCGGGTCGAGGCATTGAGCGGCACGTGCAGGGAAACCACGTCGGCGGAGCGCAACAATTCGCGCAGCAGGCGGAAGCGCACGCCGAGCCGATCCTCGGCCTCCTCGCTGAGCCGCCTGATGTCGTAGTACTCAACCCTCATGCCGAACGCCTGCGCCAACCGCGCCGTCTTCTTGCCGATGGTGCCCAGGCCGATGATGCCGAGGGTCTTGCCGTTAAGCTCATAAAGACGCGGCGCCGGCCCGTTGCCGCGCCAGCGCCCGGCGGCCACATTGCCGTGCTGCCAAATCACCTTGCGTGCGACCGCCAGCATCAGCATCAGCGCATGTTCGGCGACCGAGATGGCATTGGCACCGCCGTTGTTGCAGACCGCAACCTTGGCGCGCCGCGCGGCCTCGAGGTCGACATTGTCGTATCCCGCGCTCAACAGCTGCACGAGCTTCAAGCGAGGCGCGGCGCGGTAGAACGCGTCCGACATCTCGACGTTGGGGTAGCACACCATGTAATCCATGCCGGCAAGCGCCGCCTCAAATTGCGGGCTCCTGGCCGGGACCAAGGTCAGCTCGAAACCGCCGGGCGCCATGGTCTGGGCGATGGCGCCCACCTCTGCCGACGGTGGCACCAACACAATTCTCGGCATCAACGCGTCTCCCATGCGCTAGGGCTCATTTGCCATGCGGGCCGATTATGCACCAATCGGCGAGCGCCGATACCCGGCGTTGTCGCCGATCGCATCGCCGGCAGCCGGCCCTAGGGGCACGCTCACGGGCGGCAACGGCGGCGAGCGAGGCTGGCATCCGACCGGAGCGGCCCGTCCTCGCTCAAGCCGAGCGCGGTAGCGCTTGCCCCAGTACCCCCGGACATCCAGAGTGCAGCGCCGGCAGCTTCAAGCATTGGCAGGAGCCGACCGAGCCGCGAGCGAGGTCATGACGTGCAACTCATTCGGGTCTGCTCGCCCGACGGGCATCGTTGTCCGGGGCTCGCCGTGATAGCCTGGGCGTGGCGCCCGAGATGGCCGCTGGGGATCGATCGAGGCTGGCCATGAGCGAAGAGCGGACGTCATTTTCCGAGCGCGATGCGATCGAGCTGCTGCTGCCTTGGTATGTCGGTGGCACGCTCGATGCTACCGATCGGCGACGGGTCGAGCGCTATCTCGCCCAGCACCCCGAGATCCGACACCAGCTCGATCTCATCCGCGAGGAGCGCGACCAACTCGCCGCCGACGCGCCACCATCCGGTGCGCTCAATCGCCTGATCGCCCGGCTGCCGCCGCGCCGCTTCGACCTGCTTGCGCGATCGCTGAGCGCCGGCACCCAGGCAATCGCCGACTTTTTCGCGACACCAACGGCACGGGCGGTGCGGCTGGCGGCGGTCGCCGCCGGCGCGCTCGTCCTGATCGAGGCCGCCACCATCACGGCCCTGATCCTACGCGACCATGTCGCTGACCACCGAACGGCGGCGGGCTACGGCGCCGATGCCGGCGTCTCCTTCTGGATCGGCTTCACCGACGCGGCCTCGGCGGCGGCCATCTCGCGGCTCATGACCGAGCTCAACGCCCACATCGTCGACGGACCCAAGCCCGGCGGCATTTACAAGGTCGAAGTGCACAGCACCGATCGTTCGCCGGTTGCGGTCGCTCGCCTGAGCCAGCGGCTGGCGGCGCGCCAGGACCTGGTGCGCACGCTGCTGCCGGCCAAAGAATGATGCGATGTTGCGAGCGGCGCACCGGGCACCCACTCGCCATAGACCGAGGCTCGCCAGAATATCGGGGCCGACCGTCTCGAGGCCCTGGCTCAATCACGGCCACGTCGCAGATCCGCAGCGAGCGGCGCTAGAACCGGCAGCGACCGGCACTGGAGGCAGCCAACATGCAATTCGACACGATCCTGGTGGAGCGCGTCGGCCCGCTCGCGCGGCTGACCCTCAACCGCCCGCAACGCGCCAATGCCCTGAGCCAGGCGATGCTGAAGGAGATCGCCCAGGCCCTCGACGCCCTCGAGAGCGACGCCGGCGTCAACGCCATCATCGTGCGCGGCGCCGGTTCGGCGTTCTCCTCCGGCTTCGACCTCAAGGAGCAGACGGAGCTGCGCCCCACCGGCAACGCGCAATGGCAACCGATCCTGCGCCGTGATTTCGATACCATCATGCGCTTCTGGCATTCGCCCAAGCCGACCATCGCGGCAGTGCGCGGCGCCTGCCTGGCCGGAGCCTGCGAATTGGCGCTGGCCTGCGACCTCACCATCGCCGCCGACGATGCCTTCTTTGGCGAACCTGAGCTCAAATTCGGCGCCGGCATCGTGGTGATGATCCTGCCGTGGATGGTGGGCCCGAAGCTGGCCAAGGAAATCATTCTGACCGGCGCGGATCGGATCGACGCCCAGCGCGCGCTCAAGATCGGCATGGTCAATCGCGTGGTTGGCGTGGACGAGCTCGACGCGGCGGCATTGGAGCTGGCCCGGCACATCGCCGCCATCGATCCCAAACTGGTGAAGGAGACCAAGCGTGCCATCAACGGTGCGCTCGAGGCGCAAGGCATGCTTGCGGCACTCGAGGCCGCGCTTGCCATCGATCTTGGCATCGAGGGCGAGGGCTCGCCGGACAAGGCTCGGTTCCTGGACATCGCCCGCCGCGATGGGCTAAAGGCGGCGCTTGCCTGGCGCGACGCGCGCTTCCAGCAACGGTGAGGCTGATGGGTCCGCTGACGTCGCTGATTGGGTCGGCGCTCGCCCGCACGCCGGCTATGGTCGTGGACGGCGATGGCACCGCCGTCACCGGCCGTCAGCTGTTGGCTTCGGCCAAGGTGCTGGCGCACGGCCTAACGGCCGCCCGCATCGGTCGGGGCGACCCCGTCCTCTGCCGCATCGCCAACCAGCCAAGCGACCTAGTGGCCCTGCTGGCGGTTTGGTTGGCAGGCGGCGTCGCAGTGCCGGTCTCGGCAACCGCCGCCCGCGCCAGCGTCATCGGCATTGGGGGTGCCACGGGCGCACGCCTTGGCCTCGAGGCCGGGAGGGTGCAGGAGCTATCTCCAGCCCCGGCACCGGCCCGTCGAGGCCTCGAGCAAGCCGCCTTGATCGTGTTCACCTCCGGCAGCACGGGCAAGCCGAAGGGGGTCGTGCTCGGTCAGCAGCAATTGGCCGGCAAGCTCGACGTCCTCAATCGTCTCATCAAGCTTCGAGGGGACGACACGGTGGTCGTCGCGTTGCGGCTCAGCTTCATCTTCGGCATCTGGGTGAGCCTGCTCGCGATCCTGAGCGGCGCCAGGCTGGTAGTGTGCGAAAAGTTCAGCGCCGATGGGCTCGCCGCCAGGCTGGCGGCCGGGGCCAGCGTTGCTGCCGTGCTCCCGACCATGCTGCGCAGTATGGTGCTGGCGCCGGCGCCACCGGCGCCTCGGCTCAGGAGCATCCTGAGCGGCGGCGAGACCTTGCTTGCCCGGTTGGGCAATGAGACCGCGCAGGCCTTTCCCGCCGCCGGCATCTATGATCTCTACGGCCTCACCGAAACCGGCTCCTGTGACTTTTGCCTGTCGCCTGCCGAGTTCGCCATCGGTCTGGGCTCGATTGGGCACCCGACCGAGCAGGTCGACTATCGCATCGTCGATCAGCAGCATAGGCCGGTGGCGGCCGGTGCCGCCGGCGAGCTCATGATCAAGACGCCGTTCGGGATGCTCGGCTATCTCGACGAGCCGCAGTTGACCGCCGACAGCTATCATGAGGGTTTCTTTGCCACCGGTGATGCGGCCCGGGTGCGCCGCGACGGCCGCGTCGAGCTCGTGGGCCGGCTGAAGGACATCATCGTGCGCGGCGGCAACAAGATCGCGCCTGCCGAGATCGACGCCCTGCTCGCCACCCATCCGGAGGTCCGCGCCGCCCTGTGCGGCGGCGTTCCCGACGCACGACTGGGCGAGGCCATGCACGCCGTCGTTGCCCTCACCCCGGGCTCCGAGCTGACGGGGCAAGCCTTACGCAGCTGGGCTGCCGCCCGGATCGAGGCCTACAAGGTTCCGGACGTGATCCACATCCGCAACCAGTTGCCGACCGGCGGCACCGGCAAGCTCGACCGCACCGCCGTGGCGCGCTTGGCGCTGGCCGGGCGCCAAGCCGAAGCCGGCTAGCGCCCGCACGCGAAAGGCTCGCCGCTCGTTAGAACAGGCCCTCGATTTGGCCGTGCGCATTAAGACGAATGCTGTTGGCGGCCGGGACCCGCGGCAGCCCGGGCATGGTCATGATTTCGCCGGTGATCACCACCACGAACTCGGCGCCGGCCGCGAGCCGCAGCTCCCGGATTGGCACCACGTGCCCGCTCGGAGCGCCGCGTTTGTTGGGATCGGTCGAGAACGAGTACTGGGTCTTGGCCATGCACACCGGCAGATGGCCATAGCCGGCGTCCTGCAGGTCCTTGAAGCGGGCCTCGATGGTGGCATCGCAGGCAATGTCGGCGGCATGATAGATCTCGCTGGCGATGGTCTTGACCTTGTCGCGCAACGGCATCTGATCGGGATAGAGCGGCTTGAACTTCGCCTGTCCGTTATCGGCCAACTCCACCACCTGCCGCGCCAAGGCCTCGATGCCCTTGCCGCCATCGGCCCAATGCGTGCACACCAGCGCCTTGGTGCCGGCCTTCTCGGCTGCCTTCATCACCTCGGCGAGCTCGGCGTCGGTGTCGGAAATGAAGCGGTTGATTGCGACCACCGGCGGGACGCCAAACTTGCGCACATTTTCCAGGTGACGCAGGAGATTATCGCAGCCCTTGGCGACCGCGGCCACGTTCTCATGCTTGAGATCGTCCTTGCCGACGCCGCCGTGCATCTTGAGCGCGCGCACCGTGGCCACGATCACCGCTGCGGCCGGGTTGAGGCCAGCCTTGCGGCACTTGATGTCGAAGAACTTCTCGGCGCCGAGGTCGGCGCCGAAGCCGGCTTCGGTGACGACGTAATCACACAGCTTGAGCGCGGTGCGCGTCGCCAGCACCGAATTGCAGCCGTGCGCAATGTTGGCGAAGGGTCCGCCATGGATGAACACCGGATTGTTCTCCAAGGTCTGCACCAGGTTCGGCATTAAGGCGTCCTTCAGCAACACGGTCATGGCGCCGTCGCCCTTGACGTCGGCCGCCTTCACCGGCTTGCGATCGCGGGTGTAGCCGACAACGATGTTGCCGAGCCGCCGCTCGAGGTCCTTGAGGTCCATGGCCAGGCACAGGATCGCCATCACCTCGGAGGCGACGGTGATGTCAAAGCCATCCTCGCGCGGGAAGCCGTTGGCGACGCCGCCCAACGAGTTGACGATCGAGCGCAAGGCACGATCATTCATGTCCATGACCCGGCGCCAGGCCAGCCGCCGGCTGTCGAGGCCGGTGGCATTGCCCCAGTAGATGTGATTGTCGATCAGCGCCGACAGCAGGTTGTGCGCCGAGGTGATGGCGTGGAAGTCGCCGGTGAAGTGCAGGTTGATATCCTCCATCGGCACCACCTGGGCATAGCCGCCGCCGGCGGCGCCGCCCTTCATGCCGAAGCATGGACCAAGCGAAGGCTCGCGCAGGCAGCTCATGGCCTTCTTGCCGATGCGGTTGAGGCCGTCGCCGAGACCGACCGTGGTCGTGGTCTTGCCCTCGCCGGCAGGGGTCGGGCTGATGGCCGTCACTAAGATCAGCTTGCCATCGCGATTGCTTTGCGCCGCATTGATGCAGTCGAACGACACCTTGGCCTTGTGCGGACCATAGCTGTAGAGCGCGTCGGCGGGGATGCCGATCTTGTTGCCGATCTCCGCAATCGGCTTCAGCTTTGCCTCGCGAGCGATCTCAATATCCGACTTCACGGCCATGACTTTCCCCTCTTGTGAACTCGCGAGAGCTGTTTCGACTAAGCGTTCGACTTGGCTGTTGGCGCGGCAAATCTATCGCCGGCCTTGATACCGGCGGCATTGGCCCATTCGGCAGCTGCCACCTTTTTGCCGTCGGCGCCGCGCAGGCGCTTGGCCAGGATGGCGCCGCCGCCGGCGGCGATCGTCATACCGTTGGCGTCGAGCGCCAAAATCTCGCCTGGCGTGCCGCTGCCGGCGACCTTGGCCGAGTCGAAGATATCGACCTTCTGCCCATTGATCGTGCCCCAGGCGCCCGGCGCCGGGTTGGCTGCCCGGATCAGGTTGTAGACGTCGGCCACCGGCTTCGACCAGTCGATCGCGGCAACGTCCTTCTTGAACCAGCTCTCGTAGGTTTTCTTGCCATGATCCTGCGGCACCCGCGGCGCCTTGCCGGCGCGCACCAGATCGAGGCTTTCCATCAGGGCATCGACGCCGAGCGGAAACAGCTTCTTGAAATAGACGTCGCCTAAGGTCTCGTCGGGACCGATAGCAACTGTCTTCTGCAACAAGATCGGTCCCTCATCCAAGCCCTCGTCGGGCCAGAAGATGGTGAGCCCGGTCTCGCTGCGACCCATGGCGATCGGCCAGTTGATCGAGGACGGGCCGCGGTGAAGCGGCAGCAACGAGGGATGATACTGGATGGTGCCGAGCTTGGGTGCGTCGAGCACCGGCTGCGGCACGAACAGGGTCACGTACGCCATGATGCACAGGTCGGCGTTGGTCGACTTCATGAGCTCGACCGCTTCGGGAGTTTTCCAGCTCTTGGGCTGATGCACCGCCAAGCCCTTGTCTTTGGCGAACACCTTGAGCGGATCCTCGGCTCGGCCGGCCTTGTCGGGCGCGCAGAACACGGCCACGACGTTCTCCTTCCGCTCGAGCAGCTTTTCCAGCACGGCCTTGCCGAAGGCCTCCTGCCCATGCACCACGATTCGCATCACCACGCCTCCGCTCGATCAGCCGGGGCTCGCCGCGGCGAGCCTCGGAATGGCTACTCCGCCGCTTGCTTTTTCAATGCGGCGGTGGCGCCGGCTTGCGCCAATGCCGCAATCTCTTCGGTCGAGTAGCCGAGTTCGGCCAGCACCTCGTCGGTGTGCTCGCCCAACAGCGGCGAGCGGCGCACCTCCGAGGCCGAAGCCGACAGCTTGACCGGATTGCCGACCGACAGGTACTTGCCGCGGATCGGATGCTCGACCTCGACCATGGTACCGGTGGCGAGCAACGACTTGTCCTCGGCCAATTCCTTCATGGACAGGATCGGTCCGCACGGGATGTCGTATTTGTTCAAGATCTCCATCGCCTCGAACTTGGTCTTGGTCATGGTCCATTGTTCGATGCGCGCGAAGATCTCGTTGAGCCGCGGCAGTCGCGCCAGCGGCTTGGCGTAGTCGGGATGCGTCTTCCAGCCGGGCTCGCCGATAATGTCGCAGATCGCCTCCCACACCGGAGCCTGGGTGATGAAGTAGATGTAGGCGTTGGGATCGGTCTCCCAGCCCTTGCATTTGACGATGCGGCCGGGCTGGCCGCCACCGGAGTCGTTGCCGGCGCGCGGCACCGCGTCACCAAAGGCGACGCCTTCGCCGTACTGGCTGTATTCGGTAAGGGGTCCGTGCGCCAGCCGCTGCTGATCGCGCATCTTGACCCGGGTCAGGTTGAGCACCCCATCCTGCATGGCGCAGGTGACCCGCTGACCCTTGCCGCTGACGGTGCGGTGGAACAGCGCGGTGACGATGCCGAGCGCCAGGTGCAGCCCGGTGCCGCTGTCGCCGATCTGCGCCCCCGTCACCAGCGGCGGTCCATCGCGGAAGCCGGTGGTGGAGGCGGCGCCGCCGGTGCACTGCGCCACGTTCTCGTAGACCTTGCAGTCTTCGTATGGTCCGGGACCGAAGCCCTTCACGGAAGCGTAGATCATGCGCGGATTGAGTTCCTGGATCCGCTGCCAGGTGAGCCCCGTGCGGTCGAGCGCGCCCGGGGCGAAGTTCTCGACCAGCACGTCGCACGACTTCACCAGCCGCTCCAGGATCTCCATCCCCTTCTTGTTCTTGCTGTCGATGGTGATCGAGCGTTTGTTGTGGTTGAGCATGGTGAAGTAGAGCGAATCTGCCCCCTTCACGTCGACCAGCTGTCCGCGCGTAATGTCGCCGACACCAGGCCGCTCCACCTTGATTACGTCCGCGCCGAACCACGCCAACAACTGGGTACAGGTCGGACCCGACTGCACGTGTGTGAAGTCGAGGATGCGGACGCCTTCGAGTGCTTTGCCCATGCTATGCTCCACTACTTCCTTTTCACCACGCTTTGCGGGTTGAGGTTGCCGATGCGGCCGCTTTCGCTACCGGCCGCCGGATCGATGACGGCGTTGATCAGGGTCGGCCGGCCGCTATCCATTGCCTTGTCGACGGCCCGCTTCAGCTCGTCTGGCGTGGTCACATGCACCCCGACGCCGCCGAACGCCTCTATCATCTTGTCGTAGCGGGAATCCTTGACGAACACGGTGGTGGCCGGGTCGACACCGCCGGCGGCGTTGACATCGGTGCCGCGATAGATGCCGTTGTTGTTGAACACGACGACGCACACCGGCAGGTCATAGCGGCAGATGGTCTCGACCTCCATGCCAGAAAAGCCAAAGGCGCTGTCGCCTTCGATCGCAAGCACCGGCTTTCCGGTCTCGACCGCAGCGGCGATGGCAAACCCCATGCCGACGCCCATCACGCCCCAGGTGCCGACGTCGAGCCGCCGGCGCGGCTGATACATGTCGATCACCCCCCGCGCCAAGTCGAGCGTGTTGGCGCCCTCGTTGACGAGGATGGCATCGGGCCGCTCTTTGATGACCGTGCGCAATGCCCCAAGCGCCGCATGAAAGTCCATCGGCGCCGAATTCTTCATCAGTCGCGGCGCCATCTTGGCGATATTCTCTTCCCGTTTCGCCTTGACGGCGCCGGTCCACTCGGCCGGCGGCGACGGCCAACTGCGGTCGATGCCCTCCAGCAGCGCCGATACACACGAGCCGATGTCGCCGACTACGGGAGCGGCGATCTCGACGTTGCTGTCCATCTCCTTGGGTTCGATGTCGATCTGGATGAACTTCTTCGATCCCGGCGCCCCCCAGCTGTTGCCCTTGCCGTGCGACAACAGCCAGTTGAGGCGCGCCCCGATCAAGAGCACGACATCGGACTCTTTCAATACGGTGGAGCGGGCGGCGCCGGCACACTGGGGATGCGTGTCGGGTAAGAGGCCCTTTGCCATGCTCATCGGCAGGAACGGAATGCCGGTGTTTTCGATGAGCGCTCTAATCGGCGCATCGGCCTGGGCGTAGGCGGCACCCTTGCCAAGAATGATCAACGGGCGCTTGCCGCCTTTCAGCACCTCGAGCGCGCGCTTGACCGCCGCCGGATCGGGCAATTGCGCCGGTGCTGGGTCGATCACCTTGACCAGGGACTTGGCGCCGGCTCCGGCCTCCATCACCTGCGCGAACAGCTTGGCCGGCAAGTCGAGGTAGACGCCGCCGGGACGCCCCGACACCGCGGCGCGGATGGCGCGCGCAACGCCGATGCCGATGTCTGCCGCGTGCAGCACCCGGAACGCCGCCTTACACAACGGCTTGGCAATCGCCAGCTGGTCCATCTCCTCATAGTCGCCCTGCTGCAGGTCGACGATCTCGCGCTCCGAGGAACCCGAGATCAGGATCATCGGGAAGCAGTTGGTGGTGGCATTGGCCAGCGCGGTCAGGCCATTGAGAAACCCGGGCGCCGACACCGTGAGGCAGACGCCAGGCTGTTTGGTGAGATAGCCAGCGATGGCCGCGGCATTACCGGCGTTCTGTTCGTGTCGGAAGGAGAGCACGCGAATGCCGGCGGCCTGCGCCATGCGACCAAAGTCCGTAATCGGAATGCCAGGTACGCCGTAAATCGTCTTAATGCCGTTGAGCTTCAGCGCATCGATGACGAGATGAAAGCCATCGGTCAGCTCCTGCTCCGCGGCGGCCGGCTTGGCTGCTACGCTCTCTACTGCTGCGGGCATCTTTCTAACCTCCCTCTGCATTCTTGCTTGCTATGGCCTCGGTCTCGCCGGCGCCGCGCCGGCGGCTCGGATCTGCGCCAAGGCTGCCGCCAACCGCCCGGGCGGGGGGCGCCGGGCTGGGCGGGGTGGACGTTGCCCTCACCACGGCAGCCGACCGCGCGCGTCGCCTCTGGTCTGAACCTCGATCTGCCACCGTTCGTTTCCGCTTAGTCAAGATTGACGTAACGATCGACGTGATCGCGCAGGCGCAGCGTATGCTGGCGCACCAGCCGCTCGGCCCGTTCAGTATCGCGCGCCTCGAGCGCCGCCACGATCTCCTTGTGATCAACGATCGAGCGCTTGGCACGATCCTGTTCAAAGATCGTCCGTTGGCGGATGGCGCGCATGTGGAAGAAGAGATCGTTGCTCATCTCCACGATCAGAGGACATTTGCCAAGGCCGATGATGGCCTGGTGGAACTTGATGTTGGCGTCGGAGTATTCGCCCATTTTGCGGGCGATCTCGTCCTGCGAAAACTGGTCGACCAGGGCATGCAGTTGCGCGATCTCGTCGCCGCCGGCCTGCTCGGTGGCAAGCCGGGCCGCCATGCTTTCCAGCGCGGCCCACACCGTGATCATGTCGAGGATCTGCGCCTTGGTCTTGCGCACGATGAAAATGCCGCGCCGCGCCACGATGCGCACCAGGCCTTCTTGATCGAGCTGGGCCAGAGCTTCTCTGAGCGGCGTGCGGCTGACGCCAAAGCGCTGCGACAAATCGCGCTCATCGAGGCGCAATTCGGCCGCTTCGGCGTAGATGTTCATGTTGAGGATCGCCGATTTTAGCGCCTCATAGGCGCGCGCCTTGAGACTGATGCCCTCGCCAATGGGAGCAATCTTAAGCTCGGTATCGGCCACCCTTCTTACCCCACCTTACCGGCTTACCCCACCTTACCGGCGCGATCCGTGGTTTCTGGTATACCATACACCACGCGCATCGGCCTGGACAAGCCGGACGCGCTTAGCAGGAAAATCAGATGTTGCCAACGATTCGCAAAAATGCGGCGGCAATTTGCGCCAAACGGAGTGTTGCGCCGCCCGGTTAATTGGCACATGGTATACCAGACAAGGGTGATGCCACCGCCGTCGCCGGCGGGCCAAACAGAGCGTCACCCGATTGGAAACGACCAAGAAAGAGACAGGCAGTGGAAGATATCGCCTCGCTGTTGGGTGGCTTTGCCGTCGCACTCAGCTGGTACAACGTCTTCCTGATGATGATCGGCATTCTGTTGGGGGTCATCATCGGCGTACTGCCGGGGCTCGGCGGCGCCAACGGTGTGGCTATTTTGCTGCCGCTGACCTTCTCGATGCCGCCGACATCGGCCATCATCATGTTATCGTGCATCTACTGGGGCGCCTTGTTCGGCGGTGCCATCACCTCGATCCTGTTTAACATTCCCGGCGAGCCGTGGTCGGTCGCGACCACCTTCGACGGCCATCCGATGGCCCAGAAGGGCAAAGCCGATGCGGCGCTGACGGCGGCCTTCACCTCATCGTTCGTTGGCGCACTGTTTGCCGTCATTGTCATCACCTTCCTCGCGCCCCTGGTGGCCAAGTTCGCCTTGCGCTTCGGCCCGGCGGAGTTCTTTGCCGTGCAGTTTTTGACCTTCGCCAGTTTCATTGGCATGGGGCGCGGCAGCCCGGCCAAGACCATCGCATCGATGTGCCTGGGGTTTGCCCTGGCGGCGGTTGGGCTCGACACCGTGACCGGCCAATTGCGCATGACCTTCGGCTTCGTCGAGCTGCTCAAGGGCTTCGGCTTCCTGATCGCCGTGATCGGCCTGTTTGGCATCGGCGAAATGCTGAACTCGATCGAAGAGGGGCTGGAGTTCAAGGGTGCCGACGGCAAGTTGCGGCTCGATGCCGTGCTCAGAACCTGGGCGCTGTTGCCGCGCTATTGGCTAACCTCGCTCAGGAGCTGCCTGATCGGCTGCTGGATGGGCATCACGCCCGGCGGCGCCACCCCTGCCTCGTTCATGAGCTACGGTCTTGCCAAGCGCTTTTCCAAACAGGGCGATGCCTTCGGCAAGGGCACCATCGAGGGCGTGGTGGCGCCGGAGACGGCGGCGCACGCCGCCGGCACCAGCGCCCTGTTGCCGATGCTGACCTTGGGCATTCCCGGATCGCCAACCGCGGCGGTGCTGCTCGGCGGGCTTTTGATCTGGGGGCTGCAACCTGGACCGTTACTGTTCGTGGAACAGAAGGAGTTCGTCTGGGGGCTGATCGCCAGCATGTATCTCGGCAATATTGCCGGGCTGGTCGTGGTGTTGACCTGCGTGCCGCTGTTCGCCGCCATCTTGCGGGTGCCGTTCTCGATCATCGCCCCGGTCATCATGGTGATTTGCGCGGTCGGCGCCTATACCGTCAACAACGCCATGTTTGACGTGTGGCTGATGGTGGTGTTCGGCGTCGTCGGCTACAGCTTCAATAAACTCGGCTATCCGCTGGCGCCGATGGTGCTCGCGCTGGTGCTCGGCGATCAAGCCGAGAGCTCCTTCCGCCAAGCCATGCTGATCTCACAGGGCAGCGTCACGATCTTTTTCTCGAATGCCTTGGTTGGCGGCATCATGACGCTCGGCCTGTTGATGTTGTTCTGGCCGCTGCTGGGCTCGCTGTTGCGCGCCGTTCGTCCGCGCAGGATCGCCGGTTAGTCACCCCCAAGAACCGTCAAACGACAAGGAGGAAACCCATGCTGCCATACGTCAAATCAGGACTGGCAGGCGCGAGCGCAACCGCTGCCGCGCTCATGCTGGTGCTATCGCCGGTGACGGCGCAGGCCTGGGAGCCGACCAAGCCGGTGGAATTCATCGTTCCCGCCGGCACCGGCGGCGGCGCCGATCAGATGGCGCGCTTCGTGCAGGGGGTGATTGCCAAGCACAACCTCATGAAACAGCCGATGGTGGTGATCAACAAGCCGGGCGGCGCCGGCGCGGAGGGCTTCCTCGAGATCAAAGGAGCAGCCAAGGATCCGCACAAGATCGTCATCACGCTTTCCAACCTGTTCACGACCCCGCTCGGCACCGGCGTGCCCTTCAACTGGAAGGATCTGACCCCACTCAGCATGCTGGCGCTCGACCAATTCGTGCTGTGGGTCAACAGCGAAGCACCGTTCAAATCGGCCAAGGACTACCTTGACGCCGTCAAAGGTGCGGATGACCGCAAGTTCAAGATGGGCGGCACCGGCTCCAAGCAGGAAGATCAAATCATCACCGTCGCGCTGGAACGCCTAACCACTCCCAAGAAGCTGACCTACGTGCCGTTCAAGGGCGGCGGCGACGTCGCCGTGCAGTTGGTCGGCAAGCACATCGATTCCAGCGTCAACAACCCGATCGAAGCGGTGGCGCAATGGCGGGCGGGGTCGCTCAGGCCGCTGTGCCTGTTCGATGACAAGCGCTCGACCTACACCGACAAGGTCACCGCCAACATGGCGTGGTCGGACATTCCAACCTGCAAGGAAGCCGGCATCAACGTCGAGTACCAGATGCTGCGCGGCGTATTCGGCCCGCCTGGCATCTCCAAGGAGCAGGCCGCATTCTACGTCGACCTGTTCAAGAAGGTTGCCGCCACCGAGGACTGGAAGGACTACATGGAGAAGGGTGCCTACAATCCGACCATGATGTCCGGCGAACCCTACGTGCACTGGCTCGAGGGTGCCGAGAAGACCCACCACGATCTGATGGCCGAAGCCGGTTTTCTCGCCAAGAGGTGAGGAAGGCGTCCTCCGCGCGCGCCGCCGCCCAACAGCGTCAAGGCGCGCGCGGGAACCCGCTCTTGAACCATCTTCAAGATGAGCGACACGAACCATGAACGACGCCGACCACAGTCAAGACCGCGGCATTGTCAGCAAGCGCAGCATGGAAATCGTGGTGGCGCTGCTGTTTCTCGTGGTCAGCGGCGTCGTGATCGCCGACAGCCTGCGGCTCGGCATGGGCTGGGAATCCGATGGCCCCGAACCCGGTTATTTCCCCTTCTACATTGCCGTGGCGATGGCCGCTGCCAGCTTGGTTAATCTCTACCGTGCCGCCATCCAGGGCGCCGGCAGCGGCATTGCCTTTGTCAGCGGTGCGGCGCTCCTCAAGATCATCCTCGTGCTGGTGCCCCTGCTGGTCTATGTCGGCGCCATCGGCAGCATCGGCATTTACGTCGCCAGCGCCATCTATGTGGCGCTGTTCATGTGGTACTTCGGCGGCTATGCGATCTGGAAGGGCGTGCTGACCGGGACCGGCATCGCCGTCGCCCTGTTCTTCATGTTCGAGCGCTGGTTCCTGGTGCCACTGCCAAAGGGGCCGCTCGAGGCCTGGCTTGGGTATTGAGGGGTCCCGCCCCCCGCGACAAAATCGCCGGTTCGGCCACGCTCGCGCCTCGATGCTGAGCGGAAGTGGACAAGGATTAACTTGGCGACCCTGTGACGAGAGCCATATATCTCGCGTTTGATGATATTATCGTGATCCCTTGCCAGCGAAGGACAGGCTCGCCTATGGCTCGCAAATACGGGTTGGGAGGCGCTGCGGCGGCCTTTTTCGTCCTCATC
>DATFXD010000047.1:0-17391 GCA_035258605.1 Hyphomicrobiaceae bacterium | reverse complement strand
GTCATGGACGAGAACGACTACATGGTGAGGAAGTGGAACGAATTCATTGCCGCCTGATCGCCAACCAAAGCTGCCAGCGCGCCGCCCGGCGGCGGCGCGCCATGCTGCCGCCGCGCGCGCGACGGTGACATGACCGACAAGGGCATGCCGGCGTGGGCACAGGCGTTGCCGCTGGCGGCGGTGTTCGTCGTGTTCTTCGTCGTACCGCTGCTGCTGACCGTGATGGTCAGTTTCTGGAACTACAACGAATACGAAATCCTCCCGGATTTTACGCTGCGCAACTACCTGGAGGCGTTCGAGGGTTGCGGCCGCCGTCTGTGGTCGGCGCCGCCTGAACTGTGCACCACCTTGAAGACCTATCTGACGACCTTGCGCATCTGTGGCATGGTTTGGCTCATCACCCTGTTGCTCGGCTTTGCCATCGCCTATTTTCTGGCCTTCCACGTGCGTTCACTGACGATGCAGATCGTGCTGTTTTTGGTCTGTACCATTCCGTTCTGGACCTCGAACGTGATCCGCATGATCTCCTGGATCCCGCTGCTCGGGCGCAACGGCTTGATCAATCAGACCCTGCAAAAGCTGCACCTCGTCGAGCACCCCGTGGAATGGCTGCTGTTTTCTGACTTCGCCGTGGTTCTGGCTTTCGTGCACCTCTATACCTTGTTCATGATCGTGCCGATCTTCAACTCGATGATGCGCATCGACCGCGCCCTGTTGGAGGCGGCGCGGGATGCCGGTGCCTCCGGCTGGCAGACCTTGACCAACGTGGTCGTGCCGCTCAGCAAGCCGGGCATCGCCATTGGCTCGATCTTCGTGCTCACCATCGTGATGGGCGACTTCGTGACCATTGGCGTCATGGGTGGGCAGCAGATCGCCTCGGTCGGCAAGATGATCAACACGCAAATGGGTGCGCTGCAGTTCCCGCCCGCCGCCGCGCACGCCGTGATCCTGCTCGGCACGGTGCTGATCATCATCTGGGCGCTGACCCGGCTGATCGACATCCGCAAGGAGCTCTAGGGATGGGCGAGGGGCGGCCTCGATCCTTCTATTGGCTGGCGGCGCTGTTTGCGCTGTTCGTGTTGTTCCTGTGGGGACCGGTGCTCACCATCCTGCTGTTGTCGTTCCAGGGGCCTGACGGCGGGCTGACCTTTCCCATGAACGGCATCTCGACCCACTGGTTCAACAAGCTGTGGCACGATGGGCTGCCCAATGTCGACATTTGGTCGGCGTTTGCCAGGTCGGTGCGGCTTGGCGTCGTGGTCATGGTCTTGACCGTGGTGTTGTCGCTGTTGGCGGGGCTCGCCTACCGCAAGCGCTTCCGCGGCGCCGATCAGCTGTTGTTCGTGGTGATCGCCAGCTTGATCATGCCGTCGATCGTGGTTTCGCTTGGCATCGGCCTCGAGTTCCGGATCCTCGACGATGCCGTCAAGAGGTATGCGCCGGCGGCGCTCGCCGACGGCTACGACACGGCGATGGGCCTGTTTACCTCCGCACTCGGCGCGCATCTGACCTGGACCCTGCCGTTCGGGCTGTTAATCATGTTCGCCATCTTCAATCGCTTCGACCCGCGCTACGAGGAGGCCGCGCGCGATCTCGGTGCCACGCCCTGGCAGGCCTTGCGCCATGTGGTGCTGCCGATCATTGGACCGAGCGTCGTTGGGATCGGGCTGTTTGGGTTTACCCTGTCCTGGGACGAGATTGCCCGCACCAGCCAGGCCGTCGGCTACCTCAATACCCTGCCGTTGGAACTGCAGGGTCAGACCACGACCGTGACGACGCCCGTCATCTACGCGCTGGGGACGCTGACGACGGCCGTTTCCCTGCTGATGATCGCCGTGGCGCTAGGCGCCATTCTAATGCTGCGCCGACGGCAGCCGTTAGCTTCGGTCGGGGCCGGCACCTGAGGCCGCTGGCGCTGCTGCGGCAGTGCTTTGCCTCCGATGCCGGGGCGGACTATAATCGGGGATGCGGCCGACGGGGATCGCAAGCGCCGCGTCAACTTGGCAAGCGTGGAGCTTGAGGGCCCGTCTTCGATGGCGGGCAATTTGCATTTCTGGGGCCCCGAATGACCGGAGTGAACCGCACCGACCACATCCGCTTGACCTCGCATCCCGCGCCGGGGGCGAAGCCGCGCTTTCCCATTGTGTGGGGGGCGGCGAGCGCGCGCGAGCGTGGCCCGGTGATCGGCACGGTGTCGCGACCGCCGGATCGCAACGTGATCGGCACCCACAGCGGCTCCTACGCGGTCTACCGGGCGCTTGCCGTCTCCGCCGGCGCCCTCAACCCAATCCGGCGTCCCGACCTCACCAACACCCAGCCCACGTTTGCGCTCGGTCCGTTCCAGCGCTGGCAGACGGCGAGCAGCATCGTGTCCCTCGATCCCTGGGGGCACCTGGTGGCGGACGCCTTCCGTGCCGAGATTGCCGAAGGCACCGACATCCGGCCCAGCATCGCGGTGACGCGGGCACGCTTGGACGTTTCCGAAATCCATGAGGCGATCGCCGCCGGTCGGCTCAAGATCGACGACGTCGTGGTGCACACCGGTGGTGCGCTTTCGGTGATCAAGATCGCCATCGACCCGGTCTGGTATTTGCCGGGTATCGCCGAGCGCTTCGGCACCAGTGAGACCAACCTCAGGCGCACCCTGTTTGAACAGACCGCGGGCATGTTTCCCGAACTGGTCACGCGTCCCGACCTGCAGGTGTTCCTGCCCCCGATCGGCGGCATGACGGTCTACCTGTTCGGCGATGTCGGCAAGCTCGGCGATGCTGCCACCCAGATCACCTGCCGGGTGCATGACGAGTGCAATGGCTCCGATGTGTTCGGCTCCGACATCTGTACCTGTCGTCCCTACCTGGTGCACGGCATCGAGGAGTGCGCGCGCGCGGCGCAGGCCGGCGGCCTCGGCATCATTGTCTACAATCGCAAGGAAGGGCGGGCGCTGGGTGAAGTGACAAAATTCCTGGTCTACAATGCCCGCAAGCGCCACGCCGGCGGCGACGCGGCCAGCGCCTACTTCGAGCGCACCGAATGCGTAGCCGGCGTGCAGGATGCCCGCTTTCAGCAACTGATGCCGGATGTGATGCATTGGCTCGGCGTCGAGCGCATCGATCGCTTGGTGTCGATGAGCGACATGAAATACGAGGCGCTGATCGGCCAAGGCGTGCGCATCATCGAACGCGTGCCGCTTCCCGACGCCTTGGTCCCGGCCGACGCCCAGGTCGAGATGGCCGCCAAGCGGGCAATCGGATATTACGCCGGGCCCAGCGCCGACCCGATCGATCCGGCCGCGACCGTCGGCCGCGCCCTGGACAAGAGCTGACTGACCTCGGGAATTCCGGTGAAACCCGCAACCGCAGCCGCCCAATCACTGTTGAGCGCGGGTGCGGTGCGCCAGCGCTGCCAGCAGATGCTGGCACTCGGCCTGGCAGGCAAGTTGCAGCATTTCCGGGTCGAACCCGATCGCCTCGAGGCGGCGGCTGAGCTGGTGATCGCCACCACGCGCGAGCGCTATCCGACGCTCGAGGTGCCGTTCCATTCGCGCTGGCGCCACTTCACCGTCGACGACGAGGATCGTTGGGCTGAGCTCGATCGAGCCACCGCCTGGACCAATGCCGCCGAGCGGGCGCGCGCGGCCTTCGATCTGGCGATCGTCAGTGTGCTCATCGATGCCGGCGCGGGCAGTGGCTGGGCCTATCGCGATCGGCGGACCGGCAAGGCGATCGCCCGTTCCGAAGGCCTGGCGCTGGCGAGCCTTGAGATGTTTGCCAACGGCGCCTTCTCCGGCGACCGTTCGCGGCCGCTCAGGGTCGATGCCGCCGCCCTGGCCGAGCTGACGCCGGCGGCACTCAGCCAGCACTTGCAAATCACCGCCGGCAATCGCTTGCCCGGTATCGATGGCCGGCTGGGCCTGCTCAAGCGTCTGGGCGAGGTGGTGGCCGGCAATCCGGCGGTATTCGGCGAGAGCGGGCGGCCGGGCGGGCTTTACGATCGGCTCGCCGCCGGCGCCGACGGCAATACCCTCACCGCAACACGCATTCTGGCCGAGGTGTTGGCCCACTTGGGCCCAATCTGGCCCTCCCGGCTCGAGCTCGCCGGCGTCGCGCTGGGTGATTGCTGGCAGCATCCGGCGCTGGTGACGGCCGATGCGACCAGCGGCCTGATACCCCTGCACAAGCTGTCACAATGGCTGAGCTACTCCTTGATCGAGCCGCTGCAAGCCGCGGGCTTGGTCGTCGCCGACATCGACGGCCTGACCGGCCTTGCCGAATATCGCAACGGTGGGCTCATGCTCGATACCGGCGTTCTCCTGTTGCGCGAGCCGGCCGCCGCCAGCGTTGCCCACGACGTCGGCTCGAGTTTGATCGTGGAATGGCGTGCGCTGACCGTGGCCCTGCTCGACCGGCTGGCCGAGACGGTACGCCGGCGACTGCAGATGGATGCCAGATCGCTGCCGCTCTCCAGGATCCTGGAGGGTGGCACCTGGGCGGCAGGCCGGCGGCTCGCCGCCGAACTGCGTCCCTACGGCGCGCCGCCGCTGACCGTCGTCAGCGATGGCACGGTGTTCTGAGCCAAACCCGGGAGGTCGCCCATGGACGGCGTTACGGTTGTCGATCATCCGCTGGTACAGCACAAGCTCACCTTGATTCGTGACAAGCACCGCTCCACCAAGTCCTTCCGTGAGCTCTTGAAAGAAACCGGCATGCTGTTGTGTTACGAGGTGACACGCGATCTTCCGCTCACCGACGTCGAAATCGAGACGCCGATGCTGCGCACCGTAGCCCGCAAGATCGCCGGCAAGAAGCTGGTATTCGCTCCGGTGCTGCGTGCCGGTACCACATTTGTGGAGGGCATGCTCGACCTGGTGCCCACCGCCCGCGTTGCCCACGTCGGTCTCTATCGCGAGCCCGAAACCTTCGTCGCGGTCGAATATTTCTTCAAGGCGCCGACCGACCTCAGCGAGCGCCTGGTGATTGTCGTTGCACCGGTCATTGCCACCGCCAATACGGCGGTTGCCGCCATCGATCGGCTGAAGGAGCGCGGCGCGCGGCAAGTGCGGCTGGTCTGTCTGTTGGGGGCGCCGCAAGGTTTCGAGCGCCTGCGCGGCCTCCATCCGGACGTGCGGATTTGGACTGCCGCCATCGATGATACGCTCGATCAGCACGCCTATATCCTGCCGGGCCTCGGAGACGCCGGCGATCGGGCGTATGGCACCCGCTGACGGCGGCGCCCGTGCGAGGCGGTTCAGCAAATCAGCGTGGTGGTTGGTGTGTGCCAAGGCCTGGCAGCGGCAAAGCGCCCAAGCAACCCGATCGGGTCCTTGTTCGCACCATCAACAGGGCGCCGCCATCTGAGCTGATCGCACCGGCCGCGAACGAGCCCACAAGCATTGCAGCTAGCTGCCGCCGTCGACCGCCCACTCGGTCACGCAACGCTCGAGGTCTTTACAGTTCTGGCGCATCTGCTCAAAGGCAAAGCCGAGCGCGAACAAGCGCTCTGCGGCCTCGGCATTCAGGCCACGGGTCAAGCCTTGTTGGCGGATGGCGGCAAGCTCGGCGTGGTAGTTCGCGAACGCGCTGGCGAGTGCCTGCCCGCTCGGTGCGGTGCGGCGGCGCCTGAGCTCGCCGGCGCAGGTGCTCAGGTAGTCGGCAGTCGCCTCGGCAAGCCCGCTAAGCGGCGATCGCAGCCGTGACTGCAGCGGTTCCGGTAACGGGACTTGCGTTGCCCGGCCGACGATCACAAGGTCATGGCGCAGGCGCAACAGCATGCGCAGCAACGGGCCGGTATCGGGTTCGACGGCGAGGCGGGCGCGGCGCTCATGCTCGCAGGCGGCGGCAATGGTGCCGAGCTCGACCAGGGATTGACCGATGCCGTCCTGGAGGCGGTGCAGCTCGTTGCTGTCGCGACCGCCCACGACCTCCAACAATAGCGCGCGCAGGGCGCGCGCCATTTGCTCCAGCGCGCGGGCGGCGGCGGCAATGGCCTGGGCATGCGCCAGCGATGGCAGCAGCAGGAACGATACCGCGAACCCGACGCTGCCGCCGACGACAACTTCGAGCACCCGGTCGAGCGCCGAGGCCAGCGGCGTTGCCTGCGTCATGGTCGGGATAAGGAGCACGATGGTGGCGGTGATCGGCGCCACGCTCAAGCTCGGATAGAGGCCGGCGACCACGGCAAGCGGCGCGACGGCGAGGGCGAGCGCGGCCAGCAGCGCCCATTCGTGCCCATGAGGCACCAGCATGGCGATGGCGCCGCCCCACAGCGCGCCACCTAGCGTGCCGATCAGATAGTCGATGACCGACTTGAGCGTTCGGCCGACGTTGACCTGGGTCACGACCATGGCGGTGAGGACGGCCCAGAGCGGCAATGGCAGTCCCAGCCATTGCGCGATGGCCAAGGCAAGCGCGGCGGCAATCGTGACGCGCAAAGCCAAGGTCAGCCGCACCCGCTGTCGCCTGAAGGCGGCGCGCACCAGCCGCCACACCGATTTGCCGCGCTCAAAGGAGGTCGTCAAAGCGTGCTCTCTGCCGTGGGTTGCTGCCCGAACGCTGAAGATTGAACCGGCGCCGCCGGTGAGCCACGCCTGACCATCGGCGGGTACTAGCCTAGCGCGTCGGGCTTGGCACCAAGATGTCCGCACGCGGCCAAAGCTCGGGCCTCAGTGCTCGCCCAGGCTCGAGGTTGCTGGCCACGTCGCGAGCGCGCTTTTGGCCCGCTCCTTTCGCCCCAGCGGACGATCGTAGCTGGGATCGCCGTCGAGCCGGCAACCGCACTAAAGTCGTATCCAAGCCAGTAATGTCTTTGGTCCCAATATCTTTCTGACGGGATATTGTAGGTACAATGGATTACCCTGGCGGCAAATCCGCTTGCCTGTGCAGGGTGTGGGCGTGGAGGTTTACAAAAAACCCGACTCGGAGGCGGCCCAATGTGGAACCAGGTTTACAATCCACTCGATAGTGCAGCGCTGTCGACCCTCGCCGCGGCGATCCCGGTGGTGACGCTGCTGGTGTTGATCGCGTCGAACAAGGTTAAGGCGCACATTGCTGCGATCGTCGCCTTAATTGCCGCCAATCTTGTGGCGATCTTCATCTTTACCATGCCGGCCGGGATGTCGATCCGGGCCTCGGTCCTGGGGGCGATCACGGGCTTCTTCCCGATCGGCTGGATCGTCCTTAACGTCATTTTCCTCTACCGGCTGACCTTGGAGAAGGGCGCCTTTGAAACCTTGCAGACCACCATTGGTGGTCTCACCAACGATCGGCGGCTGCAGCTGTTGCTGATTGCCTTTTCGTTCGGTGCGTTCTTCGAGGGGGCCTCGGGTTTCGGCACGCCGGTGGCGGTCACCGGCGCCATGCTGATCGGTCTCGGTTTTTCGCCGCTCGCTGCCTCCGGTCTATCCTTGATCGCCAATACCGCGCCGGTGGCTTACGGCGCGCTCGGTACGCCCATCGCCGGCCTCTCCAGCGTAACCGGTCTCGATCCATTCGTGCTGGGCGCCATGGTCGGCCGGCAACTACCGTTCTTTTCGCTGATCGTACCGTTCTGGCTGATCTGGGTGTTTGCCGGTTTCCGCGGCATGCTGCAGGTGTGGCCGGCCATTCTCGTCACCGGCGTTAGCTTTGCCGTGCCGCAGTTCCTGATCTCGAATTTCGTCAATCCGTGGATTGTCGATATCGGTGCCTCGCTGATTTCCATGGCCTGCCTGATCCTGTTCTTGAAGGTATGGCACCCGAGGGAGATTTGGACGTCGCCGGCCCTGCGCACGCGCGACAGCTCGGCCGAAACCCTCACGACGCGGCCAACCAAGTCCGGCCCGCCGCCCAGCAGCGGCCAAATCTGGATGTCGCTGCTGCCCTGGATCATCGTTTGCATCATCCTGCTGGTATGGGGCACCAACTGGTTCAAGGGCCAGGTCAATCCCATCGCCACCTGGAACTATGCCGTTCCCGAACTCGATAAGCTCATTAACAAGATGCCGCCCGTGGTCGGTAAGCCGACACCCGAGGGCGCGGTATTCTCCTTCACGTGGCTGTCCTATACCGGTTCGGGGATGCTGATTGCGGCGATCATCTCCGGCTTTTTGATGGGCTTTTCGCCGGTACGATTGGTGACGTCCTACGCGCGCACCATTCGCGTGTGCGCCTATTCGCTGATCACGATCTCGGCAATGCTGGCGATCGGAACCCTCACCCGGCTGTCAGGCATCGACGCCACCCTGGGCCTCGCCTTCGCTGGTACCGGCGTGCTTTATCCGTTCTTCGGTACCTTGTTGGGTTGGCTGGGCGTGGCGCTGACCGGATCGGACACCGCATCAAACGTCCTGTTCGGCAATCTGCAGAAGATCACGTCGGAGCAATTGGGGCTGTCACCGGTGCTGATGGCAGCCGCCAACTCGTCGGGCGGCGTCATGGGCAAGATGATCGATGCGCAATCGATTGTCGTCGCCTCGACGGCAACAAATTGGTTCGGACACGAGGGATCGATCCTGCGCTTCGTGTTCGGCCATTCAATCGTGCTGGCTTGCCTCGTCGGCGTGCTGGTGATGCTGCAGGCTTATGTCTTCACCGGCATGATCCTGCACTAGTGTCCCGGTTGCCGTGACCGCTGTCGGCGCGAGGCAAAACCTCGCGCCGCAGGTGGCCGGGCATCGAGACCGCGCCGATGACGCCCTGCCGCTGGCGCCGCAGGGCCGCGGCGAGCCAAGCAACATCAGGGCCATCGCCTAGCCGGATCAATGGCAAGGCGTTTGATCACGCGCTAGAGTACTTGCCTGCTGGCGAAGCGCTCGCCAACCGGCAAAAGCAGCAGAGCGTGCATGTCCGAAGTTCACGAAGGCGGATGCTTGTGTGGTGAGGTCCGCTACCAGACCGTGGCGCGGCCGCTGCGAGTGACGATCTGTCACTGCACATTCTGCCAGCGTTTCACCGGGTCGGCGTTCCTGGTCGAGCCGATATTCAAAAGAGAGGACGTTGTCTTCTCCGGCGTCCCCACCAAGCAATACGACCATCACTCCGATTCCAGTGGCAAGCGGGTCACGCTCAATTTCTGCGGTCGGTGCGGGACCACGATCTATCTCGATCTGGAGCGGTTCCCCGACATCTTAGGTGTTTGCGGCGGCACATTCGATGATCCCAATTGGTTTGATCGCGGCCGCTGTCGTCACATCTTCACGCGCTCCGCGCAGCACGGCGTGGTGCTTCCGGCCGAGGTTGATCTCTTTGAGGCGCACGCTGTGGCCCTCGACGGCACGGCAACCAAGCCGAGGGTCCTTGCACACGCCTTGCTGGTATCGCGCACGACGTGAGCTTGGAGGCATCTCGGGTCCTGCACTGGCCTCAATTCGCGCGCGGGGAGGGGATCAAGCTCGCCCAAGTCACGGCTTGTCTTGCAGGACCGGAGGGAATGCGGGCGAACAATCACAGCAACGCTCGTGCGCCAAGCCTTGGTTGCGCATCGATCGCCGCGCGGGCAGGCCGTGACCACGCCAGCATGCTTTGGTTCAAGACCGTGGGCGAGGTGATCAGGCCATCGAAGCCGAGGTCGACCATGGCCCAGCCGCCGAGGCGAGTGACGACCGCCACTGTCACGACCAGCCCCGAGTTTAATCAAGATTGCTGTTTGGCTTCCGGCCGCCTGAGGCCTGGTATCTGAACACGGGGGTAAGGGGGGCGGGGAGAATGTGAAGCTGTGATCTTCAAGTTGTGAACTGCCATCTCTATACTGGCATCCGTCAACAACGCGTCCAGTCCTCACACGGGGGTCGAAATGCCCACGCGCAGCAACGAGCGCCTTGCCTGGTTCAACGGAGCCTTCATGCCGGAGAGCGAGGTTCGCCTGCCGTTTCGCGATTCGAGCTGGGTCTATGGTGACGGGTGTTTCGACATGACGCGAAGCTTCAACCACCGACTGTTCAAGGTGAAGGAGCACGTCGACCGGCTCTATCGTTCGCTGAAATATCTACGCATCGATCCAGGCTTCGGACCGCAGAAAATGTGCGGCGTGACCGAAGAGTTGTTCGAGCGCAACCGCCATTTGCTCGGTTCCGACGACGATTACTGGGTCGGCCAGCGCATCAGTCGCGGGGTCAAGCAGGTGCCGGGCGACAACATCGACTATCATGGACCCAATGTTGTCCTCGAATGTTCGCCGTTGCCGCTCGTACAGCGCGCCAAGTTGTTCAAGGAGGGCATCCGCCTGGTGATCCCGTCGCACCGGCGCGTGCCGCCGGATTCGCTGACGCCGCGGGCCAAGACCCACAATTATCTCAACCTGATCGTCGCCAATCAGGAAGTCCAGAGCATCGACCCAGAAGCCTGGGCGCTGCTGCTCGACGTCAATGGCAATCTGTGCGAGGGGTTGGGTTCTAACATCTTCACCGTGCGCGATGGCGAGATTTTCACGCCACGCGAGAAATTCGTGCTGCCTGGCGTCAGTCGCCAGACGGTGATTGATCTTGCCCGCCAGGAAGGTCTGCGGCTCACGGAAACCGACATCGACCTCTACGATGCCTACAATGCGGACGAGATCTTCCTCACCTCGACCTCGCTGTGCATTTGCCCGGTAACGCGCGTCAACGGACTTGAGATCGGTGCCGACGGTCAGGTCTGGGGCAAGGTCACGCAGCGCCTGGCGGATGCCTATCGACGCCTGGTGGACCACGATTTCGTCGGCCAGTACCTCAAGCACTATGTCGAGGGAATGGAAGCGCGCGCGTTTTGAATTTTCGCTGTCGCCTAGCTGGTGCGATCGCAGGGGCGCGGCTTCGCGGCAGCCGCGGGCCTACCCTTGAGCGCGGTTGCCCGTCCCCGAGCTCATGCCGGGTGCGCCATGGCTTTGCGTTCGCCCTTGGCCGGGCGAGGCGTGCGGCCCAATAACGCAAGCCGCAGCTGCCACACCTCGATGTCGCTTGCCTTGCTCAGAAATTGCATATCGCCTGCAGCCAGCGCGGCAACCGGCAAGCCGTCTTCGAACAGCAGCCGATTGCCGGTCAGGGCCGGCAACCGCGGGCCCGGTGTGAGGATACCGACGAGGTTGAGAGGATCGGCGGCGGAGATCGACACCAAGGCGCCGACCGGCTTCTTGTGGCGCGTTCGCCGCAACAGGCCGACGGCTTCGGGCAAGGCAAACTGCTCGCCCGGGAAGCCGGCGACGAAGCGGCCGCCGCGAATCTCGCCGCGGCTTTCCAGCCGTCGGTAGGCGCGCAGCAGGTCACGCCACGGCGGCAGCCTGCCAGCCTCGCGCTCGAGCAAGCGCCAAAACACCACGCCATACCGGCGCAACAGGCTACGCGCGATGTGCTCGACCAGCATTACTTCGCTGGCTTGTGCCGAGGCGATGATCGCCCATCGGCCGGCATCGTCCATGCCGTACGCCGATGTACGATGCCGGCGCCTGGCGCCGGCAAACGGTTTGCGCTGCGCGGAAGGTACGAGCAGGCTGCGCAACCCGCCGAAGCAGTCCGAGTTTGCCATGCCAAGCGCAACCAATTCGGCCAGCGCCTCCTCGACCTGGGACCTGAGCAGGCGCGTACCCGCCACGATATCGCTAAAGAACGAGGCGCCGTGCTGGCGAATGAAATTGGCGACGCTGTCGGCATGCCCCGACAGTTTCGGCGGCGCTTCCTTTTCCGCGAGCGCGCGCCACATGGCAACGTGCTGGCGAGGCAACAGGGCGATTGGCGTCGATTTGATCGGTCCGGTTCGGCGCGCTGCGCCATTGCCGCGGCCACTACGCAGCCGCATCCATGTCACCCGGCCAGACCGGCATTTGTCATCGAGCCAGCTCGAACTGTAGTCGAGGTGCCGAGCTGCAAGGATTTCCTTTTCCCAGGCGCTCGCCGGCGCCTCGAAGCCTTCCAGCTGGGCGATGATCGCCTCCAGCGCTTGCGGACCCTGCATGCGTGCATCGGCATCGACGTGCTGCCAGGCCAGAAGGAAACGCAGAAAATCGTGGGCCGAAACCGGCTCGATTTCGGCGCGCAGCCTTTTGACCGTGTAGCGGTTGATGCGCGCCAGCAGCCGACGTTCACACCATTCGACCTCGGCCGCATTGGCCGTGAAACGACCCCGCATGGCGAAGCCTTCCGCCTCCAAGGCGACGAGTGCCGACGCCATCTGCGCGCGGTCGATGCCGAGGCTATCGGCCAGTTCCGCCTCTGCCACCGGCCCCAGGCCCTCAAGGCGGCCGCGCACGATCTCGACCAAGGCCTGTTCCGGCGCCAAGTTTTCGGCGGCGACGCGCGCAGGCGGGGCAATATTCGGCTGCCTTGCCGCGGCGGGCCAAAGGCTGGCGAACCGCGCAAGCCGCTCTGCCGCGATCCACAGTCCACCGCCGGGGGCCGCAAACAAGCAGGCGCGCCCATGCGCTGCCAACTCCGCCAACCAGCGCTGCCAATCGGCGGCTGTGCTCGCTTCGGCTTCGGTAACAAAGCCGAGCCACAGCAGCGCATCGTGCAGCTCATCCGCATTGGTTGCTTCCGGCCAGGCTTCGGTTTTGACCCGCGCAATCGCCTCGGCGTCGAGGCGACCAATATCCGATGCGGTGGCGGGATCCAGCCAACGCCGGCTCATGACCGCTTGCGTTCGCCGTTCCTCCAGCGGTGCATCATCCAGGAAGGCGTAGGGTCGAGCCGACAGAATTTCGAGCGCCAGCGGGGACGGCTCGGTTAGGTCGCGGGCGACGACACCGATGCGGCCCGCCTCGAGGCCCTGCAACAGGTCCTTGAGGCCCTGAAGGTCCATCGCCTCATTGAGGCAGTCAGAAATGACTTGATCGACCAGCGGGTGCTCGGGGACCTCGCGGTCACCGCTGAGGTTTTCGGCGCAAGCCAACTGATCGGGAAAAACGCTGCCGATCAGATCTTCGGCGGCCATGCGCGCCAGTTGCGGTGGCATTTTTTTGCCGCCGCGAAAACGCGGGATCGCCAGCGACACGCCGGCAACCCAGCGCCAACGCGCAATGAACATTGGGGCATCGAGCAGCGCCTGGATCAGCACGTTCTCGACGGTGGCGGAGTGGAGGTAGCGCACCACCTCAGCCAGTTCGAAGCTATGCGCCGTGGTCAGCGAAAGGACGATGCTGTCCTCAGTCGCCGCCGCCTGCAACTCGAAATTGAATTTGCGGCAGAACCGTTTGCGCAGCGCCAGACCCCAGGCGCGATTGATGCGGCTGCCGTAGGGGGAATGGATCACCAGCTGCATGCCGCCGGCTTCGTCAAAGAAGCGCTCGAGCACAATGGTGTTGTGGGTGGGCAAACAGCCGAGCGCTTTGTGCGCAGCGGCCAGATAGTCGGCGAGCTGGCTTGCAGCTGCCTCGCCGATCGCCAGCTCGGTGGCAAGCCAGCGCTGCGCGGCATCGCCGCTCGGATCGGCGTGTAGCAGGGCGGCCAGTTGGTCGCGAAGGCGGGACACGGCAGTCGAGAGTTCATTACTGCGTCCCGGCGCCTCGCCCAGCCAGAACGGAATAGTTGGCGAGGCGCCCTGAGCGTCCTCGACCCGTACGATACCGCGTTCCACGCGCAAGATCCGATAGGCGGTATTGCCGAGTTGGAACACGTCACCGGCCAGGCTCTCGATGGCGAAGTCCTCGTTGATCGTGCCGATCACCAGGCCTTGCGGTTCCAGCAGGACCTGAAAGTCTGCATTGTCCGGAATGGTGCCGCCGGAGGTGAGCGCCGTGAGACGTGCCCCGCGGCGGCTGCGCAATATGCCATTGACCGCATCGCGATGAATAAGGGCGCCACTGCGGCCGCGGCGCGTCGCAAAGCCATCGGCCAGCATGGTAACGACCGCATCAAACTGCGCCCGGCGCAAGGAGCGATAGGGCCAAGCGCGGCGATAGACGGCGAACAGCTGATCCTCGTTCCACTCGCCGGCCCCGACCTCCGCCACGATCTGCTGGGCCAATACGTCGAGCGGCTGCTGCGGAATTATGATCGCATCCAGCTCACCGCTTTGAGTGGCCGCGATCAGCGCCGAGCATTCGACCAGATCATCGCGCGATAGCGGGAACAGGCGACCCTTGCATGTGCCGCCAAACGCATGGCCGGACCGTCCCACCCGCTGCAGGAAGGTGGAGATGGAGCGCGGCGAACCGAGCTGGCAGACGAGATCGACTTCACCAATGTCGATGCCAAGCTCGAGCGATGCGGTGGCGACCAGCGCTTTGAGTTTACCGGACTGGAGGCGTCGTTCGGCGTCGAGACGGTGCTCTTTGGCAAGACTGCCGTGATGCGCGGCAACCTGGTTTTCGCCGAGCCGTTCCGCCAAATGCCGCGTCACGCGCTCGACCATGCGACGCGTGTTGGTGAAGATCAAAGTCGTGCGGTGTTCGCCGACGAGCTCGGCCAATCGATCGTAGACCTGCCCCCAGACCTCGGTCGACATGACCGATTCGAGTGGGGATGATGGGATCTCGATGGCCAAATCCCGCTGGCGACGATGACCAAGGTCGACAATTTGGCAGCGGCGGGTCGCACTGTCGCCGGTCCGCGAACCGACCAGGAGCTGCGCCATCCGGGCAATGGGTTTTTGCGTTGCGGACAGGCCGATCCGCAACACCGGTTGCGGACAAAGGGCACACAGGCGCTCAAGCGAGAGGCTCAAGTGCGAGCCGCGTTTGTTGGCCGCAAGCGCATGGATCTCATCGACAATGACCGTGCGCGTCGTCTTCAACATGGCCCGGCCCGAGTCCGAACCCAACAACAGATAAAGCGATTCAGGTGTGGTTACGACGATGTGCGGCGGGCGCCGAGCCATCCGCCCACGCTCACTCGCCGTTGTATCGCCGGTACGCACCCAGGTGCGGATTTCGACCGCCGGAAGGCCAAGCTCTCGCAATGCCGCGCTGATACCGGCCAAAGGCGCCTCGAGATTGCGGTCGATGTCGTTGGATAGCGCTTTGAGCGGTGAGACGTAGACGACTTGGGTCTCGTCTTGCAACGACCCTGCCAGGCCCTGATGCACCAGGGAATCGATGGCCGCCAAAAAGGCGGCCAGGGTTTTGCCGCTGCCGGTCGGAGCGGCAATCAATACGTGCCGGCCCGCCTGGATGGCCGGCCAAGCGTCGGCCTGCGCCGGGGTTGGCGCGGCGAAGGCTTGACTGAACCAGCGGCCGACCGCCGGGTGGAAGGGGGTAGGGTGCATGAGGTTCTGGCGAGCCCGATGATCTAGCAGCTATAGGCGAACACACCGCCGAGCCGCAAGAATATGGGAAATTGGTGCCCGCTTTCAACGTGAGCCTGGTGACCGGGACCGGGGGCTTTGTACCTTAATTCCCTCCTCGCCCACGATGATGGCAGCTGGGTTCAGTGGCCTGCGTCCTGGTACCAGCTCGCCCAATGCTGCCCGCCCGCGATCGACACGAAGGGGGGCCCGATGTCGATGTGGATATGGTCCATGTTGGCGTACGTCATGGTGCCGCCCTCATGGTGATTTGCGATCAGCCATTCGACGACCTCAGCTTTGCGGTTGCCGGCATCGAAGTCGACGGCATTGCCGCTTGCGTGTCGCGAGATCCGCCCCGTGCCGGCGATCGTGGCGCCGGGGCGGCAGGTCGAGATCACGCGCATGGGTCCGAACCTCTCCTCAACGCGTTGCAGGAGCGCGCGGGTCGGCGGTGTCAGGCAAGCGCGCGGCGCATTGGCTGCATCGCGGGAAGTCGCCCGCGCCGCGTTTGGCTCGATGGTCTCGATCGGCAATGAGGCGCGTTGAGAGGCGGTCAACGAGAGCGGCTCGTAGCTGGCGAGATATATGCGGTTGACCCAACCCTTGGTCGTTTGGTGCTGCACCGGGCACCAGCCTGCCCGGCACGGGCCAGTGATTGTGACGCCGCGGCTACCCGGCTCAAGTTCGCCGATCACGTCGAATTCGGTTGAGGGACCGGTACGCACGTTGAGCACGTCGTCGTACTCCACGTTGGCAACCATGTACACCGGTTCGGCTGCTGGTTTGGGCGCTTCTTGTCTGGGCGACGACGGTTTCGGCTGTGGGCTCGCAGATTGAGTGACGGGTGCGGCCGACACGAAGGATTGAACCGAGCGCGCGCCCTCTGCCGGCCACGATGGCTCATCAGCGGTGGCCGACGTCTCAGCAGCCGGTTGTGGGTCGCGCGATGGCGACGGCGTGGGCAGCACCTTGGTTTCGGCGGTCTCAATCCTCGCCTGCGCTTGCCCACGAGGTGCGGCCACCGCCATCTCAACAGCCGGGACTGCAATCATGGCCGTGCCGGTATTGCCGTCACGGTTCCACCAGCGGATTTTGCGACCCTCCTTTTGCAATCGCAGGCATTGCGGCTCGGAATTGAACCAGCTGGTCCACTTGTGGCAGAGCTGGTCGGAGGTAACCCACCATCGCCCGGTATCCGTGGGCGCGCCAAGATAGAACGCCAGATCTCCTGCCTGGCCGAACAGTTGGCCATCCTGGGTGTAGCGGACCGGGAGCTTGGTGCCGATCGGCGTGTCGATCTCGACGGTCGCGCCGGAAATGAGACCACGGATCTCCTGTCCGGATAAGACCGCCGGCTCGGCCGCGGCGGCGTTGCCGAGGCCCAAGAGGCAAGTCAACGTAATGAATCGTTTGAGCATTGCCTTCCCCCGAAAACAAAGCTTTTCAAGTCACTAAGGACCAGCGGAGCAATTGTTGGGCGATGAGTGTGGCGGCAAGACGGTGAGAACGAACGAAAAAATGAGAAGATGCGCGTGCCGGGCAAATGCCGACCAAGCAACGGCGCTGAAGGCCACACAATGCACGGGCGAGCATGCCAACCCATCGACGAGCGCTGCAGCCATCTGCGTTCGCTGGCCATTTTTCTCGCACCCGGTGCGGGAGCCGACCCAGCCAGCTGAGAAGGTCGAAGTTGCCGTTGCGAGCGAGCCCATTTGGGCCACAGTTGATCCGGCGCAGTAGGCGGTTCTCCGCAATGCGATCGTGCCAACGAAATTCGTGGGAGATCGCGCCCCGGCGATCCCGTGATTGCACGATTTTCCGTCGCGATGTTTTGGTCGGCCATCGGTTCGTCGCCCACCGCAACGTCCTATCGAGGGCATCGGCGACGCGAAAGCCGAGCCGCAGGAGCCGGTTGCAATTCGCGCGTATTTCGTACGCAATAGACCTAGCCGATAGCGTCCGCGTAACGCGAATACCTGCCGCAGCGGCTCGACCTCGTAAGCGTCAACCGCGTGGCCCGGCCTGTCGTGGAGCCCGGTCGCGTCGAGGCGCGGCGGCATGCATAAGGCCTTCCAGCGTCTTTCCAGAAGTCGCCCCAGGGCAAACCCGTTGAGATCAATGTCGCTTGGCCGAAGGGCACGAGCGCGTCAGTGATCGCGCTGGCAGCCGCGGCAGTTCGTGGCGTCGTGGAACGAGGCCTAGCTCGGCCTGTGCATGGCAATTACGG
>DATFXD010000046.1:0-88865 GCA_035258605.1 Hyphomicrobiaceae bacterium | reverse complement strand
GTCCAGGCCTCTTGCGCCGCCTCGCCGAGGTGGCGCGCGGCCGGCGCGATGACGTGCGCAGCAACCCCGCCGCTGGCGCCACCGATGGCGGCGAGCAGATTGATCTGCCGGTGTTTTTTGGGCGTGGCAAACACTCCTGAGACGGCGGCTGACGGCGCCGCGACCGACCTGCGGCGGAGCGGTAACACAGTGTAAGAAACCGTGATTTGTCCCCAATCGGCACACTCCAGTATCGTTCGATTCAACGACGAGAGCCGAAGTGCTCCGAGCAGCAAAAAAAAAGCCAGCAGCGGGGGTGGAATTTTGGGGGCACGGGGCGCCGAAACGGGCGGCGTCCTGGACCGATGAGGGGATCGAGGGACACATGTCCAGGCGATTTATTGGGGCGCGCCAGACCACTATCGCTCATGAAATCCAATTGCGCGGCACGGGGGTGCACAGTGGTGCACCGGTTTGCCTCGTGCTGCATCCCGCGGAGCCGGACACCGGCTTCCGCTTCCTGGTCACCCGGCGAGGACGCATCATCGCCGATATCCCAGCGCACATCGATTCCGTCAAAAATTTGACACTGTGTACCGTGCTGGGCGACGACAGCGGGGTGACGGTCGGCACCGTCGAGCACCTGCTGGCGGCTTTGCGCGGGCTCAACGTCGACAACTGCTTTATTGAAATCGACTCGCGCGAAGTGCCGATCATGGATGGCAGCGCCGCCAACTTTGTGGCGGCCGTCGATCAGACCGGCATCCGCGAGCTGGCCCAGCCCCGGAAATTTATCAAGGTTTTGAAACCGATCCGCGTCGAGGAGGGGGAGAGCTGGGGAACCTTGACCCCGCACTCGAGCTTCCACCTCGATGTCGAGATCGAATTTGCCACGGCCTTGATCGGACGCCAGCGCATGGCGCTGGAAATGAATGCCGGAGCCTTCCGCAACGAGATCTGCCGGGCCCGTACCTTTGGCTTCATGCGCGATGTCGAGAGCCTGTGGAAGGCCGGCCTGGCGCTCGGAGCCTCGCTTGAAAACACCGTCGCCCTGGCCGACGACCGGATCGTCAACAGCGAGGGCTTGCGCTATCCGCAGGAGTTCGTACGGCACAAAATCCTCGATGCCGTCGGCGACCTGGCGCTCGCCGGCGCACCGATCCTGGCGTCCTATCGTTCCGTCAAGGGTGGCCATCGGCTCAACGCGCGCGTGTTACAGGCGCTGTTTGCCGATCGCGACGCCTGGACCGTGGTGCGCGCTCCCTGGGTGCGCGACGTGGTTCCGGTCGAAGTTTCGGCCGGTTGGGCGGCGGTCAACTACGCCGCCGATCGTTCCTGACGGGGGTGACGTTGGCGTCGGGCCGCGGTCGGAGGGCGTGCGGCCAGCAGGTCGTCCACAATTTGGCGCCAAAGTCAGGGCAACCTTGCGCCGCGGCCCAGGCGAGAACGTGCTATTGAGGGGATAGCCCGCTGGCGCCTCGTGGCGTCCGCTGACGGGGCTCAAACACGTCGAAAACCCGGCGCCAGACCGGGGCGACCACAACGGGGACTTGCCGCATGGGCGTCGTTCTGCGGTTGACATGCTGGCGTGCGATCGCCGCGCGCCCGAGCCTGGCGCTGATGGTGAGCCTCGGCCTGGCGGCGGGCCTCTTGTCGGCGTGCGCCACCTCCAATGACGCCGCCAAGGCGCTCAATCCCGATCCGCCCGCCAAAATGTATGCCGATGCCGAGGCGCTTTTGAACAAGGGCGAGTGGACCCTGGCGGCCAAGAAGTACGAGGATCTCGATCGCGACCACCCCTATTCGCCGGAAGCCCGGCGCGCGATCGTGATGGCGGCCTATGCCTTCTACAAGGGGGCCAAGTACCCCGAGGCGATCGCCTCGGCGCAGCGCTACACCACGCTCCATCCCGGCACCAAGGACGCGGCGCTGGCCCACCACATCATCGCCTCGGCCAACTTCGACGAGATCAAGGACCCCGCCCGCGACCAAACGGCGACGCGCAAGGCGCTGGCCGAACTCAAGGTGCTGCGGCAGCGCTATCCCGACAGTCCCTATGCCAAGCAGGCGGAAAATCGCATTCGCATCGCCGAGGACGTGCTGGCGGCCTCGGAGATGAATGTCGGCCGCTATTACCAGAAGCAGGGCAACCAGCTGGCGGCCATCAACCGCTATCGCACCGTCGTCTCCGACTACCAGACCACGGCGCACGTGGAGGAGGCGCTCTACCGTCTGGTCGAAACCAACATGCAGCTCGGCATCATCCCCGAGGCGCAGTCGGCGGCAGCGGTGCTCGGCCACAACTACCCCAATTCGGAGTGGTATAAGAACAGCTACGCCCTGTTGAAATCGGGCGGCCTCAGCCCGCAGATCAATTCGGGGTCCTGGATCAGCAATACCTTGAAGGCGCTGACACCGGGTGGCCAGAAGAAGCCGCAGCCGACCCCGCAACAGCCGCCACCGGGCCTACCCGGACCGGATCAGATGCCGGCACCGCGCGTTCCCGGCGACGACGTGCCGACTGCGGCCAAACCAAACGGCCGGCCACCCCTGGGTCTGGCACAGACGCAGTAGCCGTCCCCGCGCCGGCGCTCCCGGCGCTGGCGTTGTCCGCCCGACTGGGGCAGGGTTGCGAGCCATGAGTGCGACGAAAGCAGCCAAGACGGCGGTGGAGCGGCTGAGCGAAGCGGAGGCGGCGGCGGAGCTTGAGCGCCTTGCCGCCGAAATCGCCCGCCACGACGAGCTCTACTATGCCGAAGATGCGCCGGCGATTTCCGATGCCGACTACGACGCCTTGCGCCAGCGCAATGCCGCAATCGAAGCCCGCTTCCCGGCGCTGGTGCGCCCCGATTCGCCCTCGCGTCGGGTCGGATCGGCCCCGGTTGAGGCCTTCGGCAAGGTGCGCCATGCCGTGCCCATGCTGTCGCTCGGCAATGCCTTCGACGAGGAGGACGTCGCCGATTTCATGGCCCGTGTGCGCCGCTTTCTGGGTTTGGCAGCCGATGCCGTCGTCGAGCTCACGGCCGAACCCAAGATCGACGGGCTCTCGATCTCGCTCACCTACGCCAACGGGCGGCTGACGCAGGCGGCGACCCGCGGCGACGGCGTCGAGGGAGAGAATGTCACCGCCAACGTCAAGACCGTGCGCCAGATCCCGCATCGCCTCAAGGCCAGCGCCGCGCCGGAGCTGATCGAGGTGCGCGGTGAGATCTATCTCGGCCACGCCGACTTCGCCAAACTCAACGCCGAGCAGGCGGCGGCCGGGGGCAAGGTGTTTGCCAATCCCCGCAACGCCGCCGCCGGCTCCTTGCGCCAGCTCGATGCCTCGATCACGGCGCGGCGGCCGTTGCGGTTTTTCGCGCACGGCTGGGGAGCGGCAAGCACGCTGCCCGCCACCACCCAGGCCAGCGTCTACGCGGCATTCGCGCGCTGGGGGCTGCCGCTCAATCCGCTGCTCAAGGTGTGCACCGGCACCGACGAGGTAATCGCCTTTCATCGCGCCATGGCGGATCAGCGCGCCGCGCTTGGCTACGACATCGATGGCGTCGTCTACAAGGTGAACCGCCTCGACTGGCAAGAGCGACTGGGCTTCGTCTCGCGCGCGCCGCGCTGGGCCATCGCCCACAAGTTTCCCGCCGAACAGGTGACCACCCGGCTCAACGATATCGAGATCCAGGTCGGGCGCACCGGCGCGCTGACCCCGGCCGCCAAGCTGGAGCCGGTGACGGTGGGCGGCGTCGTGGTCTCGAACGCTACCTTGCACAACGAGGACGAAATTCAACGCAAGGACATCCGTATCGGCGATACCGTCATCGTGCGCCGCGCCGGTGACGTGATCCCGCAAGTGCTGGGCGTGGTGCTCGACAAGCGGCCGGAGGATGCCAAGCCCTACCGCATGCCGCAGCTTTGCCCGGCCTGCGGCAGCCACGCCGTGCGCGAAGTCGACGAGCGCACCGGCCGCGTCGATATCGTGCGCCGCTGCACCGGTGGGCTGATCTGCCCGGCGCAGGCAAAGGAGCGCCTCAAGCACTTCGTTTCGCGCAACGCCTTCGACATCGAGGGCCTCGGCGACAAGCAGATCGAGCTGTTTTACGATGAGGGCCGCATCATGCAGCCGGCCGACATTTTCACCCTTGCCGCGCGCGACGCCAAGCTAACCCCCTCGGAGCGGCTCGAGGCGAAAAAAGGCTTCGGCGCCAAGTCGATCGACAAGCTGTTCAAGGCGATCGATGTCCGCCGCCGGGTGCCACTCGATCGTGTGATCTACGCGCTCGGCATCCGTCACATTGGCGAAACCACCGCCCGCGATCTGGCCAAGGCCTTGCGCAGCTTCGAGGCTTTCCGCGCCGCTGCCACGGCCGCCATTGCCGGCGGCAAGGACAGCGCCGCCTATCGCGAGCTCGACGATATCGAGGGGATCGGTGCCACCGTGATCGATGCGCTCGTCGACTTTTTCGGCGAACCGCACAATTTGAAAGCGCTCGACGAGCTGTTGGCCGAGATCGAGGTTGAAGCCTTTACCCGGCCGACCGGCGCGGCGACGGTGCTCAGCGACAAGACCGTGGTGTTCACCGGGACATTGGAGCGCATGACGCGCAGCGAAGCCAAGGCGCTGGCCGAACGATTGGGCGCGAAGGTGACGGGTTCGGTATCGGCCAAGACCGACTATGTGATTGCCGGTGCCGATGCCGGCAGCAAGCTCGGCAAGGCGCGCGAGCTGGGCGTTGCCATCCTGAGCGAGGACGATTGGCTCGATCTGGCCGCCGGCAAGGACCGCAGCACCGCCCAGTCATGAGCGGCGATGGCCGGAGGCCATGAGCCACGATCGGCGGACGCCGAGTGCCGCCTCAGCGGGCCGGCGCGGTGGCATCGGCGCCGGCGGCCTGCACGATCATGATCTTCTGCCAGATCTTCTGCGACAGACCGGCGGCGATGCGCTCGATATCGCTCACGGCTTCCGTTACCTCGGTGTCGGGGAAGCTCTGGGCATAGAGCACGGCCACCTTGGCGGTCAGCGACAGCATCTCGGAACAATAGTCGAGATACCGGCTGAGCTCGAAACGGGTCAGCGTGCGCGGCGGCGACGACGCCGTGCTGCCACCGACCTTGACCGAGCCGCTCGGGTCCTTGGTCAGCTGATGCATATCGATGACGTGCACGATCGAGCGCAATTCATGCAACGCCCTCAGCGCCCGGCGTCGTTTGATGCGCTCCTCGATGCGAAACAGAAAAAACAGCGCCGCCCCCATCAGCACTGCCAGATTGGCCGCCGCCTCGATGCCCTGCAGCACGCTATAGACATTATCGGCGTTGGTACGCGTGAAGTCGATCAGCGACCCAATCAGCCAGAGCAGCCACAGGCTGCCCAGCAGAAAGGCGAACACCACCAGCCTGAGCGCCATGTTGGTGCGGCCAATGGCGTGCGCCCGCTGCGAGCTCTCCCGCGCGATGGTCAGCAATTCACCGCACACCCGCACCAGCCCGGCGCCGGGGAAGCGCTCGCAGATCCGCCGCTCGAGCGCGTCAATGGTCTCGATCACCTTGTGCGCGTCAAGCGAGCGGAAGTTGCGCATCGGCGAACTCGGTGGATTCTTTAGTCGCGCAGCAGCTCGTTGATCGAGGTTTTGGCCCGGGTCTGGGCGTCGACGGTCTTGACGATGACGGCGCAATAGAGGCTCGGGCTTGGCTCGTTGCTGGCGTAGGGCTTGCCCGGTAGGCTGCCGGACACCACCACCGAATAGGGCGGCACGTGGCCGATGTGCACGCGACCGCTGGCGCGCTCGACGATCTTGGTGGAAGCGCCGATGAAGGTGCCCATGGCCAGCACCGCGCCCTCGCCCACGATCACGCCCTCGACCACCTCGGAGCGCGCGCCGATGAAGCAGTTGTCCTCAATGATGGTCGGATTGGCCTGCAGCGGTTCCAGCACACCGCCGATGCCGACGCCGCCGGAGAGGTGCACATTCTTGCCAATCTGGGCGCAGGAGCCGACGGTTGCCCAGGTATCGACCATGGTACCGCTGTCGACATAGGCGCCGAGATTGACAAACGACGGCATCAGAATGACGCCAGGCGCAATAAACGCCGAGCGCCGCACCACCGAGCCGGGGACGGCGCGAAAGCCGGCCGCACGGAAGCCGTCGGCGCTCATGCCGGCGAATTTGGACGGCACCTTGTCCCACCAGCTCGCCGCACCCGGTGCGCCGGAGATGAGGCCCATGTCGTGCAGCCGAAACGACAGCAGCACCGCTTTTTTAAGCCATTGATTTACAACCCACGACCCCGCCTCTTTGACCGCCACGCGGGCTTCCCCGCGGTCGAGCAGGTCGAGCGCCGTCTCGATCGCATCGCGGACCTCGCCGCGCGTGCCGACGGTCACGGCCTCGCGCTGGTCCCAGGCCGTCTCGATGATCGCTGCTAAGTCGCTGTTCGCCATGCGGTCAGGTTCTGGCGCGAGGCGACCGTTCCTGTCAATGGCATCGCAGCGACGGTCGCGGTGCGTTGCGCTTATACACAGGCTGCTTTACCGGCGTGCAGTCATGGCCTAGATTTTGCGCATCACTTGGGGCTGGGCAACAATGATGCGTGGGTTGGTGCCATGGGCGGTGGCAAGCGTGGTGGCGTGCGCGCCGATCACCGCAACGGCACAGGAGCTCGCCCTGGGGCCGGCCGCGGCGCAGCCGGTGTTGCCGTCGGCTCCCCCGACCTTGTCACCGGAATGTCGCTCCAAGCGGCTGGTCGGCGAAATGTTTCGCCGGCCACTGAAGGCCCTGAGCCGCGCCGTGCGCGCCAACAAGAATGTCAAGGTGCTGGCGATCGGCTCGTCCTCGACGGTTGGTGTCGGCGCCTCTTCGCCGGCGGCGACCTATGTCGCCAACCTCGAGACCACGCTCGAGGGCTCGTTGTCGGGCATGAATTTTGAGGTCGTGGGGCGCGGCATGTCGGGCGAGGTGGCTGCGGGCGCCGCCGATCGCATGAAGCGCGAAGTGGAGGATACCAAGCCCGATCTGGTGGTGTGGCAGGTCGGCACCAACGATGCCATTCGCCACGTCAGCATCGACGGCTTCAAGGCCTGCCTGAAAAAGGCGCTGGCCTGGCTCGCCGACAATCGCATCGACGTGGTGCTGATCGATCCGCAGTACGGCGTGGTGCTGACCAAGGACGAATATTACGAGCGCGTGGTGACGGCGATTGCCGAGATAGCGCGCGAAGCGGGCGTGCTCTTGGTCGATCGCTTCGAGGCCATGCGCGAGCTGCAGAAGGATCGCGGCGACACCTTCTATCTGACCTCCGATAATTTGCACCTCAACGACCGCGGCCACCGCTGCATGGCCGAGCAGCTGGCCCGGGCCATCGTCGGCGGCCTGCTGCAGGCGGACGCCGAAAGCGACCTGCCGGTGTTTTATCCCTGACCGGACCGGCGGGCGCCACGCGGCTAGCGAATAGCCGATTGAATGAGACGCTTGGCCTCCTCGCCATCCCATTCGGCGGGGCCCAGCAGACGGCCGACTTCGCGGCCGTCCTTGTCGATCAGCAAGGTCGCCGGCAGCCCGGCAACGCGCAAGGTCGAGGTCAGGCGCGCGGTGGGGTCGGCATAGAGCGCCAAATGCTGCGTCTTGGTTTCCTCGAGAAATTTTTTGGCGCCCGGCACGCCGGTGCGATCAACGCTGATCGCCACCACCTGGAACGCATCCGAGCCCAGGCTCGCTTGCAGCCGGTCGAGCGCCGGCATCTCCTTGCGACAGGGCAGGCACCAGGTCGCCCACAGATTGAGCAGCACCACCTTGCCGTGCCAATCGGCCAACGTACGGTCGCGGCCATCGGCGTCCTGGAACCGGATCTCGGGCAACGCCTCGGGGTCTTTGCGCGCCACGAAGGCGGCCATCGCCCCTGGCCGCGCCACCCCGGTCGGCTCGGCGGCGGCGCCGGGTTCCGCGACCGGGACCGCCAGCGGCGCCTGCGCGGCGTTGTCAGGACGCCCGAGCGTCACGTATACCGCTGCAAATCCGCTGCTAGCGGCGAGCAGCGCTGCAGCGGCGGCCGCGGCTCGTGCCGAAAGCTTGCTGCCAAAGCCTAAGCGATCCGTCATCTTTCGAGGCTCCGATGCCGCGCCATGCCAACGGGGACGTGCCGTGACCGACAAACCCGCCAACAAGATGTGGGGTGGCCGCTTTGCCCTGTCACCGGGCGAACTGCTGCAGGAGATAAACGCCTCGATCGACTTCGACAAGGTGTTGGCGCCATTCGATATCCGCGCCTCGAAGGCGCATGCGGCCATGCTTGCCGCACAAGGCATCATCGCCAAGGGCGACGCCGCCAAGATCCTGTCCGGGCTCGACCGCGTGCTGGCCGAGATCGAGGCCGGCGACTTTGCCTACGCGCGCGAGCTCGAAGACATCCACATGCACGTCGAGCACCGCCTGCAGCAGCTGATCGGCCCCGCCGCCGGTCGCCTGCACACGGCGCGGTCACGCAACGATCAGGTCGCAACCGACTTTCGCCTTTACGTGCGCGATTGGATCGACGGCGCCGATGCGGCGCTGGCCGGCTTGCAGTTGGTGCTGGCGCGCAAGGCCGAGGCCAACGCCGAGCTGGCGATGCCCGGCTTCACGCACCTGCAGCCGGCGCAGCCGGTCAGCTTTGGCCACCATTTGTTGGCCTACGTCGAGATGCTGCGGCGCGATCGCGGCCGCTTGCGCGATGCACGCGTCCGGCTCAACGAATGCCCGCTCGGGGCGGCGGCCCTCGCCGGCACATCGTTCCCGCTCGATCGGCAGATGACGGCGGCGGCCTTGGGCTTTGATCGACCGGCGGCGAACTCGCTCGATGCCGTCGCCGACCGGGACTTCATCCTGGAGACGCTCGCCGCCGCCACCTTGACGGCAGTCCACCTGTCGCGTTTTGCCGAGGAGATCGTGCTGTGGATGACACCGCAGTTCGGCTTCGTCAGCCTCTCCGACCGGTTCACGACCGGCTCCTCGATCATGCCGCAGAAGCGCAATCCGGATGCGGCCGAGTTGGTCCGCGCCAAGGTCGGGCGCATCGCCGCCGCCTTCCAGGCGCTGGTGATCGTCATGAAGGGCCTGCCGCTCGCCTATTCGAAGGACATGCAGGAGGACAAGGAGGTGGCCTTCGATGCGCTCGCGAGCCTCAAGCTCGCGATCCTGGCGATGACGGGGATGGCGGAGGATCTGAGCCCCAATGCTGCCGCCATGCTGGCGGCGGCCGCGGCCGGGTTTTCCACGGCCACCGATCTTGCCGATTGGCTGGTGCGCAGCCTCGGCGTGCCGTTCCGCGAGGCCCACCATATCACCGGAGGCATCGTGGCCGCGGCCGAGGCGCGCGGGGTTTCCCTCGAGCACCTGCCGCTCAGCGTGATGCGAGAGCTACATCCCGGGATCACTGCCGAGGTGTTTTCGGTGCTGTCGGTGCGCAATTCCTTGAAAAGCCGCGCAAGTTATGGGGGAACGGCGCCACAGAATGTCCGCAAAATGGCGCGAGCCTGGATAAAGCGGTTGGAAAGGCCCTCAGAAAAGGGCTAGAGAACACCGGCGTGGCCGCCAAAAGCGCACGAGGGCGCGCGCACAAGGCTGACGCCCAACGCTGGGCGGGTAAGACTGCGGACTTGACGGAGTGAAAGCGCTTACAGACGGATCTTGAGGGGTGTTGAGGGTTTCCACGAGCGGCTGTGATGCAAGGTCGACTTCCCATTAGGCTCATGATCGCGCTTAGTCTGTGCGGCGCGCTGCTGCTGGCAGGCTGCGGCGTGCGTGGGTCGTTGGAGAAGCCTCCGGGCGTGCAGGGCGACATCGGCGACGCCACCCCAGGCAAACCCGGTGAGCCGGTACCGCACAAGCCCTCGGTGCTCGATCCCTTGCTGCGCTGACGGCCGAGGTTATGCATCACTTCCGGTATGTTGACGGTGTCCTCCATGCCGAGGACGTGAGCCTTGCCCGCATCGCCGCCGCGGTCGGTACGCCGTTTTATTGTTACGCGACGGCGACCTTGGAGCGCCATTACCGCGTGCTCGAGGCGGCGTTTGCCGCCAGCGATGCGCTGATTTGCTACGCCATCAAGGCCAATTCCAACCAGGCCGTGATCGCCACCCTGGCCCGGCTTGGCGCTGGCATGGACGTGGTGTCGGAAGGTGAACTGCGGCGCGCGCGGGCCGCTGGCGTCCCCGCCGACAAGATCATTTTTGCCGGGGTCGGCAAGACCCGCGACGAGATGGCGATGGCGCTGCGCGAGGGCATTCTCGGCTTTAACGTCGAATCCGAGCCCGAACTCGTGGCCTTGAGCGAGGTGGCCCAGAGCCTTGGCCGCACCGCCAGCATCGCCTTTCGCGTCAACCCCGACGTCGATGCCAAGACCCACGCCAAGATCTCGACCGGCAAGGCCGAGAACAAGTTCGGCATTCCGTTCCAGGAGGCGCCCCGGCTCTATGCCGAGGCGGCGCGGCGACCGGGCATCGCCGTTGCCGGCGTTCATATGCATATCGGCAGCCAAATCACCGACCTGGCACCGTTCCGCGCCGCCTTTGGCCTGATGCGCGAGCTCGTCACCACCTTGCGCGGCGCCGGTCTCAACCTGCAACACCTCGATCTGGGTGGTGGGCTCGGTGTGCCGTACCGCACCGAGCTGGCGCCGCCCTCGCCCCAGGCCTATGCCCAGCTGGTGCGCGAGACGGTGGGTGACCTCGGCCTCAAGCTCTATCTCGAACCCGGGCGGATGATCGTCGCCAACGCCGGTGTGTTGGTGTCGCGCGTCATCTACAGCAAGCGTGGGCGCGACAAGAGCTTCCTGATCGTCGATGCGGCGATGAACGATCTGTTGCGGCCGACGCTGTATGAGGCCCATCACGACGTGTGGCCGGTTGGGCAAGCCGACCACGGCTCCCGCCTGGTGCAGGACGTGGTGGGGCCGGTGTGCGAGACCGGCGACTATCTGGCGCTTGAGCGCACACTCCCCGCCTTGGCCGCCGGCGACCTGATCGCCTTTATGACGGCGGGCGCCTACGGGGCGGTCATGGCCTCGACCTACAATTCGCGCCGGCTCGTCCCCGAGGTCTTGGTCAATGCCGACCGCTACGCCATCGTGCGCCCGCGCCAAAGCTATCACGCTTTGATCGGTGAGGACCGTCTGCCGGACTGGCTGGGTTGAGGCCGGCGCCGTATCGTGCGCGGCCCCGCCGGTCGCCGGTTGGGAGTTGCGTTGGCGTTGGCACCGCGCCATCACTGAGCGCACACCATCAGGGAGGAGAGGATGATGTCAGGATTGCTGCGCGTGTTGACCGCCGGCGCAATCGTGCTTGGCCTCGGCGGCGTGGCCGCCGCCCAGACGACCAGCCTCGATCCCGCCGTCATCGCCTTCAAGCTACCCGATCAGATCGCCTGGACCGACAACACGCGGGCCGGCAACCGCAGCGCCATCCTGCAGGGCGATCCAACCAAGCCCGGGCCCTATGCCGTGCTGCTGCAATGGCTGCCGGGCAACATGAGCCGTCCGCACTTTCATCCCAATGACCGTCACTTCCTGGTGGTATCGGGGACCTGGTGGGTGGGCTCAGGACCCACCTTCGATCCCAATGCCACGGTGGCGATGCCCGCCGGCAGCTCGGTGACGCACTTTGCCAAGGGCGTGCATTTCGATGGCGCCAAGGACGAGCCGGCGACCATTCTGGTGTGGGGCGAGGGCCCGGCCACCAGCACGCCATTCGCCCCGCCCGCGAGCAAGTGAGCGCGCGGCGGCAGCGACGGGTTCGCTCAACAACTCGTGGCCGCCGCGCGTGCTAAGCTGACCGCGGCCGCCACCGCCGTGCCGCCTGTGGACCCCACAAGGTCTCGCATCGCGGTCGTCTCGTGCGGCCAACGTGTTGCCGTTCCCCGTCGTGAGCGTACCAGAGTTTGCGTCGATGTCTCTGCCTCAGCCGTGCCGTGGCGCCGCCCGCCTCCATGATCGTGTCCTCATCGGCGACTGCCTCGACGAACTCAAAAAGCTTCCTGCCCACAGCGTCGATCTCATCTTCGCCGACCCGCCCTACAATCTGCAACTCGACGGCGATCTAATGCGCCCCAACAACACCCGCGTCGACGGGGTCGATGACGACTGGGACAAGTTTGCGTCGTTTGCCGCCTACGATCGCTTCTCGCGCGCCTGGCTGGCCCACTGCCGGCGCCTGTTAAAGCCCGACGGCGCCATTTGGGTGATCGGCTCCTACCACAACATCTTCCGGCTTGGTGTGGCGCTGCAGGATCTCGGCTTCTGGATCCAAAACGACATCGTCTGGCGCAAGACCAACCCGATGCCGAACTTTCGCGGCCGGCGCTTCACCAACGCGCATGAGACCCTGATTTGGGCGGCGCGCGAGCAGAAATCGCGGGTGACGTTCAACTACGACGCCATGAAGGCGCTCAACGATGACCTGCAGATGCGCTCCGACTGGCTGCTGCCGATCTGCTCCGGCCCGGAGCGGCTGCGAGACGTGGGCGGACGCAAGGCGCACCCGACCCAGAAACCGGAGGCGCTCATCCGGCGGGTGCTGCTCGCCTCCACCAACCCCGGCGATCTGGTGCTCGACCCGTTTTTCGGCACCGGCACCACCGGCGCGGTGGCGCAACGCCTGGGCCGGCGCTGGCTCGGCATCGAGCGCAACCCTGCCTACGCCGCCGCGGCGCTCGATCGCATCCGTAAGGTCAACCCGCATCCGCCGTCGGCGTTAGAGACCATGCGCTGCAAGCGGCTGGAGCCGCGCGTTGCCTTCGGCACCATCATCGAGCTTGGCATGCTCGAGCCCGGGGTCACGCTCACCGACGAGCGTGGACGCCTCAGCGCCGAAGTCAAGGCCGACGGCACCCTCGCCGTCGGTGGTCGGCAGGGCTCGATCCACCGGCTCGGCGCCCAGCTGCAAGGCAAATCGGCCTGCAACGGCTGGACCTTCTGGCACTACGAAGTGGAGGGTCAACGCAAACCCATCGACGCCTTGCGCGACGAGGCGCGGCGCCAGCTCGGGCTGTCAGCTGGCAGTGTTTCCCTGGTAGCCGCGGAGTAGTTCGTTCAGCACCGGCCGGTAACGCTCGATCAGATCGGCCTCGATTTCGCCGCGCATGGTGCGTTGCTCGAGGCGCAGAACGAGCACGACGTCGAAGGCAAAGCCGATGAAGTGGCCGTGCCGATCGTGTTCGGCATCGCGCCGGGCGAGCTCGCCGGTGCTGCCGATGTAGCCGGGTTCGTAGCTGTTGCCGGGGCTGACGGAGGGCGGGGTGGGCGCCGGCTCGGCACCGGTGCTGCGGGCGTAGACATAGACGGCACCGATCTCCCCCAGATCGGGTATCGCCTCGCGCCGGTAGACCTCGAATAGGTAGGCCCGCTTGGAAAGGCCGCGCAAGGTCGTCTGCGGCGGCTTGTCCTTGCCGGCGCCGAACAGGCCGCGCCCGGAGCCCGGCTTGAGCTGACCCAGAAGCCCGCCTACCAAAGACGCCATGACCGTGACCCCGCTCTGCTGCCATCAATGGTAGGTCGGCATAAAGTGATTCGGGTTGGACTTACAATGAGTTGAAAAACCGCCCCGCGAGGGTCCCGAGAGGTCAATGAGCGAGCCGACAACCGCGCCGCGCCGATGGGCAAGCGAGCTTGCCGCGGGCATCACACTCTATCTGCGCCCGCGCGTCCTGATCGTGCTGCTGCTTGGATTTTCTGCCGGCCTGCCCCTGGCCTTGTCCGGCGAAACCCTGCGCCTGTGGCTGGCAGACAGCGGCGTCGATCTCGGCACCATCGGCCTCCTCACCCTCGCCGGCCTGCCGTATACGATCAAATTTTTGTGGGCTCCGGTGGTCGACGCGCTCGACGTCCCGTGGCTGTCGGCGCGGCTCGGCCGCCGCCGCGCCTGGCTGCTCGCGACGCAGGTGACCTTGATGGCCGCGATCGCCTTTCTCGGCACGCGCGATGCGATCACCGCCCCCGTCAGCGTCGGCCTCGCCGCGCTCGTCGTTGCCTTTGCCTCGGCAACCCAGGACATCGTCATCGACGCCTACCGCATCGAAAGCTTGGCGCCGCACGAGCAGGCGGCGGGCATGGCAAGTTATGTTGCCGCCTATCGCATCGGCGCGCTGGTGTCGGCGGGGGGTGTCACGGCCTTGACCGAGTGGCTCGAGGTCTTGGGCATCGACAAGATGCGCGCCTGGTCGATCGGCTATGCCATCGCCGCCCTGTTGATGCTGGTCGGCATGGTTGCGAGCCTGCTGGCGCGGCCCGGACGCGGCACGCCGACGCTGGGCGCGGCACCGGCGGCGCTCGGGCGCGTGCTGGCAACCGCGCACGGCGCCTTTGCCGACATTCTGGCCCAGCGCGATGCGTTCGTGGTGCTGGCGCTGGTGATCCTTTACAAGCTGTGCGACGCCCTGGCCGGAGCCATGACCGGCCCGTTCGTGTTGGCGCTTGGCTACCACAAGGCCACCTATGCCGCGGTCGGCAACGGCGTCGGACTGGCGGCACTGCTGATCGGCGGCTTTGCCGGCGGCGCCGTGGCGCGCGCGCTTTCGCTCGACGGCGCGCTGTGGCTGGGCGCGTTGTTGCAGATGCTCTCCAATCTCGGCTTTGTGTGGCTCAATGCTCAGATCGTGAGCCCCTGGGCGCTGACGGTCGCCATCGTCATCGAGAACTTCAGTGGTGCCATGGGCACGGTGTTCTTCGTCGCCTACCTGTCTCGGCTCTGCCACAACCCGCTGCACACCGCCACGCAATACGCGCTGTTGACGGCGCTGGCCTCGACCGGGCGCACGGTGCTGTCGGCCGGGACCGGCTACCTTGCGGCCCTCGCCGGCTGGCCCGGCTTTTTTCTGCTGACCACCTTGGCGGCGGTGCCGGCGCTGATCGTGCTGGCCGTTCTGCAGCGGCGCGGGCATTTTGCCGAGCTTGCGGACGCGCGCCCGGCGTCAGGCGCCTGAACTCACTGCTCGCGCAGGCCGTGGGCCAGCACCTTGCGCATGACGCTCGGCAACGCCGCGGTCTCAAAGCTGCGCCGCGCCAGCCAGCGGCAGTGCTGCGGATCGGCCCAAAAGGTGAGCGGCGTATCGATCGGCACCACGGCCCGATAGACCATGAGCTCGAGCCGGAAATGCGTAAACGTGTGCGTGACGGTGCCCGGCACCGCCCACCACTGGCCGTGCACCGGTGCCGCGCGCAAGGCCTGGTCGAGCGGCGGCAAGGTGTCGCTCCACGCGGTCGAGGGGACCTCGAGCATGCCGCCGAGCAGGCCCGCGTCGGGGCGGCGGCGCAACAGCACGGTGCCGTCCTCGCGCAGCGCCACGAAGGCAAGGCCGACCCGCAGCGGCCGATCGGCCTTGGCCGGCTTGATCGGCAGCATCGCCGCCAGGCCTTGGGCGTGGCCGGCACAACGCCGTTGCAACGGGCACATCAGACAGGATGGCCGCTTGGGCGTGCACACGCTGGCGCCGAGGTCCATCAGGCCCTGCGCGAAGTCGCCGGCACGGGCCGGCGGCAACAGGCTCGCGGCCAACACCCGCAAACTTGGTTTGATGGTCGCCAGCGGCTCGGCTTTGGCAAACAGCCGGGCCATCACCCGCTCGATGTTGCCGTCGACCGGCATGGTCGGCGCGCCGAAGGCGATGGCGGCGATGGCGGCGGCGGTGTAGGGACCGATGCCCGGCAGGGCCATCAGCTCGGCTTCCGAGCTCGGGAACCGGCCGCCCAAGCGCTGGCTGACGACCTGGGCGCACTGGTGGAGGTTGCGCGCGCGGCTGTAGTAGCCAAGTCCGGCCCAGGCGGCGAGCACCTCATCGAGGCTGGCGGCGGCGAGCGCCGCCACCGTCGGCCAGCGCGCCAAAAATCCCTGATAATAGGGGATGACCGCCTTCACCGTGGTCTGCTGCAGCATGATTTCGGAGAGCCAGACGTGGTAGGGATCGCTCTGGCCTCCCGGCGGCGCCCGCCACGGCAAATCGCGCCGCTCACGGTCCCACCACTCCAACAGCAGCTGGGCCGTGTCCCGTTCGGCGTCCGGCACCCGCCCGGCGGCGGTTGGTTGCGCTTTTGCAACAATCGACATGCGGCCAGCGCCCCCTACACCTCGAATCAGTCATTCAATGGTAAGGGGTCGCGCCGTTCCAGGGAATTGAGCTTCAGCCCGAGGGAGCCCCCGTGCCGGTGCCTGTGCCTAGCCCGACAAAGCCGCCGCGCGCGCCCCGGCGCCCCGCCGCGGCGCCGACCCCACGCCAGGCCACGGGCTTGGCGCGCCGGGGTGGCCTCCCGATCAAGGCGGTGGGAAGCTTTATTCCCCGCCTCACGGCCCGCGCCTTTGAGCGGTTCGGCTTTTCCACCCTCAACCTGATCATGGACTGGCCGGCCATCGTCGGGTCGCAGTTGGCGGCAGCCTCGAGCCCGGAGCGCCTCAAATGGCCGCCGCGCGGCCAGGGGGCGAGTGATGGGGGTGATGATGGCGAGCGCGAGCCGACCCGGCGCCGTGGCGCCAGCTTGCTGATCCGCGTCGATGGCGCCCACGCGCTTGAGTTCCAGTATCAAAGCCGACAGATCCTGGAGCGCATCAATGCCTACTTTGGCTATGCAGCCGTGACCGAGTTGCGCCTGCTGCAAGCGCCCCTGGTGCCGCTGGTGCCGCCCACGCCACCGCGTGTGCCGCGGCGGCAGCGCTCTGAGGCGGCGGCGCCCGCCGCGCTCGCCGGCATTGGCGATGCCGCCCTGCGCGCGGCGCTGAGCCGGCTCGGATCCCAGCTCGGCGCGGCCGGCTGAGGGCGGCGGCGGCGTTCACGCGGATTTGCCTTATTTGCCGGCGATCCTATGTTATCAGGCAACGAGCGCTGGGGCCGGCAGCGCTGCTGGCGTTCGGGCGCCGGCTGGCGCGTCGAAGTCCCGCTTTGATCGCGTTTTCCGGGCATGAGGTGAGGAGTGAGCACTTGAACGACCCAAAAGACACTCCATGGCGCGGCCGCCTGTCACGGCGCGCCATGATCAAGCTGTCGGCGGGGCTCGCCGTGACCTCCGCCGGCCTGAGCTGGGCGCTCCTGGAGCCGGCCGCGGCGCAGAAACGGGCCGCCGCCCGCGCCGAGATCCCGATCGAAGAATTGATGCAGCCGGGCCCGCTGCCGGAACTGGTGCTGGGCAAGGAGGATGCGCCCGTGACCGTGGTCGAGTACGCCTCGATGACCTGCGGCCACTGCGCCAACTTCCACAACAAGGTGTTTCCGACCCTCAAGGAAAGGTACATCGACACCGGCAAGGTGCGCTTTGTCATGCGCGAATTTCCTCTCGACAAGCTCGCCATCGCCGCCTCGATGCTGGCGCGATGCGCCGGCGGCGATAAAACCGTGCCACTGATCTCGGCGCTGTTTGCCAAGCAGGAGGAATGGGCGTTCGTTCGCGGCAACCCGGTGCCGGAGCTGTTCAAGATCGCCAAACAGGCGGGTTTCACCCAGGAGAGCTTCGACAAGTGTCTGACCGATCAGAAGTTGATGGATGACATTGTCAAAATCCGGTCGCGGGCCGCCGATGAGTTCGGCGTGGGATCGACACCGACCTTTTTCATTAACGGCAAGCGCATGACGGGGCCAGCGACCATCGAGGAATTCGACAAGACCTTCGCGGCCCTGCTCAAAAGCTAACCCCGCGAGGCCTGATTGCCGGCACGGCGAACGCTCTTGGCCCTGATGATCGTTGCGCCGCTCGCCGGCTGTAGCGGCGAGCTGTCGCTGCTGGGGCCGGCGCTCGATCCCACCGCCACTGCCGCGCTGGCGGCCGGCGGCGCCAGCGTCGACGCCCCGGGCTTCGATCCCTTCCAGGACACGCCGCCGAACCCGGGCAAGACCCGCACCGTGCTCAAGGATCCGCCGCTGGCCGAGATCATGAAGGCTGGCGAGCTGCCCGAGATGGCGCTCGGGCGCAGCGACGCGCCGGTGACGATTGTCCAGTACGCCTCGATGACCTGCCCATACTGCCGGCGCTTCCAGGCCGAAACCTTTCCCGTGCTCAAGCGCGAGTACATCGACACCGGCAAGGTGCGCTATGTGCTGCGCGCCGAGTTTCCGATCGGCAAGCAGTCGGGATTGGCGACCATTGCGCTCAGGTGTGCGCCGCCGGATAAGTATTTCGTCCTCTACGACAAGCTGATGGCGCAGCAGGCATCCTGGGTCAGCCAGGAGGTGCGGCCGGACCCGATCTTCAAGGTCAGCGCGGAGGTGGGGATGACGCGCGCACAGTTTGACAGCTGCCGCGAGAATCGCGCCATGATCGCCCAGCTCAACTGGATCAAGGAGCGCGGCCGGACGCTCGGCGTGATCGGAACACCGAACTTTTTCATCCAGGGCAAACTGGTGAAGGCGGTGATCGGGATGAAGGAAATCCGCGAGATGGTGGACCCGATCCTGGCCGGCGAGGGGACACCATCCGAGGTCAGCCACAAAGGCCAGTGAGTCGAGGCCCGGTGGGCCGAGCCCAGTCAGGTGCGGCCAGCGCGCGCCATTGAGCCCGCAGCCCGTGCCAAAAATCGTGTAGAGGGAGTTGGCTTTAAGCTTCCGAGGGTGCCCGTTGCCATGCACATCAATCGGCTCCGGCTGTTGGGCTTCAAGTCGTTCGTGGAGCCGACCGAGCTGCTGATCGAGCCCGGTCTGACCGGCGTCGTGGGCCCCAATGGCTGCGGCAAGTCGAACCTGCTTGAGGCGCTGCGCTGGGTGATGGGCGAGAGCTCGCACAAGAGCATGCGGGCAGCCGCCATGGACGATGTGATCTTTTCCGGTACCGCCGACCGGCCGGCGCGCAATAGCGCCGAGGTGACGATCTTTGTTGAAAACACCGCCGGCAAGGCGGCGGCCGAATTCAGCGGCGCGGATGGCTTGGAAGTGACGCGCCGGATCGAGCGTGAGGCGGGCTCCGCCTATCGCATCAACGGCCGCGAGGCCCGGGCCCGCGACGTACGCATTCTGTTTGAGGATGCCGCCACCGGCGCCCGCTCGCCGGCGTTGGTGCGGCAGGGCCAGATCGGCGAACTCGTCAATGCCAAGCCCGAACAGCGCCGGCGCATTCTGGAAGATGCCGCCGGCATCGCCGGCCTGCACACGCGCCGGCACGAGGCGGAGCTGCGGCTCAAGGCCGCCGAAAACAACCTCGCCCGCCTCAACGACATCCTGGGGCAGCTCAACTCCCAGGTCGAAAGCCTCAAGCGCCAAGCTCGTCAGGCGCGTCGCTACAAGGATCTGTCGGCCGAGATCCGCAAATCCGATGCCCTGCTGTTGCATCTCAGCTGGCGGGAGGCCGCGACCCAGGTCAATGGCGAAGAGGCCAATCTGGCCGCGGCTCTGGAAAAGATGGCGCTTGCCACCGAGCAGGAAGCCAAGGCGCTCCGCGCCGAGGCCGACACCGCCGCCCGGCTGCCGGCGCTGCGCGAACAGGAGGCGGCGAAAGGCGCAGTCCTCAATCGCTTCAAGGTCGAACAGGACAACCTCGAGCGCGAAGCCGAGCGCAGCGCCGAGCGCCAGCGCGAACTGGCGGCTCGCGCCGAGCAGTCGAGCCGCGATCTGGAGCGCGAAAAAGGGTTGCGCGCCGAGGCCCAGGACACCTTGGCGCGGCTCGAGGCCGAGGCGCAGTCGATGGCCGGCACGGCGGCGCTCGCCGCCGACTTCGAACAAAAGGCGCTGATCAGCTATGAGCGGGGCGATGCCGAGCTCAAGCTTGCCGAGGCACGGCTGAGCCAGCTGACGAGCGCCGCCGCCGAGGCGCGGGCGCGGCGCCGCAGCGTCGAGGCTCAATGCCAGGAGCGGCGCGAGCAGATCGACCGGCTCAAGCGGCAGATGGTGGCGCTCGAAGCCGAGACGCGCGAGATCGTCGGCCGCGCGCCGGACGCCTCCAAGCTCAAGGTCACCGCCGAGCTGGGGCAACGGCTGATGACCGAGATCGCCGTGATCGAGGCCCAGACCTTGACCGCGGAGGAGGCGGCCGAGGCCGCGACGCTTGACGCTCAGGCCAAGACCGAGGCGGCGGTGGAGGCGGATCTTGCCGCCGGCAAACTCAAGACCGAGGTCGAGACCCTGAAGAAGCTGCTGCAGCCCTCGGGCGCGGCCGGCCTGCCACCCATCCTCGATCAGATTCGCGTCGCCAGCGGCTATGAGATGGCGCTCGCCGCCGCACTCGGCGACGATCTCGAGGCGCCGGCCGCCGAGGCGGCAGCCTTGCACTGGCGCCTGAACCCGGGGGCCGAGCGCGACCCGCCGCTGCCGGCCAGTGTCGAGCCGCTGAGCGCGCACGTCACGGCGCCAGCCGAGCTGGCGCGGCGCCTGTCCCAGATTGGGCTGGTGGCTCAGGCCGACGGCAACAAACTCATGCGCCGGCTCAAGGCCGGGCAGCGCCTGGTCTCGCGCCAGGGCGACCTGTGGCGCTGGGACGGCTACGTCGCCGCCGCCCGTGGCACCAGCGCTGCCGCCACCCGATTGGCCGAGCGCAGCCGGCTCGGGGTGCTGATCAAGGAGGAGGCGCGCCAGCGCCAGCTGACCGAGCGTGCGCGCGATGCCGCTGCCGCCGCCGATGAACGCCTGCGCCTGACGCAAGCCGAGGAACGCCGTCTGCGCCAGCTCTGGCGCGAGACCCAGGGCAAGCTCGCCGAAACGCGCGACGTGCTCACCACCTTGGAACGGCAGGCGCGCGAGACCGAAGCCAAGATCACGGCGGTCACGGACGCCAAACAGCGCTGCAGCGATGCCTTGGCCGAGGCCGAGGCGCTGTTGGCCAAGGGCGAGGCCTTGCTGCCGGCGCTGCCGGGCGTTGAGGCGCTGGAGGCGGAGCTGGCCGAGGCACAGGGCGCCGCCAACCTGGTGCGTACCCAGGTGGCGGAGACCCGAACCGAACTGGTCACGCTCGAGCGCGAGCACCGGGCACGGCTTGAGCGGCAGAAGGCGATTGCCGCCGAGAACGATCGCAACCGCGCCCGCATCGCCAACGCCGATACGCAGATGCTGGCGCTGGCAGAGCGCCTGACCGCGACCGAGGCGGAGCTGGCGCGGCTTGCCAGCATCCCGGCCATGGTAGCGCAGCAGCGCCAGACCTTGATGAGTGAATTGGCTGCCGCCGAGGGCCAGCGCCGCGCCGCCGCCGATGCCCTGGCCGAGGCCGAAAACGCCCACCGCTCGGCGGCGCAGGCGCTGCGGCAGGCGCAAACCGCCGTCGCCGATGAGCGCGAGCATCGGGCGCGCACCGAGGCGCGCCTGGAAAACGCCCGCCAGCGCCGCAGCGAGGAGGGGCGCAAGATCCGTGAGCAGTTAGGCTGCCCACCCGAGGAGTGCCTGGCGCTAGCCGGTGTAGCACCGGACGCGGCCCTGCCGGCGCTGGAGGCGGCGGAGAGCCAGCTTTTGCGCCTGCGCACCGAACGCGACCGCCTGGGCGGCGTCAACCTGCAGGCCGACGACGATCTCGCCGGCCTCAGCCAGCAGTTCGAGAACCTGGACCGGGAGAAGACCGACGTTGAAGCCGCCATCGCCAAGCTGCGGTCCGGGATCGTGCAAATCAACAACGAGGGCCGCACCCGCCTGCAGCAGGCGTTTGACGCCGTCAACGGCTACTTCAAGCAGCTGTTCATGACCCTGTTCGGCGGCGGCGAAGCCCGGCTGGAAATGATCGACGCAGAGGATCCGCTCGATGGCGGTCTTGAGATCATTGCCCGGCCGCCGGGCAAGAAGCCGGCGACATTGTCGCTGCTGTCCGGCGGCGAACAGTCACTGACGGCGATGGCGCTGATCTTTGCGGTGTTTTTAACCAATCCATCGCCGATCTGCGTGCTCGACGAGGTCGATGCGCCGCTCGACGATGCCAATGTCGACCGCTTCTGCACCCTGCTGGAAAAGATGGCGGCGGACACGGCGACGCGGTTCCTGGTGATCACCCACCATCCGATGACCATGTCGCGGATGAACCGCCTGTTCGGGGTGACGATGGGGGAGAAGGGCGTGAGCCAGCTGGTGTCGGTCGACCTCGACACGGCGCAAAAGTTTGTGGTGGCCGCCTAGAGGTGGATCGCGGGCGCCCGGGTGCTGACGGCGGCCTTCGGGGGGCTCCGTGGCGCGCTTGGCGGGCGCCGGTGCCGGCCCGCGGCGAGGCCGCCGCGCCTGCCCGGCGCGGTCGAATTGTCGCATCGGCGCGCTGTCAGGCCACTCAGGCAAGCGTCCGCGTACGGCACGACTGCCACATTCTTGACACTGCCGGGAACCGCTGCTTTAAGGTCCCCGCGATTTGATAAGGCCCCGCGGGGGGAGACGGGCCGCCTCCGCCGGGGATGTGAACTCCATGCCAGATCCAGGTGATCGTCGAGGTCCTGGCGAGCGCCAGATGAGCCCCGAGGAGGCAGCTGCGTTCAGAGGCAGGGTTGACGAGCTCGGCGACAAACTCGGCAAGATCAAAGCGCAACGGCAGGCCGATGCGGATGCCGACCTCGACGCGGAAATGCGCGGCCGCGGCATGGCCTATGGCATGCGGATGGCCGCCGAAATGGTGGCCGCGGTCGTGGTCGGGGGTGGCATCGGCTGGGGTCTCGACCGGTGGCTTGGCACCAAGCCGTGGCTGTTTTTGTTGTTTTTCCTGCTGGGGTTTGCGGCCGGGGTGCTCAATGTGATGAGAGCCTACGAGCGCATGCAAAGAGACTTCATGGCGCGCACCGGCGGCCGGATCGGTCACAGCGTGCCAGACGACGAGGACTGAGGAGCTTAGCGTGGCAGCGCCGAATGTCGGAAGCGAAGGCACCGGGATGCCCGACCCGATCCATCAATTCGAGATCCATCGCCTGATCCCGATCAAGATTTTTGGCTGGGACGCCTCGTTCACCAACGCGTCGCTGTTCATGCTGCTGGCGGTGCTGCTGATCGCCGGCTTCTTCGTGGTGTCGATGCAGAGCCGTTCGCTGGTGCCCAGCCGACTGCAGTCGCTGACCGAGGTCGGCTACGAGTTCGTCGCCAACATGGTGCGCGACAGCATCGGTCACGGCGGCATGAAGTATTTTCCCTTCGTGTTCACGATCTTCATCTTCGTGTTCACGGCCAATAGCTTGGGGCTGATCCCCGGCTTTTTCACGGTGACCAGCCACATCGTGGTGACGGCGGCGCTGGCGCTGATGGTGTTCATCACCGTGCTCATCATCGGTTTCGCCAAAAACGGCCTGAAGTTCCTGAAGCTGTTCGTGCCGGAGGGCGTGCCGATCCTGATCCTGCCGCTGGTGGTGGTGATCGAGATCATTTCGTTTCTGACCCGGCCCGTGAGCCACTCGGTGCGGCTGTTCGCCAACATGCTGGCCGGGCACATCACGCTCAAGGTGTTCGGCGGCTTCGTGGTGATGCTGCTCGGGGCCGGCGCCTATGCGGCGCTGGCGCCGCTGCCACTGCTGATGGCCATTGCGCTGACGGCGCTGGAAGTGCTGGTCGCGTTCCTGCAGGCCTATGTCTTTACCATGCTGACCTGCATGTACCTCAACGATGCCTTGCATCCGGGGCACTAACGTCCAACCCCCGCAGTCGCTTCAAGGTCAACTTGCAAAGGAGAAGAAAAGTCCATGGATCCAGCAGCCGCTAAACTGATCGGCGCCGGCCTCGCGGCCATCGGCACCGGTGCTGCCGCGATCGGCGTCGGCAACCTGTTCGGCCAGTTCCTGCAGGGTGCGCTGCGCAACCCGTCCGCCGCCGATGGCCAGTTCGGGCGCCTGATCTTTGGCTTCGCGGTGACGGAAGCGCTGGGCATCTTTGCGCTGCTGATCGCTTTTCTTCTGCTCTTCACCTGATCACGGGCGGCTGCCAGGATAGATCGCCATGGCAACCAACACGACAGCCGGCACGGCAGTGCCTCACGAGGCGGGACACGCCAAGGCGTTCCCGCCGCTCGATTCCAACACCTTTGCGCCGCAGCTGATCTGGCTGGCGCTGAGCTTCGGCCTCTTGTATCTGCTGCTCAAGCGCTTCTACCTGCCGCGCGTCGGCGAGGTCATCGAGGAGCGACGCGAGCGTCGGCAGCGCGACCTCAGCCAGGCCGAAAAGATCAGGGCCGAGACCGATGCGGCGCTCGCCAACTACGAGCGGGCGCTGGCGGAAGCGCGCGGCAAAGCGCAGACCATCGTCAAGGGAATGCGCGATACGCTGGTCACCGAAATGGAAAAGGAACGGGGCACCGTCGAGGCCGAGATCGCCGTTAAGCTCGCCGATGCCGAGCGCCGCATCGCCCAGACCAAGGCCACCGCGCTGGCTGGCGTCAAGGACATCGCCGGCGAACTTGCCGGCGCCATCGTGGCGCGGCTGAGCGGCCGCGAGGTGAGCAAGGACGAGGTGCAGAAGGCCCTGATCAGCCGGCAGGCGGCCGAGTAGGAGGCGAGGCGATGCTGTTTCTGGCCGAGTTCTGGGTCGCGGTGGCGTTCATCGTGTTTCTGCTGGTGCTCGTCTACTACAAGGTGCCGGCGCTGATCGGCAAAGCGCTCGATGACCGCGCCGAGGCGATCCGCAAGGAGCTCGACGAAGCGCGGCGCGTGCGCGAGGAGGCGCAGTCCTTGCTCGCCGATTATCAGCGCAAGCATCGCCTGGTCGGCGAGGAAGCCGAGGCGATTGTCAGCCAGGCGCGCCAGGAGGCGGAGGCGTTCGCCGCCGACACGCGGCGCTCGCTCAAGGAATCGCTGGAACGGCGCACCCGGCTGGCCGAGGAGAAGATCGCGCGCGCCGAAGGCCAGGCCGTCGACGAGGTGCGGGCCGCCGCCGTCGATCTGGCGATTGCTGCGGCAGAAAAGATCCTGCGCGAAAAGGCGAGCGGTGCCGCCGGCGCGGCGCTGATCGATCAAAGCATCCGCGACCTCAAGACGCGGCTCAACTGAAGCTGCGGTCGCCGCCCTCTTGTGGCGCCGCCGCGTCGATCGATTGGCGCGCCAAGGTCAGCGCCTCGCGCACCACGGCTTCATCGCCGATGTGATTGGCAAGCAGTAGCACCAGGCGGGCATTGAGGGCCACGCTTTCGGCCTCGCTCAAGTCGCAGTGCGCCTCCAGGATGGCGGCGTAGAGGCCGTCGGGATCCTCAAGGTTGGGCTCGCGCGTCAGCGGCATCGGCTCCCTCCAACGTCAACACCTGCTGCCGGTGGCGCGCGCCACCGCCTCTTCAACCGCCGCCCGTTGTGGGTGGCGCCAGCGCGCCGCCACGTGCTGGTCCGGGCGGAAAAGATAATAGGCCGGCGCCGGCTCGGCGCCATAGCGCTCGCAGGCAATGGCATCGCTAACCACAACTGTTTTGATCGGCAGCGCCCGCTCGGACAACAGCCCGGCGTCGCGGGCAAAGGGCTGGGTGAGGCCCGGGTCGCGAGCGAACCAGACCCCGACGAAGCCGTCGCCAATGTGGTCGTGGAGCCAGCCCGCCGCCACCGGCGCATCGAGGGCGGCGGCACCGGGGCGCACCGCCGGTGCCACGCCGGGGCCGAGCGCGTCGGGTCCGTTGAGCGGCGAGGTTTGGTAATGGGTGGCCACCGATAGGCGGCCGGAGTTGACGAGCCGGCGCGCCGACGGCTCGGTCCTGGCGAGTGCCAGCACGCCGTCGCGGAAGGCACGGCTGATGGCGCTCTTGGGGGCAATAAAGTCGGTCGAGCGCGTGGTATTGATGAGGTTCTCGTCGGCTGCGGCGATGCGCTCTTGATCATAGCTGTCGATCAAGGTCGCCGGCGCCAGCTGCCGCAGGACGAGGTCGAGCTTCCACACCAGATTGTCGGCATCTTGGATGCCGCTATTACCGCCGCGGGCGCCGAATGGCGACATCTGGTGCGCAGCGTCGCCGGCGAACAGGACCCGCCCGTGCCGGAAGCGCTCGAGCCGCCGCGACTGGAACCGGTAGAGGCTGATCCACTCGAAGGCGAACGCGACATCCTCTCCCAGCATGGCGCGCACGCGCCGGGCGACGTTGTCCGGCCGCGTCTCCTGGTCACGGTCGGCGCTGGCGCCAACCTGGAAGTCGAGCCGCCAGACGTCGTCGGCCTGACGGTGCAGCAGCGCCGAGCGGCCGCGATTGAAGGGCGGGTCGAACCAGAACCAGCGCTCGGCCGGCCGGCCGAGCTTCAGCCTGACATCGCAAATCAGGAACTGGTCGTCGAAAACGCGACCTTCGAAGGCAAGGCCAAGGCTGCGGCGCAGCGCCGAACGCGCGCCATCGGCGGCAATGACCCAGTCGCTCACCAGCCGGTAGCCGCCAGCGGGGGTGGCGATGTTAAGCAACAGGCCATCGCCGGTCGGCGTCAGGCTTGTCACCTCCTCCTGCCAACGCAGGTCGATGAGCCCGGTGCGTTTCGCCGCTTCGATACAGAAATGCTCAAGGTAGTACTGCTGCAGGTTGACGAACGCAGGACGCCGATGCTGAGCGTCGGGCAACAGGTCGAACTCGAACACGCGACCGCGGTCGAAGAACACCTTGCCGGTCTTCCAGGTGATGCCTTTCTCGGTCAGCGCCTGGCCGACGCCGAGCCGGTCCATGATCTCAAGCGAACGCTTGGCCCAGCAGATGGAGCGGCTGCCGTCCGAGAGGCTCGATTTTTTGTCGATCACGACCGAGGCGTGCCCCTTGCGCGCCAAGTCGAGCGCGGCGACGAGCCCAACCGGCCCGGCGCCGACGATGACGAGCGGGTGGTGGCGGGGCTGTGGTCGATCCTGATCGGCCGAGCGCCGGTGCGGAAAGTGGATCTGGCGAACGTCGCGCATGCCAACGAGCGGTGCCTAGCCAACTGGGTTGCCACCAGCCTAGCACAGCGGGCCGCCGGGCCGGAGCACGGCTAGTCAGGGGGCCGCGGCGGGCGGGCGATGAGGGCAACGACGGCGCTCAGGAACGACAGCCCGGCAAACAGGTACAAGGCGATGGCGTAGCTGCCATAGAGGTCGCGCAGCAGCCCGGAGATCAGCGGCCCCGACGCCTGTGCCGTGACCTGCAGCGACAGTGCCGCGCCGCGAATGGCGCCGAAGCTGTTGCGCCCGAAGTAGTCGGCCCAGGCCAGCGGCAGCAAGGTCAAGATGCCGCCGATGCCGGTGCCGAATGAGCCCGCCGCCAGATAGCCTTCGATCGGCGAGCTGACGCCGATCATGAGCAGCGCGCTGATGCCGAGCGCGGTGCCGCTGATCGCCAGTGCCGCGTTGAGGCCAATGCGCCGGGCGATGAGGCCGAACAGGAGCCCGGCCACGGCGGCGGTAAAGGAGAAGGCGCTGACGATGGTGGCGGCAGTGGTCGGGCTCAAGCCGCTCTCGATCATGTGCGGGGCCTGATGCAGGCTGATCCCGGCCTGCACCGGATAGACCGCCACCGTGTAGAGCGACAGCAGCCAAAAGGCCGGCGTGCGCAAGGCCTGGCGACGGCTGAAGGCCGGCTCGGGGCGGCGGCTCGTGCCCGGTTGCGCGGCGGCGATGACGCCGCCGTCCGGCACCAGGCCCACGTCCTCGGGACGCCGCACCAGCAACAGCCAGGCGGGCAGCAGGCCAACAATGATGACCGTCGCCCCGATCGCCAGCCAGCCGCCACGCCAGCCGGCCTCGGCGATGGCGACGTGGGCGATCAGCGGCATCGCCACCAGGCCAAGCATTTGCGCCAGGCCGACGACGGCATTGGCGATCGCTCGGCGGGCGAAGAACCAGCTGTTGACGGCGCCGTAGATACCGATGTCGAACGGCCCGGCAAAGTTCAGGCGTGCGATACAGAAGCAGACATAGAAGGCGATCAGCGATTGGGTGAGCGACAACAGCATGGTCGACAGCCCGGTCAGCAGCACCGCCGCGCATAGGATCAGGCGCGCGCCGCGGCGATCGAGAATCGGGCCGATCAGCGGCGAGGCCAGCGCCGCCAGGATGCCGCCGAGCGAGACGGCGCCGGACAGAAGGGTGCGCGACCAGCCAAAGTCGCGCGTCATCGGCTCAACGAAGATCGACAAGGTGGCGACGGCCGGGCCCTGGCGGGCAAAGCCGCAGCAGCACACGCAGGCCAGAATGATCCAGCCGTAAAAGAACGGCAGCCGCGCCAGCAGCAGGCTGGCAACCCCCGATTGTCCGCCGCCTCGCACCTTCCCCCTCTCACGCTCGCCTCATTGCCAGCCGCCGCGGCGATGGCGGGCGTTCAGCCCTGCAGTTGCGACCACATGGCGCGATCGCGCTCGGCGGTCCAGATCTTCGGCGTGTCGATGCCCTGGGCTTCGTCGTAGGCGCGGGCCACATTGAACGGCTGACAATGCTCGAAGATCGGCCAGCTTGCGTATTTCGGGCGCATGGCGGCGGTGGCCTCGTCGAAACACTCCTTCAAGCTGGCGCCGCGTGCCACCCCGCGCTTGACCGGCTGATAGGTATCGGTGAGGAAGTCGCGCGTCAGGGCCACCGCCTCGGCCACCCGTGTCGCACCCACCAGGGCATCGCCGCGACCGGGCACCAGCGCCTCGGCCTTGAAGGCATCGAGGCGCGATAAGGTCGTCGGCCAGTCGGTGAAATGCGCATCGCCGCAATAGCAGGCGGATTGGTATTCGACGATGTCGCCCGAAAACAGCACGTTGGCATCCGGCACGTAGACCACGATGTCGCCGGCGGTGTGGGCGCGTCCGATGTGGCTGAGCTCGACCCGACGCTTGCCGAGATAGAGCGTCAGGCGTCGATCAAAGGTCAGGCTCGGCCAGGTCAGGCCGGGGATCGATTCGGCGGCGCGGAACAGCCGCGGGAAGCGGCCGAATTCGGAGTCCCAGTCCTCCTTGCCGCGCTCGGCGATCATGGCGCGGCAGGCGTCCGATGCCAACACCTGTTGTGCCGCGTAGGCCGATGCCCCCAACACACGCACGGCGTGATAATGCGACAGCACCAGGTATTTGATCGGCTTGTCGGTCACCCGACGCACGCGCTCGATCACCAGCCGCGCCATCACCGGTGTCGCCTGGGCATCGACCACGATCACGCCGTCGTCGCCGATGATGACGCCGCTGTTGGGGTCGCCCTCGGCGGTGAAGGCGTAGAGGCCGCGTCCGATCTCCTGGAAGGTGATGGTCTTGTCGGCCAAATCCGACGTCGATGCAAAGCTTGCCATTGCCGCTCTCCTTGCCTGACCCCGCCGCTAGCGCAGGTATTGGATGACCTGTTGCTCGATCGCCCCGAAGATCGAATGGCCGGCGGCGTCGAGCATCTCGATGCGCAGCCGGTCGCCAAAGCCAAGGAACGGCGTCGAGGCTTGGCCCTGGCGCAGCATTTCAACGCTGCGGGCCTCGGCAAGGCAGGTGTAGCCGCTGCCGCCCTCAGCCACGGGCGTGGCCGGACCGGCCGCGCCCTGGTTGGAGACGGTGCCGGAGCCGACGATGCTGCCGGCGGTGAGGGTGCGGGTCTTGGCGGCGTGCGCCACCAGCTCCGGAAAGGAGAAGGTCATGTCGACCCCGGCATTGGGCCTGCCCAACAGCCGGCCGTTGACGGTGGCCAACAGCGGCAAGTGCAGCTTGCCTTCGCGCCAGGCCGGCCCAAGCTCATCGGCGGTGACGGCAACGGGGGAGAAGGCGGTCGACGGCTTGCCGTGGAAGAAGCCAAAGCCCTTGCCGAGCTCCGCTGGAATGAGGTTTCTGAGCGAGACGTCATTGGCGAGCATGACGAGGCGAATGCGCTCGGCCGCTTCCTTGGCGCTGGCGCCCATCGGCACGTCGCCGGTGACGACCGCAACCTCGCCCTCAAGGTCGATGCCCCAGGCCGCATCCGCGATCGCGATCGGATCCTGCGGGCCGAGAAAGCTGTCCGATCCGCCCTGGTACATCAACGGGTCGGTCCAGAAGCTCGACGGCATCGCCGCGCCGCGCGCCCGGCGCACCAGCTCAACGTGGCTGACATAGGCCGAGCCATCGGCCCACTGGTAGGCGCGCGGCAGCGGTGCCATGCAGCGCTGGGTGGCAAATTCGCCGCTGTCGAAGCGCGGCGGTCGCTGGCCGGAGGCGGCCTCGTTGAGCTCGGCCGAGACCCGCTCGACCTTCAAGATCAGGTCGTCCCAATCGTCCAGCAGCTGCTGCAAGGTTTCGAGCCCGGCGATCACCGTCGAGGCCGGCACCATCCGGGTGAGGTTGCGCGAGACGATGACGAGGCACCCATCCCGGGTGCCATTGCGATAGGTGGCGACCTTCATGCCAGGCTCCGGACCGGCGAGGCGGCGAGCGGTCGGCGGGCAGACGACGGGCGCCCAGCGCTCTTCATCGCGCGCCGGTGAAGTTCTTCTCGAGCGGCGTCCAGCATGCGGCGTAGTCCTCCTGCAAGGTTTCGAGCTCGGCCGCGAACTTGGTCAGGTGCTGGGGAAAGCGCGTCTCGAACATGAAGGCCAAGGTATTCGTCAGTTTGACCGGCTTGAGCTCGCCCCGCGTTGCCGCATCGTAGGCGGTCTTGTCGGGACCGTGCGGCAGCATGCAGTTGTGCAGGCTGATGCCACCGGGGACGAAGCCTTCGGGCCTGGCATCATAGACGCCGTAGATCAGGCCCATGAACTCCGACATGATGTTCATGTGGTACCACGGCGGGCGGAAGGTGTGCTCGGCCACCGCCCAGCGTTCCGGAAAGATCACGAAGTCGACGTTGGCGGTGCCCGCCGTCTCCGACGGTGCCGTCAGTACCGTGAAGATCGACGGGTCGGGATGATCGAAGGCGATGGCGCCGACCGGCGAAAAGTGGCGCAGGTTATACTTGTAGGGCGCGTAGTTGCCGTGCCAGGCAACGACGTCGAGCGGCGAGTGGCCGAGCTCGGTGACAAAGAAGCCGCCACACCACTTGACCGTCAGCCGGCTCGGCTGCTCGCGATCCTCGAAGGCGGCGACCGGGGTCTTGAAGTCGCGGGCATTGGCGAGGCAATTGGCCCCGATCGGACCGCGATCCGGCATGGTGAACTTGGCGCCGTAGTTCTCGCACAGGTAGCCGCGCGCCGGCCCGTCGACCAGCTCGGTGCGGAATTTGACGCCGCGGGGAATGACGCAGATCTCGCCCGGCGCCACCTCGATGCGGCCGAATTCGGTGGCGAAGCGCACCGTGCCCAGCTGCGGCACGATCAAGAGCTCGCCATCGGCATTGTAGAAATACTCCTCGTGCATCGATTGGGTGATGAGATAAACGTGCGCCGCCATGCCCGCCTGGGTGTTGACGTCCCCCGCCGTGGTGATGGTGCGCAGACCGGTGAGGAACGTCACCGGTTCGTTCGGGATCGGCACCGGCCCCCAGCGCAATTGCCCGAGTGGGCGGTCGTGCTCCGCCGTCGCCGGCGCCGTCTTCCAGTGCGGCAGCGACAGGCGCTTGAATTTGCCGGTGTGCTTGACCGACGGCCGGATGCGGTAGAGCCAGGATCGCTCGTTGCTGCCACGCGGCGCCGTAAACGGCGAGCCTGACAGCTGTTCGGCGTAGAGCCCGTAGGCGGTCCGTTGTGGCGAGTTCTGTCCCACCGGCAGCGCCCCGGGCAGGGCTTCGGTTTCGAAGTCGTTGCCGAAGCCGGGCATGTAGCCGGCGGGCGTCGCTGCGTTCACCACGCCCGCATCGACGGGCCGTTGCCGTTCGCCGCCGTCTGCCATCGGCCACATCCTCTCAAGGCTCTGTCCGTTCAAAACCGCCGTGATCGCCGCCCAGGCGCCAGGCCTTGCCACCGAGACGGGCGCCGGACGCCGCGGGCCGGCGCTGGAGCGCCGCGCGCACAGGCCTCGCCGCGGAGCTCGGGCCTTACGGCGCATGATAGCGCGGCTTTGCCGGCCGTCCACCTGTTCGGCCAGGTCGGTGGCGGGTGGGCTCGGCCCGGCTGCGGCCCGATCGCCAGGTGCCGCCGGCGCCGGCCGCCAGGCCGGCGAGCAGCCGCCGGCGGCGGGTGACAGCACGAGCGTCGCAGCTTATGGTGCGCGCCCGACGCGCCAGGGCTCTCGCATGGTGCGGCCACACGAAGCTCGAGCCTCAGCCCGGACGGTGATATGAGCGATCGCGATGACTACGAGGCCCAATACAACAACCGAGACCGCGTCCCCGACCACGTCGATATCAATGCCCGCTGGTCCGCTGCCTCCCGTGACTACCGGTTGCGGGCGGCGGCGCAGCTGAACATCGCCTACGGCGCCGGCGCGCGCCAGCGCTATGATCTCTTCGGCACCGGCTCCGAGCCGGCGCCGCTGATCGTCTACATTCATGGCGGCTACTGGCAGCGCGGCGACCGCGAGGACTATGCCTTTCTCGCCCGCGAGCTCAATGCCGCCGGCATCGCCGTTGCACTGCCGTCCTATTCGCTCTGCCCGGCGGTGACGGTGATGGACATCGTCGGCGAACTGCGCGCCTTTCTGGCGCACCTGTGGCAGCGCGCCAAGGTCTACCCGCTGATCATCGGCCACTCCGCCGGCGGGCATTTGACCGCCGCCATGCTGGCCACCGATTGGCGCACGATCGATGGTGTGCCGGCCGATCTGGTGCGGGCGGGTTATGCGGTGAGCGGCGTCTTCGACCTGCCGCCGCTGGTCGGCACCAGCCTCAATGTGGCGCTCAAACTGAGCGCCGCCGAGGCGCAGGCGGCGAGCCCGATGTTCTGGCCGCCACCGCCCAAGCAACGCGTGTTTGCCGCCGCCGTCGGTGGGCTCGAGAGCGAGGAGTTCCTGCGTCAGAGCCGCGAGATCGCCCGCACCTGGCGCCAGGCCGGGGTGACCGCCGAGGACGTGCTGGTGCCCGGCACCAACCACTTCACCATCGTCGATGAACTGGCCCGGCCCACCAGCCCGATGTTCAAATCGGTGGTGGCTCTGGCCCGCACCATTGCCGCGCGCTGAACGAACGGCTCACGCGGCCCGCACCAGGCGGTGGTGCAATTCCAGCACCGCGATGATGAAGGCGACGCGGTCTTCTGCGGCTTCGCTCATGACCGAAATGTAGTCCGCCGTCTCCGGTACGATCTCGCCGATCACTTCGCCCAATTCGAATTTGAGGTCGGCGTCGTGCTTGCGGGCGATCGCCTGCATGCGACCGTTCTCGGCCAGGCAGCTCATGTAAAGGCGGCGGATGCCGCGATTGCGGGCCGCGCGCACGACGCGCCCCATCAGTTCGGTGCCGATGCCGTGATCCTGGTAGATCTTTTCCACCGAGAACGCCGCCTCCGCCTCGTCGCCCCACACGTCGCCCAATCGCCGCAACTCGGCGGCGGCGCGCACGCGGCCATCGACCAGATAGGCAAAGACGATGCTGCCGAACTCGCACATGCGGCTGGCGTAGTCTTCGATGAAGGCGTCGGAGACGCCGTGGGCAAACCGCAAGCGGCGGCTGGTCTTGTCGAGGCGCAGCAAGTGCTGACAGAAGCGCTCCTGGTCCATCGGCCACAGCTTGCGGATCGAGCCCTCGCGCAAAAGGTCTTCGCTCATGATCTTTGTTCCCGTCGTCTGTGCCGGGGTGCGCGCGATCTTGAGCCGCACGCCGGCGCTTCTGGGATCTGCTTTTGCGCTGCGAAGTAACCTGCCATCGTGACCCATTTGTGAATCAAATAACTGTTATGTCTCAGTGCCTAAACATGATGCTGCATTGCCACATTGGGCGCCTTTGGCGGCGCCAGCAGCGGCGCCCTACGGCTTGAGCCTCGGCGGCCGCGGTGAGGTCGGGGTGACAACCTTGACCCTCGCCCCGCGACGCGATAGCCCGGGCGGCGATGACCTTGCTTGACGACTACCGCGCGCGCACAGCGGCCGGGACCCTGGAGGCGGACGCGGCGCAAGCTGAGGAAGCCCAACACCTCGACGCCCTGGTGGAGGCGCTGCGCCGCTGGCGGCCGAAGCGCGCTGGGTTGTCGGGGCTGTTCGACCGCGCCACGCCGGCGCCCAAGGGGCGCTATATTTTTGGCCCGGTTGGCGCCGGCAAGACCATGCTCATGGATCTCCTGTTCGCGGCGACGAAATTCCGACCGCGCCGGCGCCTGCACTTCCACGCCTTCATGAACGAGGTGCACGACCTGATCGCGGCGGCGCGCCATGAGTTTCCCGGCGATCCCATTCCGCACGTGGCCCGCCGGCTCGCCGAGCGTGCGCGGCTGTTGTGTCTCGACGAACTCACCGTCACCGATATCGCCGACGCCATGATCCTCGGCCGGCTGTTCGAGGGCCTGTTCGCGGCAGAGGTGGTGATGGTGGCGACCTCCAATGTGCATCCGGGCCAGCTCTACAAGGACGGGCTCAATCGGCAGCTGTTTCAGCCGTCGATCGATCTGATCATGGCCAACCTGGAGGTGGTCGAACTGCGCGCGGGGAAGGACTACCGGCTGGCCAAACTGTCCGGCAAGCCGCTCTACTTTTGCCCCGCCGACGGTCGCGCCAGCGCCGCCATGGACCAGCTGTGGCGCGAGCTGACGAGCGGCCATCCGGGCGCCGCCGTCGAGATCGAGGTCAAGGGGCGCAGCTTAAATGTGCCGCGCGCCGCCATGGGCATCGCCCGCCTGAGCTTTGCCGAACTGTGCGAAGCGCCGCTGTCGACCCTCGACTATCTGGCGCTGGCGCGCAATTTTCACACCGTCATGATCGACGCCATCCCGGTCTTGACCGTGGCGCAGAAGAGCGTCGCACGTCGGTTCGTGAACTTGATCGACACGCTCTATGACGCGCGGGTTTGCCTGATCGCCTCGGCGGCGGCCGAGCCCATTGGGCTGTTGCCGGCGAGCGAGGCCGGCCTGTTGGTCGACCGCACGGTGTCGCGCCTGATGGAAATGCGCTCCGAGGCCTATCTCAAGGGTCGCAGCGCGCGGGTGCGGATTGAGGTGCCGGCAGAGCCGCCGCGGCGGCTGACGGCGTGCCGGGGCTCGCCTCAAAGCGCAGGTGGCGGACCGGGCCAAAGCTGCGATTGAGCCGCTGCAGGGTCCGCCGATAGTCATAGTAGTTGACCTCGAGCCGGTGGCGCTCGGAGCCGACGAAGTCTTGCCGGCGCCGCTCGCGCCACAGGCGGCTGCGGAAGCGGGCGGCGCGCTCGGGGGCGCGGGCCTCGGCAATGATGCTGGTGGCGATCGTCTGCGCCTGGTAGTCGGCGAGCCGCCACATGCTGCCGTTGGCCTGCACCAAGCCGACCGCGAACAGGTTCGGATAATCAGGGTGGAACACGCTATAGGCAAAGCGCGGCTGTCCGTCGTGGCCGAAGGCGATGCTGGGGTCGAGAAACGGCAGCACCGGCTGATAGCCGGTGGCGAACACGATGAGATCGACGGTTTCGGCGCTGCCGTCCGTGAACAGCACGCGGGCGCCGTCATAGCCGCTAATCTCCGGCTTGAGCGTCAGGCTGCCGTGCGCCACCAGCCGCGGAATTTCGTCGCTCATGGTCGGATGCGCCTGATCGATGGCGTAGTCGGGTTGTGGCATGCGATAGCGCGATGGTGGGCCCTGCAGCAGCCACAGGCTGGCCTGGAACAGCCAACGTTTGACGCGCCGAGGCAGCGGCACCATCTCGACATTGGCGAGCACGTCCCCGGTCGGGAACCCGAGCACGAACTTGGGCACGAACCAGTAGCCGCGCCGCAGGCTCAAAAACACCTGCGAGCGCCCGTGGACGGCGTCGGCGACGACGTCGGCCGCCGAGTTGCCGCAGCCAACCACCAACACGCGCTTGTCGCGCACCTGCAGCGGGCTTTTGTAGCGCCGCGAATGCAAGATCTCGCCCGCGAAGCTGCCGGGATAGCTGGGCAGCCGCGGCACGTCGTGATGACCGCTGGCGATGATGACGCCGCGATAAGAGCGCGGCTCGGCCTCGCCGGCGACGCTGACCTGCCAGTGGTGATCGGGTTGCGGTTCAAGGCGGCACACCGCCTTGCCCAGTTCGATGTGGGACAGCAGCCCAAATTTGCCGGCATAGTCGCGGAAATAGGACAGCACGCGGTCGTGCCTGGGATATTCGGGGTAATCCTCATCGAGCATCGGCAGGTCGTCGAAGCCGGTCGAGCTGATCGAAGAGACGAGATGTGTCGTCTCGTACACGATGCCGCTGGCGGTGGCGATGTTCCACAGCCCGCCGATGTCGGGCTCGCGTTCAAGGCAATCAAAGGCGATGCCGCGTTCGAGAAAGGTCTTGGCGGTGGCAAGGCCCGAGGCGCCGGCACCGATGATCACATACCTGTCGCGCGTAGCATCTCTCATCGCGGTGCGGATCCTACGGGGGCTTGGAACTCCTGGGGTCCGCCGGCGAGGCGGGTGCTAGGCACCTAGGCCGCGCCGTCGGCCGAGGCAAGGTGACGGATGCGCGCTGACCATCCCCCGAGCGCCGGCGCGCGCGTGGGACTGGCCACTTCATCTTGAACGGCCATAGGTTTCGGGTTAACCAACCCGCGCCCGTGCCGGTTCCCGCCCCTGCCGCGGCAGCGGAGCAGCGTGGCCGTGCGGTTGCGAGGGCTGAGGGTGCCGCCGCACCCAGGGTCGCGCCCCTCGTCCCGATCGGCGCGGTCTGGCCACAAGGTGACCGGCCACAAGCTGATTGGGCACAAGGTGATTGGCCACAAGCGACTGGTCATCAGGCGATCGGCGTGGTCGGATGCAGCAGATGGTTGATGCGATGAGCGAGGAGCACTGTCATGGCGCGTAGCAAGATAGCCCTGATCGGCGCCGGCATGATCGGCGGCACCTTGGCCCACTTGGTGGGTCTCAAGGAGCTGGGCGACGTCACCCTGTTCGATATCATCGACGGCGTGCCGGGCGGCAAGAGCCTCGACATCTGGCAGGCCGGCGCGGTCGAGGGCTTCGATGCCAAATTCAAACCGACCAATGCCTACGCCGACATTGCCGGCGCCGATGTGGTGATCATCACCGCCGGCGTCCCGCGCAAACCCGGCATGAGCCGCGATGACCTGCTCGGCATCAACCTCAAGGTCATGGAACAGGCCGGCGCCGGCATCAAGACCTACGCCGCCAATGCCTTCGTCATCGTCATCACCAATCCCCTCGACGCCATGGTGTGGGCGCTGCAAAAGGCGAGCGGGCTGCCGACCGAGAAAGTGGTCGGTATGGCGGGCATCCTGGATACCGGCCGCTTCCGCGCCTTTCTTGCCGAGGAGTTCAATGTTTCGGTCGAGGACGTGTCGGCGCTGGTGCTCGGCGGCCATGGCGACGACATGGTCCCGATCAGCCGCTACTCGACGGTGGCGGGCATTCCGTTGCCCGATCTCGTTCGCATGGGATGGACCAGCCAGGCCAAGCTTGACGCCATCATCGAGCGCACGCGCAAGGGTGGCGGGGAAATCGTCAATCTGCTCAAGACCGGGTCGGCCTTCTACGCACCGGCCTCGGCGGCGATCGAAATGGCCGAAAGCTACCTTAAGGACAAGCGGCGCGTGTTGCCGTGTGCCACCTACCTCAACGGACAATATGGGGTGAACGGCCTTTACGTCGGCGTGCCGGTGGTGATCGGTGCGCGCGGGGTCGAGAAAATCGTCGAAATCGATCTCAATGCCGCCGAGCGACAGATGTTCCTAAAGTCGGTCGCCTCGGTGCAAGGCCTGATCGAGGCCTGCAAGTCCATTGCGCCCAAGCTTGGCGCCTGAGGCAGCGTGGGGCCTGGCAGGCCCCAAGCCGACCGCGGCACGGCCGCGGGCCTCGGGGCGACACGCCGATCCGTGCTGGGGACGCGGGGCAGCTGCAAAGCACCCGCACCCCCAGCAAGCGGAGAGCACAAAAAGCGCGGGGCAAAAAAACCCGCACCAGCAACCCACCCAACAGAGGAGCAGAGAGCGTGGCAAAACAGGCCATAACCTCGCCGGCAACACGCCCCATCGGGCCCTATTCCCCGGCCATCGCCTGCGGCGACCTCGTGTTTCTCTCGGGGCAGATCCCGCTCGACGCCGCAACCGGCAAGCTCGTTGCCGGCGACGTCGCCGCGCAGGCGCGACAGAGCCTCAACAACCTGAAGGGGGTGCTGGAGGCGGCCGGTCTCGGCTTCGCGCACGTGCTCAAGACCACGATCTTCCTCACCGATATGGCCAACTTTGGCGCCGTCAACGAGGTCTATCGCAGCTTCGTCAGCGAACCCTATCCGGCGCGGTCGACCATCGCCGTCGCCGCGCTGCCCATGGGCGCCCTGGTCGAGATTGAAATGATTGCCTCCCGCAGTGCACAATAGCCGCGCCTGGTGCCGCGGGCGCTTGGCAGCTGACGGGCTGCGGTTTCTGGTATACGGTATACCAGCGCATCCGGCCGCCGCCGGCCCGCGCTCGTGTCAACCCGGGGGCGCCCTCATGAATATCCACGAGTACCAGGCCAAAGACCTGCTGCGCCGCTACGGCGTGCCGCTGCTCAAGGCGGCGCCGGCCTTTTCCCCAGCCGAGGCGCTGGCGGCGGCCAAGGCTCTGCCGGGACCGGTGTGGGTGGTGAAGGCCCAGATTCACGCCGGCGGCCGCGGCAAGGGTCGGTTCAAGGAGCCCGCCGCCGGCGACGCGGGTGGCGTGCGCCTCGCGCGTTCGCCCGATGAGGTCAAGGCGCACGCCGAGCGGATGCTGAACCACACGCTCGTCACCCAGCAAACCGGCAGCGGCGGCCGCACCGTCAAGCGGCTGCTGATCGAGGAGGGCTGCGACATCGGCCGCGAGCTCTACCTGTCCGCCCTCATCGATCGCGGCTCCTCCCGCATCACCTTCATCGCCTCGACGGCGGGCGGCATGGATATCGAACAGGTGGCGCACGAGACGCCGGAGCGCATCACCAGCCTCACCATCGATCCCGCCAGCGGCTATTCGCCGTTCCACGGCCGCCGCATCGCCGCCGCGCTCGGGCTGGCCGGCGATGCCATCGATCAGTGCGACAAGCTGATCGGCGGCCTCTACAAAGCCTTCGTCGAAAACGACATGAGCCTGCTCGAGATCAACCCGCTGGTGGTGACCAAGGCCGGGCGCCTGGTCTGTCTCGATGCCAAGGTCAATTTCGACGACAACGCGCTGTTCCGGCACAAAGAGGTGGCCGAGCTGCGCGATATCGCCGAGGAGGATGCGGCCGAGGTCGAAGCCTCCAAATACGACCTCAACTACGTCAAGCTCGACGGCCAGATCGGCTGCATGGTCAATGGCGCCGGTCTCGCCATGGCGACCATGGACATCATCAAGCTGTATGGCATGGAGCCGGCCAACTTTCTCGACGTGGGTGGCGGTGCCTCCAAAGAAAAGGTGGCCGCAGCCTTCAAAATCATCCTGTCGGATAGCAATGTGAAGGGCATCCTGGTCAACATCTTCGGCGGCATCATGCGTTGCGACATCATCGCCGAGGGTGTGGTGGCGGCGGCCAAGGAGATGGCGATCAAGGTGCCCCTGGTCGTGCGCTTGGAAGGCACCAACGTCGACCTCGGCAAAGACATTCTGGCCAAGTCCGGCCTTAGCATCGTGCCGGCCGACAATTTGGCCGATGCCGCCAAGAAGATCACCGAGCAGGTAAAGAAGGCAGCCTGAGATGGCCATCCTCGTCGACGCCAATACCAAGGTTATCTGCCAGGGCATCACCGGCAGCCAGGGCACGTTTCATACCGAGCAGGCGCTTAGCTACGGCACCAAGGTGGTCGGCGGCGTCACGCCCGGCAAGGGCGGCAGCCGCCATCCTGCCGCTGCCCTCGCCGGCGTGCCGATCTTCGACACCGTCAGCGAGGCGAGGGCGAAGACCGGTGCCACCGCCACCTCGATCTACGTTCCGCCCCGTTTTGCCGCCGATGCCATCCTGGAGGCGATCGACGCGGACATGCCGCTGATTGTCTGCATCACCGAGGGCATCCCGGTGCTCGACATGGTCAAGGTGAAACGCGCGCTCGACGGCTCGAAATCGCGCCTGATTGGTCCCAACTGCCCCGGCGTGCTGACGCCCGATGCCTGCAAGATCGGCATCATGCCGGCCAATATCTTCCGTCGCGGCTCGGTCGGCATCGTCTCGCGCTCGGGCACGCTCACCTACGAGGCGGTGAAGCAAACCACCGACGCCGGCCTCGGCCAGTCCACCGCCGTCGGCATCGGCGGCGATCCGGTCAAGGGCACCGAGTTCATCGACGTGCTTGAAATGTTTCTCGCCGACCCGGCGACCGCGGCGATCATCATGATCGGCGAGATCGGCGGCGCCGCCGAGGAGGCGGCGGCCGACTTCATCAAGGCCGAGGCCAAGCGCGGCCGCCGCAAGCCGATGGCCGGCTTTATCGCTGGGCTGACGGCACCGCCGGGACGGCGCATGGGTCACGCCGGCGCCATCATCGCCGGTGGCAAGGGCAAGGCCGAGGACAAGGCGGAGGCGATGCGCGCGGCGGGCATTGCCGTGGCGGAGAGCCCAGCCGCGCTCGGAACGACGCTGGCCCAGGTGTTTGCGGGCTAGCCTTGGACGGCCGGCGCTCTGGGGGGCGCTCAGCCTCCGCGCCACGGCGCCGCTGGCGACCCGAGCCGGGGTCGGGCTGAGGCCTAATGAGCAGGGCCTAACAGCCAGGCCTGTCATGGACTATATCAAGCAATGTGCTAGGTAGGCGCGCCCCCCGCCTCGCGCGCGGGGGAGTGCGTGCCAGTGCGCGCAATACCTGTGCCAACGCTTTTCCAGCCGACAACGATTTTAAGCCCATGACCCGCCAGCCCAAAAACGCAGCCTTTGCGCAGACCTCATTTTTGCAGGGCGCCAATGCCGCCTACATCGAAGAGATGCAGGCGCAATACGCGCGCAATCCGGGCTCCGTCGGCGATCAGTGGCGCCACTTCTTCGCCTCCCTCAACGAGGAGCCGGCCGCCAGCGACGGCCATGGCCACGGCGGGCCCTCCTGGGCGCGGCCGCTGGCCGAGCTCCAAGACAACAGCGAGCTGGTGGCGGCCCTCACCGCCGACTGGGACGGCGTTGAGGCTGGCATGCGCGATCGGCTCAAGGCGCAAGCCGGCGCCGCCGGCGTCAGTCTCGATCCCGTCGCCTCGATGCGCGCCACCCAGGATAGCATCCGCGCGCTGATGTTGATCCGCGCCTATCGGGTCATGGGTCATCTCGCCGCCGACCTCGATCCCTTGGGTCTGGTGGTGCGCAAGATGCACAAGGAATTGCGGCCCGAGACCTACGGTTTCACCGAAGCCGATCTCGACCGGCCGATTTTCATCGACAAGGTGCTGGGTCTCGAGATCGCAACCGTGCGCGAAATCCTGAAGATCCTGCGCCGCACCTACTGCCGGCATATCGGCGTCGAATTCATGCATATCACCTCGCCGGCGCAAAAGGCCTGGCTGCAACAGCGCATCGAGGGTCGCGACAAGGAGATCACCTTCACGCCGGAGGGCAAGAAGGCGATCCTCAACAAGTTGATCGAGGCCGAGACGTTCGAGAAATTCGCCGACGTCAAGTATACGGGCACCAAACGCTTCGGGCTCGACGGCGCCGAAGCGATGGTGCCGGCGCTGGAGCAGATCATCAAACGCGGCGGCCAGCTCGGGGTGAAGGAGATCGTGATCGGCATGGCGCATCGCGGGCGCCTCAACGTGCTCGCCAATGTACTGAGCAAACCGCTGCGCGCCATTTTCAACGAGTTCAAGGGCGGCTCGTTCAAGCCCGATGACGTCGACGGCTCAGGCGATGTTAAGTATCACCTCGGTGCCTCCTCCGACCGCAGCTTCGACGGCAACAGCGTGCACCTGTCGCTGACCGCCAACCCCTCGCACCTGGAGATCGTCGACCCGGTGGTGTTGGGCAAGGTGCGCGCCAAGCAGGATCAGCACGGCTGCAAGCCGGGTGAACGCACCCCGGTGCTGCCGCTGCTCATCCATGGCGATGCGGCGTTTGCCGGCCAGGGCGTGGTCGCGGAGTGCTTCGGCCTGTCCGGGCTCAAGGGTCACCGCACCGGCGGCTCGATCCATTTCATCATTAACAACCAGATCGGCTTCACCACCAATCCGGGCTACTCGCGCTCCTCGCCCTACTGTTCGGACGTCGCCAAGATGGTGGAGGCCCCGATCTTCCACGTCAACGGCGACAATCCCGAGACCGTGGTGCACGTGGCCAAGGTGGCGACCGAGTTCCGCCAGAAATTCCAAAAGCCGGTGGTCATCGACATGTTCTGCTATCGCCGGCACGGCCACAACGAATCCGACGAGCCGGCCTTCACCCAACCCTTGATGTATCGCGCCATCAAGGCGCACCCCTCGACGGTTGCCATCTACTCCAAGCGGCTGATTGCCGAGGGCGTGGTGTCGGAGGCCGACGTCGCGGCCATGACCGGTGCCTTCCGTGGCCGCCTCGACCAAGAATTGGCCGCCGCCGACAGCTATAAGCCCAACAAGGCCGACTGGCTCGACGGCCGCTGGTCGGAGATCGGCTTTGCCGACGATGAGGCCCGCCGCGGCCAAACCGGCGTCGCCATCGAGACCTTAAAGGATGTCGGCCGGCGCATTACCACCATTCCGCAGGATTTCCACGCCCACAAGACCATCCAGCGCTTGCTGCAGCGCCGGCGTGAGATGGTCGAGAGCGGCACCGGCATCGACTGGTCGATGGCCGAGCATCTGGCGTTTGCTACCCTGCTCAACGAGGGCTTCCCGGTGCGCCTGTCCGGGCAGGACACCGAGCGCGGCACCTTCTCGCAGCGGCACTCGGTGCTGTTCGACCAAGAATCCGAGCGTCGCTATACGCCGCTCAAATATGTGGCCCCGGGTCAGGGCCGCTTCGAGGTCATCAACTCCATGCTGTCGGAGGAGGCGGTGCTGGCCTTCGAGTATGGCTATACCCTGGCCGAGCCCAACGCGCTCACCATCTGGGAGGCGCAATTCGGCGACTTCGCCAATGGGGCGCAGGTGGTGTTCGACCAGTTCATTTCCTCGGGCGAACGCAAGTGGCTCAGGATGTCGGGGCTGGTCTGCCTGTTGCCGCACGGCTATGAGGGGCAGGGGCCGGAGCATTCCTCCGCCCGCCTCGAGCGCTTCCTGCAGCTGTGCGCCGAAGACAATTGGCAGGTCGCCAACTGTACGACGCCGGCCAACTACTTCCACATTCTGCGCCGGCAGCTGCACCGCAAGTTCCGCAAGCCGTTGGTGATCATGACCCCGAAATCGCTGTTGCGACACCGGCGCGTGATCTCGGATGTGGCCGAGCTGGGCCCGAGCACCTCATTCCATCGCGTGCTTTGGGACGATGCCGAGCGCGATCGAACGGCCGGCGTCAAGCTGCGCCCCGACCAGGACATACGCCGGGTCGTGCTCTGTTCCGGCAAGGTCTACTACGACCTTTACGAGGCCCGCGAACGCGCCGGCATCGACGACGTCTATCTGTTGCGCGTCGAGCAGTATTACCCGTTTCCAGCCCGCACGCTGATCAACGAGCTCGGCCGCTTTCGCAACAGCGAGGTGGTGTGGGCGCAAGAAGAACCGAAGAACATGGGGGCGTGGAGCTTTATGGAGCCGAACCTTGAATGGGTGTTGCAGCACCTTGAGGCAGCCGCCAAGCGCCCGGCCTACGTCGGTCGCCCGGCCTCCGCCGCCACCGCCACCGGCCTGGCGAAGCGGCACGCGCAGGAGCAACAGGCGCTGCTCGAGCAGGCGCTGGCGGGCTGAGGTGAGACGATGGCGATCGAGATCAAGGTACCGGCGCTGGGCGAATCGGTGACCGAGGCCACGGTTGGGCAGTGGTTCAAACAGCCAGGTGACGCCGTCAACGTCGATGAGCCCCTGGTCGAGCTCGAAACCGACAAGGTCACGGTCGAGGTTCCCTCCCCCTCGGCCGGCGTGCTGGCCAGTATCACCGTGCCGCAAGGCAAGACCGTCGCCGTCGGCGCCGTGCTCGGCGCCATCGATGGCGCTGGCGCCCGCGCGCCTGCCGCCAGCACCGCCCCCGCCGCACCACCATCAGCACCGCCCCCGCCGGCCGCACCGGAGAAGGTGGCCGCGCCGCCGCCCGCCGCCGCTGCCCCCACAGCGCCGCCGCCCGAGCCCACCACCCGCGCCGGTGCCGATGGCGCCGGCGGCATGCCGCCGGCACCGGCCGCGCGCAAGATCCTGGAGGAAAAGGGGTTGAGCCCCGCCGACGTCGCCGGCTCCGGTCGCCGCGGTCAGATCCTGAAACAGGACGCGCTGGCGGCTTCGGCAGCGGCCGCGCGCCCTGCCGCCGCGCCGCGCGCCAACGTGCCGGTGCCCGCGCTTGAGGCGCGGGCCCCGAGCGGGCCCAACGAAGCGGTGCGGGAAGAGCGCGTGCGTATGACGCGGCTGCGCCAGACCATCGCTCGCCGGCTCAAAGAGGCGCAGAACACCGCCGCCATGCTCACCACGTTCAACGATGTGGACATGAGCGTGATCATGAAAATGCGCAGCGACTACAAGGAGCCGTTCGAGAAGCGCCACCACGTCAAACTGGGCTTCATGGCGTTCTTCGTGAAGGCGTCGATCCAGGCGCTGAAGGAAATCCCGTCGGTCAACGCCGAGATCGACGGCGAGGACATCATTTACAAGAATTATTACCATATCGGCGTTGCGGTCGGCACCGACCGGGGTCTGGTGGTGCCGGTGCTGCGCGAGGCCGACCGTTTGTCGTTCGCCGAGATCGAGCAAAGCATCGCCGATTTCGGTCGCCGCGCGCGCGATGGCAAGCTCAGCATCGAGGAGATGCAGGGCGGCACCTTCACCATCTCCAATGGTGGGGTCTACGGCTCGCTGTTGTCGACGCCGATCCTCAATGCCCCGCAGTCCGGAATTCTCGGCATGCATCGCATCGAGGAGCGAGCGGTGGTGCGCAACGGGGAGATTGTCGCCCGTCCGATCATGAACCTGGCGCTCAGCTACGATCATCGCCTGGTCGATGGCCGCGAGGCGGTCACCTTTTTGGTGCGCGTCAAGGAATGCCTGGAGGACCCGCAGCGCTTCCTGTTGGAGCTTTGAGGCATGGCGACCAGCTACGATCTGATCGTAATCGGCACCGGCCCGGGCGGCTACGTGTGCGCCATCCGCGCCGCCCAGCTCGGCCTCAAGGTCGCCGTGGTCGAAAAGCGGGCCACCCACGGCGGCACCTGCCTAAACATCGGCTGTATCCCGTCCAAGGCCCTGCTCCACGCCTCCGAGCGCTACGAGGAAGCCGGCCATGCGCTGCCGGGGATGGGCATCAAGGTTGCCCCACAACTCGATCTCGCCGGCATGCTTGCCTTCAAGCAGCAAGGCGTGAAAGGCAACGTCGATGGCGTGGCTTTCCTGCTGAAGAAGAACAAGATCGATGCTTTCCACGGCACCGCCCGCCTGCTCGGACCCGGCCAGTTGAGTGTCGCCAACGGCGACGGCGGCGAGCAGCGGCTTGAGGCCAACAGCATTGTCATCGCCACCGGCTCCGATGTCGCGCGGCTGCCGGGCATCGATATCGACGAGACCACCGTGGTGTCCTCGACCGGCGCTTTGTCGCTGCCCAAGGTGCCGCGCCGGCTGTTGGTGATCGGTGCCGGTGTGATCGGATTGGAGCTGGGCTCGGTCTGGCGCCGGCTCGGCAGCGAGGTGCTGGTGGTCGAGTTCCTTGACCGCATCCTGCCCGGCACCGATGCCGAGACGGCGCGCGGCCTGCAGCGCCTGTTGATGAAGCAGGGCATGAGCTTCAAGCTGTCGAGCAAGGTGACGGCAATCGCCAGCAATGGTGCCGGCCATACCGTGACCGTCGAGCCGGCGGCCGGCGGCAGCCCGATTAAGCTCGAGGCGGACGTGGTGCTGGTGGCCATTGGTCGCGTGCCGTTTACCGACGGCCTCGGCCTCGAGGCGGCCGGTGTCCAACTTGACAACAAGCGGCGGATCGCCGTCGATCACCGCTACCAGACAAGCGTGCCGGGGATCTACGCCATTGGCGACGTCATTGACGGTCCAATGCTTGCGCACAAGGCGCAGGAGGAGGGCGTCGCCGTGGCCGAAAACCTGGCCGGGCAGGCCGGACACGTCAACTACGATGCCATTCCCAATGTCATCTACACGGCGCCGGAGCTGGCAACGGTGGGCAAGAGCGAGGAGGATCTGAAGGCTGCCAACGTCGCCTACAAAGTCGGCAAGTATCCCTTCACCGCCAACGCCCGGGCCAAGGTCAACAAGACCACGGACGGCTTCGTCAAAATCCTATCGGATGCTGCCAGCGACCGCATCCTCGGGGTCCATATCCTGTGCGCCGACGCCAGCGAGATGATCGCCGAGGCGACCGTGATCATGGAGTTCGGGGGCTCCGCGGAAGACCTGGCGCGCACCTGCCACGCGCACCCGACCCTGACCGAAGCCGTCAAGGAAGCGGCCCTGGCGGTGGCGGGGCGCCCGATCCATCTTTGAGCCGGCAGCGGAACTTGGCCGCCCCTTAACCGCCGACGCGCGGCGCCATCGGTGACAGTGGCGTCGGCGACTGCATCGGCGGCGAGATATCCTGGAAGGTGCGCGGTGGATTAACCTGACGCTCCGGCGGCGTCGGCAGCGGCGACCGGCGGTCGATGATCACCGGCGGCCTGGGCGGAGACCGGTCCTGAAACCGCTGCGCCTGGTTCACGGGCTGGGCCGCGGCGGCGCCGGCGAATAGGATGGCGGCGCCGGTGGCAAGGATGGTCAATGCTCGCATGTTGGCCTCATTGGATAGGCCCCGATCACCCCTGATATAGGCCGGTTGTCGCTGAGCTCAAGGGGGTTCGCCGGCTGCGCCAGCAGCCACCGGGGAGCGTCCGGATGGGTCGTGCAGCCCCAGCGTTAGCGCTGGTAGCGGGGCGCCGGCACGCCCTCGATCATGACATTGACGCAGGCGGGTTTGCCGCTCGCCAGCGCCCGCGCCAGGGCGCCGGCGAGCGCCTCGGCCTCGGTCACGAGCTCGCCATGACCGCCGAGCGCGGTCGCCACCAGATCGTAGCGGGTGGGCAATAGCCCCAAGCCGTGCACGCGCTGGCGCCCGTAGTCACGAAGCTGGATCTGCTGTTCGGCATTCCAGCTGGCATCGTTGCCGACCACAGCCACGAACGGCAGGCCATAGCGCACGGCGGTGTCGATTTCCGCCATATGGAATCCGAAGCTGCCGTCGCCCATGACGGCGATGATGGGCGCCTTGGGCTCGGCAACGCGGGCCGCGATTGCAAACGGGATCGCCGCGCCGATGGCGCCGGCAACACCGTTGATCAGCCGCCGCCGCGGGGCCAGCGCGGCCTGCGGCCACTGACCGATCTCGCCACCGTCACAGATCAAGACCGCCGCGTCGCTGGCCGCCAGGCGGGGCGCGATCGCCCGGCAGAGCTGCAGCGGGTGTAGCGCGCCGGGGCTGGCCGATGCCGCGCTGCTCCAGGTGGCGGGGCGATAGGCGAGCGCCGCGTCGACCTCACTGGCCCAATCACTCGCCCCCTCGCTGGCCCCCTCGCTGGCCCCCTCACTGGCCCTGTCACTGGCGCCCTCACTTGCCCCCTCACTGGGCCCGGCCGCCGGCGATGCCGGTCTTTGGGCGCGGGCGGTTAGGGTCTCGGCGGCGTCGCCGGGGTCGGCCACGGTCGACAGCTGCAGCCGCTCGCCCTTGTCCTGGGCCAGCCGGGCCAGCAGGGCAGCGTCGGGATCGATGCCGATAAAGCCGGCGGCCGGGTCCACGAACGGCGCCTCGGCAAAGCCCAAGGTGAAGTCGAGGGCCTTGCCCAACAGCACGATCAGATCGGCCCGGCTCAGCACCTCGGCCAACAGCCCAAGGCTCGGATCGTTGACGCCACGTGGGCTTTCCAGGCCGATCGCTGGCACGCCCGTCGCCAGCCGGAGCGCGCTGAGCAGCGCCGGGCCGGTGCCGTGACACAGCCGCGGCCCGCCGATAAAGAGCGGGCGCTTGGCCTGGCGCACACGGGCGAGCACCTGATCGGCCGCCGTCGGCGCCAGGCGCTGGGCGCGTGGGCAAAACGCCTGGGCGTCCGGGATCAGATCGGGGCCGATCTCGGTCTCGGCGGTGAGGAGATCAAAGGGAAGGCTCACATGCACCGGCCCCGGTCGTCCTGACCGTGCCGTGGTGATGGCGTGCGCGATGTCGCCGGCCAGGGCTTGGGTGGTGCGCGCCATCCAGGCGGCTTTGCTCACGGGTGCTGCCATCTCGACCTGGCGCAGCTCCTGGAACGCGCCACGGCCGAGTTCGTGGTGGCCGGCATGCCCCGACAACAGCAGCACCGGGGATTCGGCGGCCGCGGCGGTGGTGAGCGCCGCCACCGCATTGGCGTGAGCGGCGCCGCCACTGACCAGAGCGATGCCGCATTGGCCGGTGAGCCGGCCCCAGGCATCGGCCATATGCACGGCGGCGGCCTCGTGCCGGACGTGCACCAAGCGCAGGCCCGACCCGAACGCGGCGTCAAAAATCGGCATGATATGGTTGCCGGAGAGCGTGAAGACGCAGGTGCAGCCCGCGCGCTCGAGGGCGCGAACGACGATATCGGCGCCGCGGATCTTTCTCGACATGGGGCTGGTGGCTCCGGTTCTTATTCGTTGGCCCAGTTGGCCAACGGCTGGCAGCGGCTCAAGGCGGCGTTACGGGCGCCGATGAGGACGCCGGCTCGATGGCAAACGACGACGGCGGCTCGCCGGCCCGGCTGGCGCGCGACATTTCGCTATAAGCGGCCTCAAGGTGCTGGCGAAATCGCTCACCGTCAAACAGTGGTAAGTGCACCTTGTTGGCAACCAGCGCACCGCTGAGCTGCGCCAGCCGCTCGGGTGCCCGCGCCAGCTCAAGGGCGAGCGCCTCGTACTCGGCAAGCGAGGTGGTCACCAGTTCGGGCATGCCGATGGCGCCGAGCAGGCTAGCCCCCATGCGCGAGGCAAAGCCACGGCCGCAGCAGGTGATGAGGGGCAGCCCGCACCACAGCGCATCGTTGCTGGTGGCGCCGCCGTTATAGGGGAAGGTGTCGAGACAGAGGTCGGCGGCCGGCAGGCGGCCGAGACCGTCGCGATGCGCCGCTGGCGGAGCAAACCTGAGGCGCTGCGGGTCGACGCCCTGCTGGCCCGCGGCGCTTTTGAGGTTGGCCTCCGCCCAGCGATTGTCGGCCATCAGCCACAGGACGCTGCCCGGCACCGCCTGCAGCAGCCGCATCCAGATGTCGAACACGGGTGCCGTGATCTTGTGCGCACCATTGAAGCAGCACAACACCACGCCGGCCTCGGGCAGCCCATGCGCCGATCGCGCTCGCGGTCGTGGTGGCGACCAACGCTGGCCGTCGCTGGGCAGGAAGCTGTCGGGCAGGTAGACCAAGTGTTCGCTGTAACCGGACCGATGCCGGTCCGGCACCAGCACGTGGTCGACGATGGCATAATCGATGTAGGGCGCCGCCAGGCTTGCCGGATAGCCGAGGTAGGCGACCTGCGCGGGCGCCGGCCGCCAGGCCAGCGCCCGGCTGCGGCTGCCTTCGGTGTGGCCATCGAGATCGATGACGATATCGACTTCGAGCGCGCGCAGGCGCTGGGCAATGGCAAGGTCGGAGAGCGCCTCGACATCGACGAACTGATCGCAGCCGGCGGCGATGCGGCGGCGCAGCTGGCTGCTGTCGTCGGGCCCGGAGGACACCGCAATGACCTCAAATTGCGACCGATCGTGGCGTTCGATCAGATCAACGATCAGCCGCGCCGCCGGATGTTCGCGCAGATGGCAGGAAAAATAGGCGAGGCGGATGCGGGCGTGTTGGTAGGCTTCGCCCTGCCACAGCGGAGCGTGGTCGCGGCCGATGGTGGCCTCGACAAAGGCGTGCGCGGCCTTGAGGTTGAGGTCGGGATCGTCGCTCACGCCGAGCAGCGGCAGCGGCGGGCCGTTGCAGCGTCCAAGCCGCAGCCGCTCTAGCGTTTCCTCGACCGCTGGCGCGGCGCTGTCCCAGGCACACATCGCATTTGCCACCTGCACATAGTGCAGCAGCGCATGACAGTCCTCTGGCATCAGCTCGGCGGCGCGGTGGTAGCTGGCGGCGGCCTGATCGAGACTGCCGGCGGCCAGCAGGGCGTTGCCCAAATTGTGGTGCGCCGGGCCGTGGTCGGGCTCCAAAGCGATGGCGCGGCGATAACTGGCGGCGGCGGCAGCGGTGCGCTCAAGGGCGCTCAGCGCGCGGCCGAGGCTGTTGTGGGCCTCCGCCATCTCAGGGCGGAGCGCCACCACCCGCTCGAGCGCCGCGATCGCCTCCTGGTGCCGGTCGGTCGCCATCAGCATCTCGGCAAGACCGCGATGGGCGTCGACAAAATCCGGGCTGGCGGCAAGCGCCCGGCGAAAGCTTTCGCAGGCCGCGTCGTAGTGGTGCAATTTGCCGAGCGCCACGGCAAGATTGTTGTGGGCCTTGGCGTAGGTCGGCCGGATCTTGACGGCGTGGCGGCAGGCTTCGATGGCCTCCGTCCAGCGCCCCAGCGCGATCAAGGCATTGCCCAGATTGTTGTGGGCCTCGGCGTAATCAGGCTGGTGCGCAATGGCGTGCCGGTGGCTGTCGACCGCCGCCTCGAGGCGGTCCAATTGCGCCAGCGCGTTGCCGCGATTGCTGTGCGCCTCGGCGAAGTCGGGCTTGAGGTCGATCGCACGCTGGAACGCGACGAGCGCCTCCTCGGCGCGCGTCTCGGCCAGCAATGCCGTGCCCAAGTTATTGTGTGCGCTGGCAAAATTTGGCGCGAGCGCCAGCGCCCGGCGGATCAGCTCGATGCCGGCGCTCGATTGCTGTTGCGCGCTGAGCAGCACCCCAAGGAGATGCAAGGCATCAACATCGTCGGGAGCGGCGGCGAGCACGGCGCGATAGATCTTGGCCGCGGCATCGAATCGACCGCTGCGATGCAGCGCCATCGCCCGGCGGATGGCATCGGCCTTCGCCATGCCGGCTGGCGGGGAGGTCGGCGTGGGTGGGCTGCTCATAACGTGGGGCGCGCGCGCGGGCTCAATCGGTTGGCGAGGTTTTAGCAGTCCTGGGCCGCAACCGCGATGAAAAGGCGGTGCGGGCCACGGGGCCGCACGGCCGAGCGCGCGCGCCCTTGACGGCTGGCGTGGTCTTGGGCCAGCAAGGGGTGCGGCCCGAGCCGGTTCGCCGCGCTCGCTTTGGGGGCTGCGACCCTCGATCCCGGTGAGAGCAAAGACATGCGCCTCTTTACCGCCACCTTGGCGACCGAGACCAATACCTTCTCGCCGCTGCCGACCAGCCTCGCCTCCTACCAGGAGAGCGTGTTCCTGCGCCCGGGGGAACATCCCGAGGACGCCGCCCGCATGTGCACAGCGCCGCTGTTCGTGGCGCGTCGGCGGGCGGCCGGCGACGGCTTCCAGCTGATCGAAGGCAGCTGCTTTGCGGCCAGTCCGGCGGGCGTCACCAACCGCCGCGACTATGAAACCATGCGCGATGAGATCCTGGGGCAGCTCCGGGCAGCGCTGCCGGTGGATGGCGTGCTGCTCGGTCTGCATGGCGCCATGGTGGCCTTCGGCTATGATGACGTCGAGGGCGACATCCTGGCCCGCGTGCGCGAGCTTGTCGGCGAGCGCTGCGTGATCGGCATCGAACTCGATCCCCACTGCCATCTGACGCGCAAGCGGGTGGCGGCTTCCGACATCATCGTCCTCTATAAAGAGTTCCCGCACACCGACGTGGTCGAACGTGCCGAGGACCTGCTCGATCTGGTGCTGGCGACCCTACGCGGCAAGATCAAACCGGTGATGTCGGTCTACGATTGCCGGCAGATCCAAAGCTATCCCACCACCTTGCCGCTGATGCGCGGCTTCGTCGACAAGATCAAGGCGATGGAGGGCAAGGACGGCATCCTGTCGATCTCGATTGTCCACGGCTTCCCCTACGCCGACGTGCCGGAGCTGTCGAGCCGCGTGCTGGTGATCGCCGATGCCGACAAGGCGAAGGCCGACGCGGTGGCTACCACGCTTGGTGAGGAACTGGTGGCCATGCGCGGCAAGACCATGCCGGAATACCTCGACGTCGAGGCCGCGATCGGCGTCGCGCTCGCCAGCAATGCCGCCCCGGTGGTGATCGCCGAGCCGGCCGACAACGCCGGCGGCGGGGCGCCATCCGACAACACTGACGTGCTGCGCGCCCTGGTAGCCAACGACGTCAAAGCCGCCGCCATCGCGCCGATCTGGGATCCGGTGGCGGTCAGGCTGTGCTTCGACGCCGGTGAGGGCAGCAGCTTTGCCTTGCGCCTCGGGGGCAAGACCGGACCGGCCTCGGGACAGCCCTTCGATGGTCAGGTGCGCGTGATCGGGCTGGCTCGGAATTGCTGGCAGAGCTTCGGTCCGACCAAGGTTCCGCTCGGCGACTGTGCCGCGGTTCGGGTCGGCGGCGTCGACGTCGTGCTGATCAGCAATCGCACCCAGGCCTTGGGTCTGGAGCTGTTCGGCAACCTCGGCATCGATCCGACGCAAAAGCAGCTGCTGGTGTTGAAATCCACCAACCATTTCATGGCGGCGTTTGGGCCGATCGCCAAGAAGGTGCTCTACGTCGATAGCGATGCGCCCCTGTCGCGCGACTATCGTCGTGTGCCCTATCGCAAGGTGACACGCCCAATCTGGCCACTCGACGACGACAGCGAGCCGGGGTTGATCCTTTGAGCCTCCCCGACATGGCTTGGGATCGGGTTTTTCGCTAGATTGCGGGCTCCGCCTTGATGGCTCGAGCCTCGACGCCGGCGGGACGAAGATATGGACCGGAAGCTCCTCGACGACTGTTTCCTCAGCGACCGGGACCGCATGCGCCACGACGAGGCGCTGGCGATCCTGCGCGCGCGCGTCCACCCAGTCGTGGGCGCAGCTTCGGTGGCGCTCCCGGCGGCCTTGAACCGGATCCTGGCCGCCGACGTCGTTGCCGGGCAGGACGTGCCCGCCGACCGCAACGCCGCCGTCGATGGCTATTCGTTTGCCGCTGCCGATGCGCACCCGGACGCGGCAACGACGCTTGAGCTGGTGGGGCGGGCGGCCGCTGGTCACCCGCACCCGGCGGCGGCCGGCACCGCCACCGCCGTGCGGGTCTTTACCGGCGCCGTAATGCCAACCGGTCACGACACCGTGGCGATGCAGGAGGACGTCACCCGCCACGGCGCGGACGGCCGCACCTTCGTCACCATTCCGAGCGGGCTCAAAGCCAAGGCCAATGTGCGCAACGCCGGCGAGGACATCAAAGCCGGCGAAACGGTGCTTACTGCCGGATCGGTGCTGAGACCGCAAGAGCTGGCGGCGCTGGCCTCGCTGGGGCGCACCGAGGTTGACTGCTACGCGCCGCTGCGGGTCGCCATCCTGGCCAGTGGTGATGAGATCGTGCGGCCAGGTGCGGGCTTGCAGCCGGGTCAGGTCTACGACGCCAACTCGCCGATGCTCAGTGGTCTCATCGCCGCCACCGGCGCCGATACCGCCGATCTCGGCATCATGCCCGACGATGCCGCAGTGGTGCGGCGCCGGCTCGCCGACGCCGCCAAGCGGGCCAACGTCATCATCGCCTCGGGCGGAGCCAGCCGCGGCGAGGAGGACCATATGGTGGCGGCGCTCGATGATCTCGGCAAGCGCCACCTCTGGCAGCTCGCCATCAAACCCGGACGGCCCATGACCTTCGGTCAAATCGGCGATTGCGTCGTCGTCGGACTGCCCGGCAATCCGGTGGCCGTGTTCGTGTGCTTCCTGCTTTATGTGTGGCCGATGCTGCGCCGCCTGGGCGGCGGGCGGTGGCCCGAGCCGCAGCGCTTTCGGCTGCCCGCCGGCTTTGCCGTCCCCAATCGCAAGCGCGGCCGTCGTGAGTTTTGGCGCGGTCACCTGGTCTCGGGCCGCGACGGGCTGACGGTTGCCAAATTTCCCCGCGACGGCTCCGGCCTCATTTCGGGATTGCGCGCCGCCGACGGGCTGATCGAAGTCCCCGAGGACGTGGCCGAGGTGAAGCCGGGCGACCTTGTGGCCTTCCTGCCGTTTTCCGAATTCGGCATCCTCGGGCGCTGACGGGTTCGAGGCCGAGGCCTTGGTGCCAAGACCGCTGGCAAGGCACCGGCGCCGCCGCAGCACCCCACAAAGCAAGGGCCGGGACCACTGCTGGTGGCTGCTCCGGCCGCCGCCGCGGCGGCGCCGAGCGGCTCAAAGCCCGCCGCGGGGGCCGCTTGAGCCTACGCCACCTTGCAAATAGGTCAGCATTGCTGCCATAATTGGCATGTCCGGGGCGGGTGCGACCCAGCGCCCGTGGGGCAATGGGTTTTTGCAAGGATTACGGCGATGACGATCGGCGGGTCAGCGGCGGGGTGGGAGGGGCGGTATGCGCGGCGGGCCCAGCGCATGGTCGGCTCTGAGATCCGCGAACTCCTGAAGCTCCTGGACCGCCCCAATATCATCTCCTTTGCCGGCGGCATTCCCGACCCCGCGCTGTTTCCGGTGGGCGAGGTGGCGGCTGCCTACCAGCGCGTGCTCTCAGATCCCGCCGCCGCGGGCGCCAGCCTGCAGTACTCCGTGAGCGAGGGCTACTTGCCCCTGCGGCAATGGATCGTCGGCTACATGGCCCGCCTCGGCGTTGCCTGCGAGACCGACAATGTCATCATCACCTGTGGTTCGCAGCAGGCCTTGGAATTCCTCGCCCGCTTGCTGCTGTCTCCGGGCGATACCGCGCTGGTGACCATGCCCACCTACCTCGGCGCGCTGCAGGCCTTTGCCGCCTACGAGCCGCGCTACGATGAGCTGCGGCCGGAGCACGGTAACCGCACGCCGCAGTCCTATCGCACCGCCGCCGCGGCGGCGGGCGGGGCCGTCAAGTTTGCCTACGTGGTCCCGGATTTTGCCAATCCGACCGGCGAGACGTTGTCTCAGTCGGCTCGTCTCCGCCTGCTCGATCTCGCCGCCGAGCTCGACATGGCGATCCTCGAAGATAGCGCCTACAGCGCCTTGAACTTCGAGGCCGCGCCGGTGCCCGCGATCCTGGCCCTCGACCTGGCGCGCTGCGGCAGTATCGAGGCGGTGCGCACCATTTATTGCGGCACCTTCTCCAAGACCTTGTCGCCGGGTCTCAGGGTTGGCTGGATCGTTGGTCCGCGGCCGCTGATCCGGCGGCTGGTGTTGATCAAGCAGGCGTCCGATCTCAACAGCGCCACCGTCAATCAGATGGTGATGCATCACCTGGCCGAGACCGTGTTCGACCGGCAGGTCGCCGCGGCCCGCAGCCACTATCGCCGGCGCCGCGATGCCATGCTGGCGGCGTTGGCTCGTCACATGCCCAGCGGCTGCCAGTGGAGCGAGCCCCAGGGCGGGCTGTTCGTGTGGCTGCGGCTGCCCGCCGGTCGGGACGCCGGCCAACTGTTGCCGCAAGCGGTCGCAGACGCCGGCGTGGCCTTCGTCCCCGGTGCCGCCTTCTACTTCGATCGCAGCGGCCACAACACGCTGCGGCTCAGCTATTCGCTCGCGACCGAGGCGGACATCGACGCCGGCATCGCGCGCCTGGCGGCCTTGATTGCTGGTGAGCGCCCGAGTTGACAGCCCGGTCCGCCGTCACGACCATGGGCCCCCACGTCGGCGCCGGTGTCGAGCTGAAACGAGGACGCGCACAGCATGGCGAGCAAGGCCTTTGAACGGCGCCAGCTGGGCGCCACATCGCTCAAGACCAGCGCCCTCGGCTTCGGCGGCGCGCCGATTGGCGGCTTTCGCTTCCCGCTCAGCGATCAACAGGGGGTCGCGACCGTGGCCGCCGCCTTCGCCGGCGGCGTTCGCTATTTCGACACCTCTCCCTACTATGGCTACGGCCGCAGCGAACTCCTGTTCGGTCAAGGCCTGCGCCCGCATCCGCGCCATGAGTTCGTGCTGTCGACCAAGGTCGGGCGCTGGATGACGCCGCTCAAAGACGGCGAGCGAGTCGAGGGCTGGCGCGCCGGCGGCTTGCCGTTCAAGGCAACCTTCGATTACAGCCGCGACGGTACGCTGCGCTCACTCGAGCAGTCGATGCTGCGCCTCGGTCTCGCCCGCATCGACATTGCCTTGATCCACGATGTCGACGTGCACACGCACGGCAGTCAGGCCGAGGCCGATCGCCGCTTCGCCGAGGCCATGGCCGGCAGCTATCCGGCCCTCCTGGAGCTACGCCGCGCCGGCGTCATCGGCGCCATCGGCGTTGGTCTCAACGAGACGGCGATGAGCCTGCGGTTTGCGCGCGAGGCCGACCTCGATTGCCTGATGCTGGCGGGCCGCTACACCCTATTGGAGCAGGGGGCGTTCGAGGAGCTGCTGCCCCTGTGCGAGAAGAAGGCCATGTCGCTGCTGCTGGCGGCGCCGCTCAATTCGGGAATTCTTGCCACCGGCGCCCGCCCCGGTGCCAGCTACGACTATCAACCGGCGCCGCCGCAGATCCTCGACAAGGTGCGCCGCATCGAGGCGATCTGTCAGCGCCACCAGGTCGATCTCACGACCGCGGCGCTGCAATTTCCGTTGGCGCATCCGCGCCTCGCCGCGATCGTGGTCGGGGCGCTGACGCCGGCGGAAGTCGACGACAACATCCAAAGGCTCGCGGTGTCGATCCCGGCTGAGCTGTGGCGCGAGCTCAAGCACGAACAGCTGCTGGCCGAGAGCGTGCCGGTCCCGGCCTAGTCCAAGGCTAGGCGGCCACGGGCGGCTGCCGCTCAGTCGCTGCCGAGGTGCGCCAGCGGTCCCAGCGCTTGTTCCAGCAATGGCCGCACCCGCTCGGCAAACTGCTCGATGGAGCTGAGCGCCAAACGCTGCGGCGAGGCGCCGGCCTGGAAGTGCAGCAGCATATGCCGCGGCTGCGCCGCGCCTATGAGCTCGACCAGGCGCTCGGCCACGGTTTCGGCGTCGCCGACCAGCAGGTACTTGGCCAGCTCCTCGGTTGGCGGCTCGCCGCGGTAGGGTTTCTCGACCAGCATGATGCCGTCGATCAGCTCTTCGCGGAACCGCAGGCTCTGCGACAATCGGATCTGGTGGCGGACGTTATCGATGAAGTCTGCGGCCTCGGTCTTGCTGTCGGTAATGCAGACATGCCGCAGCGGCGCAATCGCCACCGCCGCGCCACCGAGACCTTGCGCGGCATAGATATCGGCAAGGCGGCTGCGCACCTCGAGCAGTTGCGCAACGCTGGCGTGGCGGGGCGTCAACATCACCGTCCAGCCCTTGCGCGCGGCGAGCTGATGCAGGGCGGGATTGTCGCCCGCCACCCACACCTCCGGCAGCGCCTTGACCGGGCGCGAGGCAATATGCGTCTCGGGCAAGCTGAAGTAGCTGCCCCGATAGCTGAAGGTGTCGCGGCTGAAGGCGAGCTCCAGCATTTCCATGAACTCAAACAGCTTGGGCACGGACTCCGCCAGCGTCTCGCCGAAACGCTCGAATTCGTAGGGCTGGTAGCCGCTGCCGATGCCCAGCACCAGACGGCCATGGCTCAAGGCATCGACCATGCCGATTTCAGAGATCAGGCGCACCGGCTCATAGAGCGGCGTCACCACCACCGCCGAACCGAGCCTGATGCGCGTCGTCTCGCCGGCCAGCCGCGCCAGCATCATCAACGGCGAGGGACACACGCAGTAGTTGGAGAAGTGATGCTCGGCGAACCAGGCAATCTCGAAACCGTTGGCCTCCGCCGCCTTCACCTGCTCGATCGCCTGATCGTAGAGGCGATAGGCCGGGGTGCCGGGGGTGCGGTAGCCCATCAGATTGAATTGGCCAAAGTGCATCGCGGGCCCCTCCCGGCGCTCAGTCGTGCCATCCCTTCACCAATTCAATCGGGCCCGTCAAGCCCGCCGGCTGGCACGGCGGGCGCCGCCCGCCGGCGGAGCAGCGAGGGCAGCGCAGCGGTCGACGGCCATGCCGGGTGGCCAAGGCGCCGCAGGACGTTGGCGGCGATTGGTAAGGGTCGGGCGCGCCGCCATTGATGGCGTGGGCGATGGGTGCCGCGCGTGCCGGCGACCGTGGCGGCACCACGGTCGCTGGTTCAGCCGAGGGTTGGCTTTAGAAGCGATCGACCACCGGTTCCACCGCAATCGGCCCGCCCTTATCGCGCGCCGCCGTGTGCGTTGCGTCCTTGAAGAGCAACGGCGAAATCAAGATGGCAATGAGCCCCAACAGGATCATGAGCGCGGCGGCGGCTTGCAGCGCCGGCCCGTGCAGCTTGGGCCACCACCAGCGCTGGTTGCGCCGGCTGGGGGGCGCGGCGCGCCCAGCGCGTAAGCTCACCGGCGCGGCGGGCCGCGGTTGGGTGTCATCGGTCGCGCTCAGATCGCGATAGAGGATGTCGCGGCTCAAACTGAGATGCCGCAACTCGGCGTCCGAGCGATGCGACAGATCCTCATAGGCCGCCGCTGCGGCGTAGCTGTCGGCGCATTTTTGCAGCCACGCCAGCAGGGAGCTTGCCCAAAGCGTGCGCTTAGAGGCGCTAGCGGGCGATGGCGGCGGCTTGGCGGAAGTAAAGCTGTCGTCAGTGTTCATGGCCATCTCGAACAGTTGTGATTGCTGTGCTCTGGCGCCGTTGCCCGGCGAACGCTTGATTTGCGACGTGTGCCCCCAATTTGGTCAGGGCGCTGTGCTTTGCAGCACGCGCTTGGCCAAGCTTGAAGGTGTCGGCGTTTCGTGCACAGGATCGAGCCGGTCGGCGGGCGCGCTGATCGCCAGCGGTACAGCACGGCATGGGCGACAATCCTTATTTCCCGCGTCTCTTCAGCCCGCTCCAGGTCGGCCAACGGCGGCTGCGCAATCGTGTGCTGCTGACGGCGACGCTCACCAATTTCGCGGCCGGCCATCGCGTCACCGAGCGCTGGATCAATTTCCTCGCCGAGCGCGCCAAGGGCGGTGCCGCAGCCATTGTCACCGAGGTCATTGCGATCGATCCGGCGGCGCTGGCGCATGCCGCGATCGTCGCCGGCTACGCGGCCGACAACGAAGACGGCTTCAAGCGCGCCGCGGCGGCGGTCGCCGGCGCCGGTGCCTGTCTGATTGGCCAGCTGTGGCACCCCGGCCGGCAGCAGCTCTGGAGCCCGGTGTGGTCACCGAAGGGCATCTCCGATCAGCCGGACGCCTACAGTTGGACCGTGCCGCATGTCATGACGACCGACGCGCTCAGCCAGCTGGTCGACGCCTACGCCGCGGTGGCACGGCGCCTCGCGCGCTGCGGCTTTGCCGGCGCCGAACTGCATGGCGCGCACGGCTACTTGATCGCCCAGATCCTGTCGCCGTGGTCGAACCAACGCACCGATCGCTACGGCGGGTGCTTGTCGAACCGGGTGCGGTTTGTGGTCGAAGTGTGCGATCAGATCCGCGCCACCTGCGGCAAGGATTTCGTGATCGGCCTCAAGCTGCCGGGTGATGAGGGCGTCGCCGGCGGCATCGATCCGCCAGAGGCGGCGCGAATCACGGCCGCGCTGGTTGCCGACGGCAAGCTCGACTATTTCGCCTTTAGCCAGGGCAACTTCAGCAACAGTCTGGAAAACCACGTGCCCGATATGCACTTCCCGAGGGCGCCATTCCTTCCGATCCACACCCAGATCCGCCCCGCCGCCGCCGGCAAACCGGTGGTGGCGCTGGGCCGGATCGCGACGCCGGCGGAAGCGGAAGCCGCAATTGCAGCCGGTGCCGGCGACCTGATCGGGCTCAGCCGCGCGCTGATCGCGGACGCCGATTGGCCCAACAAGGCGCGCGCCGGTCGCGTCGGCGACATTCGCCCATCGAGCTATGATAATTTTGCCTGGGGCGAAATTCATCTCGGCAAGCCGCTGGCCGAGATCCACAATCCTCAACTCGGTGCCGCCGGCGAGGCCGACTGGCGGCCGGCGGTCGCGGTTCACCCAAAACGGGTGGTGGTGGTCGGGGCCGGCCCGGCCGGGGTGCAGGCGGCGCGGGTGGCGGCTGCGCGCGGCCACGCCGTGACGCTGTTTAGTGCCTCGCAGCACCTGGGCGGCAAATTGCGCTGGGAGGCAGAACTGCCGGGCCGCCACGACTATCGCGGTGTGCTGGCCTGGATGGAACGGCAGCTCGCTCACACCTCGGCGACGGTGGTGTTTGGCCGCCGGGCGACGGCGGAGCAGATCTTGGCGCTTGCCCCCGACACGGTGGTTCTCGCCACCGGCGCCAAGCTGCGCCCGTTGCCCAACCTCGCGGGCGGCGCCTCGGCGCGCGATTGGGAGGGAGTTGGCAGCGATCAGCGCTTCGCGACGACGGCCGTGCTGGTCGATATGGACCATAGCGCCGCCACCTACGCGGTGGCCGACGCCCTGGCCGCACGCTACCAACGGCTCGTCCTCCTGACCCCGCGCACGCAGATTGCACGCAATGTCAACTATTGCAGCGCCATTGGCGTCAATCGCCGTCTCTACCAGGCCGGTGCCGAAATCATGGTGGCGGTCGAGCCGGTGGCTTTCGCCAACGGCGTCCTCACCTGGCGCAACGTGTTCAGCGGACGGCTGGGCGAGGTTGCCAACGTCGGCTTGCTGCTGTGGGCGACGCCGCGCCTTGCCAACGACGCGTTGGCGGCGCCGTTGCAGCAGGCTGGCATCGACACCCACCTGGTCGGTGACTGTCTGGCGCCGCGCAATCTGATCTGCGCCATCCACGAAGGTGAGGCGGCGGCAATGGCAATTTAGGTGCGCTGCCAGGGCGGGCAGGCATGGCGCGGGACGGCCGCCTGGACTAAAAGCGCAGGTGGGCTCGTCGGCCGCCAAGCCCGCCATCGGCTCGTGGCGATCGATCCTCTCGGGGGATTTTGGGGTATGGGCCTGGCTTGGCGACCTGTCGCGCGGCCAGCAACCCGCTTTACGACCGTGCAGGCCTTGCCCAGCGCCCGGGTTTGCCCGTCAGCCGGCGTGCTGCACTGCCGTTTCGCATCTGCGAAGCGGGGCGGTGGGCAGCCACCGCCCGACCTGGGATCACCCGTGGTGACCTGGTGTTAAACGTCGCTGCCATGGGCCGGTGCCGGTGTGGTCGGGCCATCGGCGACGATGCCGCCGGCGACCCAGTGCGGTGCATCGGCCCTGATCGATGTCAAAACCGCGATGAGGAGTGCCGCGGTCAGCACCCCACCAATAATGATCATTTTCATTTTATTTAATCCTTTGAATAGGTTGCGGGCAAGGTGATCGGCGCCCAATGGGCGTGTTGTCTCGTCGTCGCCGCTAGATATGGCGTCAACGGAGAGCCACAAAAGGCCGTGTCACAGTGCCGTGACGAAGTTTGAAACGGGTGGGCGGGGGTGAGGACCGCGCGCGTTCCCAGGCTCAGCTTGAGCGGCCGGGATTGTAGCGGTGCTTCAAGCGCCACTCGGAGAGAAAATACGACAGCTCATCATCGATCTTGTCGGGCAGCACGATGTAGACGCTGACGAGCTGATCGCCGGTGGTGCCGGTGCTACCATTGCGCACCCCCTTGCCCTTGAGGCGAAAGACGCGGCCCGAGCTCGTGCCCTTGGGGATCGTGAGCTGCACCCGGCCCGAGATCGTCGGCACCTCGACCTTACCGCCGAGCACCGCCTCGTCGATGGCGATCGGCAGATCGAGGGTGATATCGTCTCCCGATCGCTTGAACTGGGCGTGCGGGCGCACGCGCACTTCGACCAACGCATCGCCGGGCTCGCCGCCGCGGCTGGCACCGCCGCCCTTGCCGCGCAACCGCAGCACCTGGCCGTCGGCCACCCCCTCGGGCACGTTGAGGTCGAGCACGCCGCCTTCGGGCATGGTGACGCGCTTGGTGGTGCCGTTGACGGCCTCCAGGAAATCCACCTCCAGGGTGTAGCGAACGTCCTGTCCGCGCACGCGGAACGGCATACCGGTGTCGGCGCCGCGGCCACCCCGCATCGACCCGAACAGGTCGGAGAAAATGTCACCAAAGCCGAAGTCCTCGCCCGGGCGGCCGGCGCTGCCACGGCCGCCAAAGGGGCTGCCGCCGGCATGGGCGCGCTGGTAGGTCCGGCGCTGCTCGCCGTTGGCATCGATCTCGCCGCGGTCGTACTGCTTGCGCTTTTCGGGGTCGCCGACGATGTCGTAGGCGGCCGACACCTTCTTGAAGCGCTCCTCGGCCGAGGCCTGGTTGCTCGGGTTCAGGTCGGGATGCAGCTCCTTGGCCAATTTGCGGTAGGTGCGGCGGATCTCCTCCTCGCTTGCCGTACGCGGCACGCCTAGCACCTTGTAGGGGTCTTCGACCATCTCAAAGCCCATCCAGCCCGGTTCGCTTCCAAACCCTAAGATAGGATCATGGCGCCCGTGCGCCAATCGAGGAGGACCATGCGCGCGCCTTAACCGCCGGCGCGGCCCGGCTGCGACCAGGCCGAGCGGGGTGGTTTGTCCGGCTCCAATCGTACCTCCGGGATCCGTTCGAGCAGGCCCGCCAGCACCGCGAATCGGCGCCGCAGGCGCTCGCCGTCTAGGTCGGCATAGGCCTTGGGCAGGCTCACTACCAGGCGGTCGCGCTCGTAGCTGAGCGGGGTCTCATCGATGATGCCGGGTCGGCCGATCGACAGCATATGCGCGGCCCGGATGGCGGCGCCGATGATCCGAGCACGCCGGTATTGCTTCTTGCTCACCAAATCCTTCAGGCGCTCGGACAGCCGGCTGTCGGCGTTGGCGTCGCCAGCGGTGCCGATGTGGCGAAAATAGATCGACAGCGCCAGGAACACCCGGCCGGGGTGATCGATGCCCCCGAGCGCGGTGTGGGCAATGAGGTTGAGGCTCTGCTCGCCGCGATAGTCGGGGTGGGCGCGCCAGCTGATATCCGAAATCAGGCACGCGGCGTGGCGCAGCCGGCGCTCTTCCTCGCTTTCCTTCGGCCCCGGCGGCTCGAACAGGGCGTCGGTCCAGGTGCAAAGCTCCGCCGCATGCTCGGCCGAGCGCGAACGCAGCCGGGCATAGTCGACGCAAAACGACAACAGCGGATCACGGCGCCGCTCGCTCGGCGACAGCAGGCTGTAGAGCAGGCCCTCGCGAATGCCGAACACGGAAAAATGCACCTGCCGCGGTTGCAGCCGCTTCAACAGCCGCTCCAGCACCAACGCTCCAAACGGCAGCACCTCGCGGCGCGGGCGCGGAATATCGTCGATCCCGAGCAGGGTTGACAGGCGCTTGGTCTTGCGAATGTCCTCGCAGAAGGCCATCGCGTCCGCGCACGGCATGGCGTAGCCGTGCATGACCCGCAGCGGGTAGTCGACCTCCTCCATGTGCAAGCGGGCAATGGCGCGCCAGGCGCCGCCGACGGCATAAAACGCCCGATCGCGGCCGTCATCGAGCCAGCGAATGCGGGCGATCTCCTCGTCGACCAGGTCGACCGCCTTGTCGATCCGGCCGGCCGACTGATCGATCAGACGCAGGCCCCCGAGCGGCAGCGTGGCGGCATGGTTGAGGGTGTCGACCTTGAGGTCGATGAGCTCGAGGCTGCCACCGCCCAGATCGCCGGCGATCCCATCCGGGTCGCGAAAGCCCATCATGATGCCCTGGGCGGCGAGCGCCGCCTCGCGCTCGCCCGACAGCACGTGGATCGGCGCTCCCAAGGTCGCCTCGCCGCGGGCGATGAAGCTTGCGCCATCGGCGGCCTCGCGGCAGGCGGCGGTGGCGATCGCGCGCAGGTTCTTCACTCCCAGAACGCGCGCAATCGCCCGAAACCGCATCAGCGCCGCCAGCGCGCGCTCGACGCTGTCGGCGCCGAGATGGCCGGTGGAGGCGACCTGGCGGCCGAGCCCGCACAGCACCTTCTCGTTGAAAATCGGGGTCGGACTGCGCACCGCCCCTTCGTAGACCACCAGGCGCACCGAGTTGGAGCCAATATCGACGACACCGATCGGCTCAAGCTCGGTCCTGCGCCAAAGGTCGGCGTTATACCGCGTCACGCCTAGCGCCCTTCGCCAGCTCGGTATGGTTAGGCAACGCTGAACCGGCGCGGTGAGCTGTCCTTCAATGACTGCCCGCGCCCAGATAGACTCGGGTTCGTCATGAAATACTCGTGCGCATTGAATGGTTCCTCGCCCTGGCTGGGCCTGATGCGTTCGGAGCTGCCGTCGGCCAGCACGCGCCAGCTTTGCTCGTTATCTTTCAAGTTGGCAACCATGATTTGGTCGAGGATTTGTTCGTGTACCGTCGGGTTGGTAATGGGGACCATCACCTCCACGCGGCGGTCCAGGTTGCGCGGCATCATGTCCGCGGAGCTGATATAAACCAGCGCCTTGGGCGCCGGCAAACCGTGGCCGGCGCCGAAGCAGTAGACCCGGCCGTGCTCCAGGAAGCGGCCGATGATGCTTTTCACCCGAATGTGTTCGGAGAGCCCCGGCAGGCCGGGCTTGAGACAGCATACGCCGCGCACCACGAGATCGATCTCGACCCCGGCCTGGCTGGCTTCATAGAGCGCATCGATGATCTGGCCGTCGACCAGCGAGTTCATCTTCATCCAGATCGCGGCCCGGCGGCCGGCCCTGGCGTGGCCGATCTCGTCCTTGATGTGCGCCAGGATCCGCGCGCGAATGCCGTGCGGCGACACCGCCATCATCTCGATCTCGGCCGGCTCGGCGTAGCCGGTGACGAAGTTGAAGATGCGCATCACGTCGCGGCCGGCCACGGGATCGGCGGTAAAGAACGACAGATCGCTGTAGATCTTGGCATTGACCGGATGGTAGTTGCCGGTGCCGATGTTGCAGTAGCTGGCGAGCTCGCTGCCTTCGCGGCGCACGATCAGACCGAGCTTGGCGTGGGTCTTAAGTTCGATGAAGCCGTAGACCACGTGTACGCCGGCGCTCTCCAAATCGCGCGCCCAGCGGATGTTGGCGGCCTCGTCGAACCGCGCCTTGAGCTCGACCACGGCGGTCACCGACTTGCCGAGATCGGCCGCCTCCTTCAGCGCCTGCACGATCGGGCTGTCCTTGGAGGTGCGGTAGAGCGTCCACTTGATGGCGAGCACATTGGGATCGGCCACCGCCTGGCGCAGCATCTGCACCACCACGTCGAAGGATTCGTAGGGGTGATGCACCACGATGTCCTTCTTGCGGATGGCGGCGAAGCAGTCGCCGTTGAACTCGCGGATGCGCTCGGGGAAACGGATATTGAGCGGCTTGAACACCAGATCGGGCCGTTCCGACACGATCAGTTGTGAGGTATCGGCCAGCCCGAGCATGCCCTCCTTGACGAAAATGGCATCTTCGCTGAGCTCGAGCTCCTGCACCACAAAGCGCTGCAACCGCGCCGGCATTTGGCCGTCGATTTCCAGCCGAATGACGTTGCCCCGCCGTCGCCGCTTCAGCGCCGTCTCGTACAAGGCGACCAGGTCCTCGGCCTCCTCCTGCACCTCGATGTCACTGTCGCGCAGCACCCGGAACGCCCCCTGGCTGCGCGCCAGAAAGCCGGGGAACAGGCGCGCAAGGAACATGGCGATGACCGATTCGATGCGGATGAAGCGGTCGGGCGAGGCCTGCTCAGCCTCGGCGCGAACCGCGGGCTCCGGCAGGCGGACGAAGCGGGCGAGCTGCGCCGGGATCGGCAGCAGCGCGTGCATGGTCTTGTTGTCGCGCTCGCGCCGCAGTTCGACACCGACGGTGAGGCCGGTATTCTGGATGAAAGGGAAGGGGTGCGCCGGATCGACCGCGATCGGGGTCAAGATCGGCAGATGGTGGGCCAGGAATTGGCGCTCGAGCCAGTCGCGGTCGGGCGGCTGCAGATCCCTGGGCTCGACGATGTGGATCCCTGCCAACGCCATTTCGGCCTTGAGCGCGCTCCAGCAGGCCTGTTGATCGCCGGCGAGCGCGCCGGCAAAGCGGGTGATCTCGGCCAATTGCTGTGCGGGTGTCAGTCCATCCTGGCTCGGCTGCACCACGCCGGCCGTGACCTGGCCGTAGAGTCCGGCGGCACGGACCATGTAGAACTCGTCGAGATTGGAGGCGGAGATCGACAAGAAGCGCAGCCGCTCCAGCAGCGGATGGCGCGGGTTGCGGGCTTCTTCTAACACCCGCCGGTTGAACTGCAGCCAGGACAGTTCGCGGTTATAGAAGCGCGCCGGGCCGAGCGGCGGCGGCTGCGGGCTCGCCACCTCCGGCACCTGCTCCTTGTCCCGTTGTCGCGGCCTAACCGAGCTCATGGCATCCTTCAGTGTTCGGACAGTTGCGTGCTGACCCACGCCGCTGACCCGCGCCAATCATACATTTTTGCAAAGCCGAAATGAAGGCTTGATGACGCTGGCAGGAGGCTAGCCGGGGCTGGCGCGGCTGCGCGCCAAAATTTCGCCGGCGAGCCCGCGGGTTATGCGGCGGTGGGAGGCCATGGCCTCGCGGTCGAGCTCGGCGACGATGGCGGCGGCCGCCTGCATCGATTGCTCGATATGCAAGGCCAAATGCGCAACCACGTGCGGCTCGACCACCAGCTGGCGATCGGCGAAGTGTTTGACCAGGACCGCCCGCAGCAGCGCCGCGTCGGGCGCGGCGATTGCGATCATCGGCAGGGCCCGCAGCCGCGAGCGCAGGTCGGGCAGACCCACCGCCAGCGCACCCGGCGGCAGCCGCGAGGTCAACAATAGTGAGCGCCGCTGCTCGCGCACCAGATTGATGAGATGGAACAGTACCCGCTCATGGCCAATGCCCTCGTGCAGGTCCTCCACCACCATCGCTCGCGGCGCCCGTGCCAGGTCGCGCTCCGACAGCTCCCGTGCCTGGACCGCGATCGCCGCCGATTTCAGGCGCCAGACGTTGGCGAGATGCGTCTTGCCGGCGCCCGCCGGCGCGCACAGCAACAGCGCACCATCGCCCCACTGCGGCCAGCGATCGATCTTGTCGGCAGCCGCCTGATTGGTGTGACTGACCAGAAAATCCTGGGCGCCGAGCGCGGCGCCCTGGGGCCAATCAAGGATCAGCTGGTCCGGCTCGGCGCCTATGCTCACCACACCGCCAGCCTCCCTCATGTCCGCCCGCGCTCACTCTCCCCGACGGCACGCCGGCCGCCTCGGGCCGATCGGCACCCTCAACCGTCGCGGTCCGGCGGCGCACCGCCGGTCATATGCATAAACCAATCCCTGAGGTAGGCCGCCAGCGAAAGTATCGTCAATGCCCCCGTAATCCACACCAGCACCAACTGCGTGGTGTCGAGCCCGAGCCCGAAGGCGTCGTTGCCGAGCACGGCGGCGGCCAGCACGATCTGGGCCACGGTGTTGAGCTTGCTGATCGCCAATGGCTTGATCGGCACCGGCTGATCGAGCACCAGCGACAACAATACCGCGATCACGATCAGGATATCGCGGCTGACGACGGCGATCACCAGCCAGAGCGGCAGCTCGTCGCGCATCCCGAGCGCGATGAAAATGCTGACGATCAGCAGCTTGTCGGCGAGCGGATCGAGATAGGCGCCAAGCTCGCTGCGCCAGTCGAAGCGCTTGGCCAGGTAGCCGTCAACCGCGTCGCTCAAGCCTGCCAGCACGAACACGACAAAGGCGGCGGTGCTCCGTCCCGATAGCAAGAGATAGAACAGCACCGGCACCGACATGACGCGCGCGAGCGTGATGGCGTTCGGAATATTGGCGAGCAAGAGCACCCCAGGCGTTGCAACGGGCTGCGGCCGGCCTACACCGCGGGCGCTTCCGCGGCCCTAGCCCGGCAACATGCTATGCCCGCCCGGCGCGCCGCGTCGAGCCTCTATTGCAGCTGCAGCACCCACTTGCCGCCGACGTTGTGCAAGCCCAAACCCTGCTGCGCCAGGCTCTGGGCCAGGCGCTCGGCACCCTCCGCGTAGCGCAAGGTAACGCGGGCGCCGCGCGCCGACAGGCCGGCCACTTCCAGTTCCTCCACACCCGGGATAGCGCTCAGTTTGCGGCTGATCTCCTGCCACTCGCCCATGCCGCGAAACTCAACCGCAATCAACAGATCGCCGCCGGCCGCCGGTCCGCCGCCGGCGCCCGCCGCGCGAACGGCCTTCCAGCGGCCCTCGAGGATGCCCAACGCCACGACCGCGGCCAATTCACTGGCATAGGCGGGATCCGTACGGTCGAGGCGAAAGGCGCGGGTGAGGGTGAAGGCGCCAACGGCATCTCGGCCGGTGACGGTGAGGTGGAGCCGCCCCGCTGCCGGGTCGGGCGCAATCGCGGCCAATAGCACCAGTTCGCTTTGATAGGCTCGCGCCAGCGCGCGCACGGCGGTGCCATCACCCCCGAGCAGGGCCTTGAGGGTGTCGCCGGTCAACTCCGGCTTTAACGGCTGCAGCTTGATCGGGGTCAGCGCGTGTTCGAGGTCGAGGCCGTTCCAGGTGTTGGCCCAGGCTGGGTCGGCCCGTGCCCCGCCCGCCGCCACCGCCACCGGCACCACGCTCAGCACCGGCGCCTGCTCGTCGGTGAACGGGATGCCCTCGCGCCGCAACAGATCGCGAATCGCCTTGGCCTGAAACGAGAAGTCGAGGTTGGCGATGTAGTCGGTCGCCGAATTGCGCTCCGCACGCACCTTGACACCCTCGATCAGATCGCCGGCCCGCACCGGCGCCAGGGTCTTGAGGCGAGGAAAGGCCGAGACCGGAACCAGCCGCTTCAGGAGCGACCGCAACGCCGCCTGCTGGCCGTCGTTCAACGCCCGGTCCTTGGCGGCAACTGCGTTGTCGGCCCGGGCCTCCACCGGATAATTCCCGACCGTAAAGACCGAATCGGTGGCGGCCCAGCCAGGACCGCCGGCCACGATCAGGGCGCAAAGTGCGCCCAGCGAGGCGCAGATGCCGGCCCGCCCGCCGCCGCCGCGTCGTTTGCGACCCTCGTCTTTGCTGGCTTCGTTGCTGGCGCGCTGCACGGTGTTTGCCGTCCCCCCGAGCTGATGTTGCGGGTCTTATAGGCGGTGTCGGTCGCAAGATGCCAGCGGTCTTGCTTGGCCTTGCGCGGAACCGCCCACGCGCCGGACCGAAGCCCGTGCGCCGTCCCCAGCCCGGCCGCGGTGCATCTACCGCTAACCCGGCCGGTCTGCTATGCCGCACAATCCGTGAGGCATTAGGGCAGCCCGGGAGCCATGCCAAGCCGGCGCCACAACCACCCGACCACGACCTACCGCCAGGCCGGCGTCGACATCGACGTCGGGGCCGCCGTCGTCGAGGCGATCAAGCCGCTGGCCAAGGCGACCTTGCGCCCCGGTGCGGACGCCGCATTGGGTGGCTTCGGGGCGCTGTTCGATTTGAAGGGCGCCGGTTTCAAGGATCCGATCCTGGTGGCGGCCAACGATGGCGTCGGCACCAAGCTTAAGCTTGCGATCGCCACCGGCCAGCACGCCAGCATCGGCATCGATCTCGTCGCCATGTGCGTCAACGATGTCCTCGCCCAGGGTGCCGAGCCGCTGTTCTTTCTCGACTATTTTGCCACTGGCACGCTCAAGCTCGCGACCGCGCGCGCGGTCATTGCCGGGATTGCCGAGGGCTGCAAGCAGGCCGGCTGCGCCCTGATTGGGGGCGAGACGGCAGAGATGCCCGGGCTCTACGCTGGCGACGATTATGACCTCGCCGGCTTCTGTGTTGGCGCCGTTGAGCGCGGAGAGCTGCTGCCGCGGCCCGATATCGCCGTCGGCGATCGGCTGATCGGACTTGCCGCGTCGGGGGTACACAGCAACGGCTATGCGTTGGTGCGGCGGCTGATTGCCGATGCCGGGTTGGAGTGGGACGCCCCGGCTCCCTTCGCTCCGGCGCTGACATTGGGGGCGGCGCTGCTGGTGCCGACCCGCATTTACGTGAAGCCGGTGCTGGCGGCGCTGCGCGCGACCGGAGCCATCAAGGGGGTGTCGCATATCACCGGCGGCGGCATCAGTGAGAACCTACCCCGCATCCTGCCGGCCGGCTTGGCCGCCCACATCGATCTTGCCGCCTGGCCAATGCCGGCGGTGTTCGGCTGGCTGATGGAACAGGCCCGGCTCGACGATGCCGAGCTGCTGCGCACCTTCAACTGCGGCATCGGCCTGATCGCCGTGGTCGCCGGCGGGGCCGAGCGCGAGGTGATGGCGGCGCTGGCCGACGCCGGCGAAACCCCGTTTCTGATCGGCGCCGTTGAGCCCGGCCGCGGCGTCACCGCCGCCGCCAAAGGCAAGGGTGCGGCCGAGGCGGTCGGCTACACGGGCCGGCTGCGGCGCTCACGCGAGGCCTGATGGCGCCAAAAAAGCGCACCGCCGTTCTGATCTCCGGCCGCGGCTCCAACATGATGGCGCTGGTCGCCGCGGCGCGTCGGCCGGACTATCCCGCCGACATCGTCAGCATCGTCTCAAGCCGGCCCGACTCCAGTGGGCTCGCCTGGGCGCGGGCCGAGGCCCTGCCGGCGACCCTCGTCGATCACAAGGCCTATGCCTCGCGCGAGGCCTTCGATGCGGCGATCGATGACGTGCTCGCCGACGCCGCCGTCGAACTGGTGGCCCTTGCCGGGTTCATGCGCATCCAGTCGCCGGCGTTCGTCAGCAAATGGCAGGGACGGCAGCTCAACATCCACCCGTCCTTGCTTCCCGCCTTCAAGGGCCTCAATCCGCAGGCGCAGGCGCTGGCGGCGGGGGTCAAGATTTCCGGCTGCAGCGTCCACTTCGTCACCGCCGAGGTCGACAGCGGCCCGATCATCGCCCAGGCCGCCGTGCCGGTGCTTGACGGCGACAGCGCCGAAACGCTTGCCGCCCGCATCCTGGCGGCCGAGCACCGGCTCTACCCCGAAGCCCTCGCCCTGGTCGCCACCGGCCGGGCCAGGCTGATCGGCGACCGGGTCGAGATCGGCCCGGGCGAGGCCGCGGGCGGCGGCCACGGTCAGGCGCAACCTTAGCGTTAGGTTAATCGTGGCCACACCTGTTGACCAAAAAGCAATTGGCCGCAGTGGCGAACCTGGACAGGGTTTTGTTGCCGGTGCTAACGAGACCAGCAATCCCAACGACGTCAACGGGACAGGGAGGAGAAAGGCTAAGGCGCGGAACGTCGGTGACCGTGCGTTCATTTAAGGCCTTGCTGATGCCTAAGGTGCCGCCGCCACCTCCGGAGCGCGATACGATGACTGCCGCTCAATCCCACATCCACCAGCTCGGCGAGGAATCCTCGGTCTGGTTCAAGCTGACGCCGTTGTTGAAGGGACCGGCTAATCCGCTCACCATCCTGATGACGATGGCGGAGCGCTATGGCGGCGTCATCCCCGTCAACATGGCCAGCCAGCGCGTGGTGCTGCTGACGGCGCCTGAGCATTTCAAGCGGGTGCTGGTCACCAAGGCCGACGACTACATCAAGTACTTCGACGGCCTGAAGCCGATCTTCGGCAAGTCGATGATCACCCATGACGGCGTGCTCTGGCAGAAGATCCGCATGCCGCAACAGCCGGCGTTCCATCCGGATATGTTCGCCGAGTACATTCCCTATTTTCTCGCCGCCATCCGCAGCAAGATGCAGAACTGGGCCAAGCTGGCGGCCAGCGGAGAAACGGTCGAAATGGTCGAGCAGACCTGGACCCTCGCCGCCGACATGATCTGCAAGGCGCTGTTCGACCGCGAGATGCCGTTCAATCCGCACTTCGTGTTCAAGTGCGTGAAGACCTACACCGACGTCATGAACCACAAGGCGATCCGCCTGAAAAAGGTGGCTGGCGAGGAGTTCGAGATCGGCGAGGAGGACGCGGCCAAGGCCATGGAGGTGTGGGCCGGGGTGCCGCCGGAGGTGTTCGCCGCCGATCCGCGCGAGGCGCGCGAGCGCACCTTGTTGAAAATGATCGAGGCCGCGGTGGCGGATCCGACCATCCCGGAGTTCGACCAGCAGCAGGCCATCGACGAGATCAAGCAGTACCTGTGGGCCGGCACCGAAACCACGGCGCTGACCTTGGCCTGGGCGCTCTACGAGACCGCCAAGAACCCGGCCGCCGCCGATCGCATCCGCAAGGAGGGGGAGGGCGTGTGCGGCGACCGCGAGCCGACCGCGGCCGACTATTCGGCGCTTGCCTACACGCGCGCCGTGATCCAGGAGACGATGCGCCTCTACCCGCCGATTTGGATGCTGATTCGCATTGCCGCCAAGGACGACGTCATCGACGGCAAGGCGATTCGCGCCGGCGACAAGGTGGCGCTGTTTGCCTATGGGACGCATCATAGCGCCAAGTTCTGGCCCGAGCCGGAGCTGTTCCAACCGGAGCGCTGGCTGGGCGATGCCGCCAAAAAGCGCATTCCCTATACCTACCTGCCGTTCGGCGGCGGCAAGCGCTCCTGCATCGGCGGGGCCATGAGCCAGGTCGAGAACACGCTGGCGCTGTCGATCCTGTTGCGCCGCTTCCGCCCCGAGTACGTCGGCGCCGAGCCGCCCGGCATCAACGCCACGGTGACGCTCACCCCCAAGGGTGGCCTGCCGTTCAAGATCCGCGAGCTCAGCTGAAGCTTTAGCTTCGCGCCGCCTCCCAGGCGGTGCCCAAATAGGCCCGCACCACCTCGGCATTGCCCCTGATTTCGGCCGGCGCACCGTCGGCGATGATGCGGCCTTGGTTGAGGCAGACGATGCGGTCGGAGACCCCCATCACCATCTTCATGTCGTGTTCGACGACGAGCACGGTGGTGCCAAGCGCGCGAATGCGGCCGATCAGGGCCATGAAGCTTTGGGTCTCGGTCGGATTGAGGCCGCACACCGGCTCGTCGAGCAATAGCAACCGGGGTTTGGCAGCCAGCGCGATCGCCACTTCCAACAGCCGCAGCTCGCCGTAAGGCAAGGCCGAAGCCAGCCGCCCGGCCTGCGTGGTGAGGCCAATAAAGCGCAAGGTCGCGTGCGCGTCCGCCACCAGCGCCGCCTCTTCGCGGGCAACGCTGCGGGCGCCGGCAAGAATTGCGAGCGGGTGCTGTTCGGAGCGCAGGTGCATCCCGATCAGCACATTGTCGAGCACGCTCAGTCCGGCAAACACGCTGGTTTTCTGAAAGGTGCGCACGATGCCGAGCGCGGCGATCTCATGCGGCTTTAGCCCATTGAGCGGCGTGCCGCGGTAGCTGAGCGATCCCGCCGCGGGCCGGATATAGCCGGTGATGGCGTTGAAGGCGGACGTCTTGCCGGCACCGTTGGGCCCGATCAGGGACAAAATCTCCCCCTGGCGCACCGCAAACGACATGCCCTCGACCGCGGTCAAGCCGCCGAAGCGGATGGTCAGCCGATCGATCGAAAGCTCGACCGTCCCGGTCATGCCGAGGCCTGCTCGTTGGCCGTCAGCGGCTCGGCGGCGGCGGCGGCGGCTCGCCCGCGCCAGACGCCGGCCACCGCCGGAACGATGCCGGCGGGCAGGAAATTGACGATCAGGATCATCAGCACGCCATAGCTCACCCACTGGATCTCCGGCGCAATGCCGAGCGCGCGCAAGCCTTCCGGCAACAGCCCGAAGATCAGACCGCCGACCAGCGGCCCGGCCAAGGTGCCCTTGCCGCCGGTCACCACCATGATCACCATGGTCACCGTATAAATGAACGAGAACACCTCGGGATCGACGATCCGCACGTAGTGCGCATAGAGCGCGCCGGCGGCGCCAGCGATACCGGCCGACAGCAGCGCGGCCAGCACCAGATAGCGCGTGACGTCGATGCCGACCGAGGCCGCCAGCGCCTCGTTCTCTCTCAGCGCAATCATGGCGCGGCCGGCGCGCGAATTGACCAGCCGGCGGATCAACAGGTAGGCCAACGCCGCCACCACCAGCACCAAGTAGTAGTTGGCCGGCTTGCGCAGGAAGCTCAGCTCATAGCCGGCAATGCCCAGCCGCAGGACCGGGATGTTGTTGAGCGCCATCGGTCCCTGGGTCAGCTCGACCCAATTGAGGGCAACGAGCCGCACCACCTCGGCAAAGCTCACCGTGACGATCACGAAATAGGCGCCCCGCACCTTGAACGACACGCGGCCGATCACCCAGCCGCACAGCGCGGCCATTCCGACGCCGCCCAGCATGCTGAGCCACACCGGCTTCGGTTCCAGGCTGACCGGCCAGTCGGGCAGCAGATGCACCGTGAAGCCCAGCGACATCAGGCTCGAGGTATAGGCGCCGATGCCGAAGAAGGCGACGTGCCCGAGGCTGAGCTGGCCGGTGTAGCCAAGCAGCAGGTTGAGGCTCATGGCGGCGATGATGAAAATGCCGGTCATGATCAGAACGTGCAGCAGGTAGAGGTTCGACAGCCACAGCGGCACCGATGCGAGCGCCGCCAGCCCGGCCAGAGTTGCAAGGCGCTTCACCCGATTCGCTCCCGGCGTGCGAACAGTCCGGTCGGTTTCACGAGCAAGATGGCGATGATCAGGAGAAATCCCATGCCGTCGCGGAAGCCGGAGGAGACGTAGCCGGCGCCCAGCTCCTCCATGAAGGCGAGGATGAAGCCGCCGGCGGTGGCACCGGGAATGCTGCCCAAGCCGCCGAGGATGACGATGGCGAAGGCCTTGAGCGAGGCGAGGTCGCCCATGCTGGGGTAGGCGACGAACACCGGACCCAACAGGGCGCCGGCGGCCGCCGCCAGCCCCGAGCCCAGCGCGAAGGTGGCGGTGTGAATGCGGTTGATCTCAACGCCCATCAAGGCCGCCGTGTCGCGGTCCTGAAAGGTGGCGCGCATCGCCTTGCCGAGCTTGCTCTTGTGGATCAGGGCGTAGGTGGCAACGATCAGCGCCGAGGCGACCACGAACACGAACAGCCGGTTCCACGACACCGAGATCGGCCCCAGCACCAGCGGGGAAGCGGGGAACGGCGTGCTGATCGACTTGGCGACCCCGGACCAGGTGAACTGTTCGAGGTTCTGCAGCGCGATCCAGGCGCCGATCATGACCAGCATGGTGGTGTCGATGTCGGCGCCGCGCAACCGCCGCAGCAGCACCACTTCGATCATGGCGCCGAGGCCAATGCCGGTGATGACCGCCAGCACCAGCGCCAGATAGAAGTTGGTGCCGGCAAGCATCACCCACATGTACATCATGTAGGCGCCGAAGGCGTAGAGCTCGCCATGCGTGAAATTGACGACCCGCATGATGCCGAAGATCAGGGTCAGGCCGATGCCGAGCAGGGCGTAGCTGCCGCCGAGGATCAGGGCATTGACCGTATGCTGCAGAAGCTGGTCCACGACATCGGTCCTGCGAACGCAATCGATGAGCGCGGCGGCCGCGGCAGGCGCTGAGCCGCGGCCCGCGGCCCTCGCCTACTGCCGTGTCACCTTGCCGTTTTCGATTTTGATCAGGTACACGCTGGGCACGTTCTGGGCGCTTTCCTTGCCGCTCGGGCCCTGCTTGATGAAGCTGATATCGCCGTTGATGCCCTTGACCTTGACGTCCCACAGCGCCTTGGTGATGGCCGCGGCGTCGGCCTTGCCCGCCGCGCTGATGGCGGCCGCGATCACGTGGATGCCGTCCCAGCCGCGGAAGCCCTCGGTGAGGCCGCCGACATTGAATTTCTTGTCGTTCCAGAGGGCGACGAACTGCTTGGCAACGTCGGCATTCTTCACCGCCTCGGGAAACCAAGGCGTGAAGAACACCAGATGGTAGGTGCCATTGGCGGCATCGCCGGCCTGGGCGATGAGCTGGTCGGGTGAATTGGAGCCGCCAGTGGTGATGATCTTCTGGGGGAGCTGCTGATCCTTGGCCTGCTTGAGGATCAAGGTGATCTGCTCAACTGCCGTGGTCACGAACAGGGTATCGGCACCGGAGCTCTTGATCTTGGCGAGCTGCGCCGAGAAGTCGGTGGCCTTGGGGTCCATGGTCTCCATCACCCCGACCTCGACGCCGTTGGCCTTGGCCGCCTGGCTGAATTCCTTGGAGGCCCCGAGCCCGAAATCGTTGTTGGTGGCCAGGAAGTCGGCCTTCTTGATGTTCATGGTCTTGAACAGCGGCGCAAACGCCTTGGCTTCCATCTCCGAGGTCGGGCTGATGCGGAACACAAACGGATTGCCCGAGGTGGTGATCTTGCCGGACGAGGAGGTCTCGACCAGCATCGGCACCTGGTATTCCTCGAGCTTCGGCATCACCGCCAACGTCAAGGTCGAGCTCCAGGCGCCCATCAGCACCGGCACCTTGTCGCTATTGATCAGCTTCTCGGCGGTGGCAACCGCCTCGGTCGGATTGGACTTGTTGTCCTCGATCACCAGCTGCAGCTTCTTGCCGAGTACCCCGCCGGCCTTGTTGATCTCCTCCTCGGCGAGCTTGGCACCTTGCGCTACGTAGTTGCCGGAGGCGGCAAAGGCGCCGGTCAGCGGCTGTGTGACCCCGATCTTGATGCTGTCCTGGGCCGCGGCGTGGCCGGCGAGCAGCGCCAGTGCCAGGCCGGCGAGCATCCCACTCACAGTGCGCGTCATCATACCGATCTCCATCTCATTGGCCGTTTCTCTCCAGCGGACGCTCTCCTGCCGGCGGCCATCCGCGAGCCGAACCATAAGGGAGCGGGCGCTCGCCTCACAAGCTCACCTTTTGCGAGCCTTGCCGGCCGGCTAGGCAAGCGATCTCTTGAGCCGCGGGATAATCTCCTTTGCCACGGCCTCAACCTGCTCTGGTTCGTATTTGTAGGGGACGAAGATGATGCGGTCGATGCCGGTGGCAAGGTGCGCCTCGAGCTGCTCCACGCACTCCTCGACCGTGCCCATGATGGCGCTGTCCATGGTGGATTCCGACCAGGAGGCGTAGTCCCACTCGGTTTGCAGCCAGTGCTTCATGGGAGCCTCGATCTGGGCGCGCGGGCCGATGGCGATCGGCAGCTGATTGGTCGAGATCAGGCTGTCGGGGTCGCGGCCCGCCGCCTCCGCGAAGTCCCGGACCTTGCTCCAGGTGCGCGCAAAGCTCTCGGCGGTGTAGTAGTAGGTGAGCCAGCCGTCGCCCTTGGTGGCGGCGCGGCGCAACACGGCATCGACGTAGCCGCCGATCAACAGCGGTGGCCGCGGCTGCTGCACGGGCTTGGGATAGAGCACGGCGCCACGCAGATGATAGGGCGGGTACTCGCCATCGACCTTGGGTTCGGTCCACAACCGGTTGATGATCTCCAAATACTGGTCCATGAGCTTGCCGCGCTTGTGGAAATCGGCGCCCAGCGAATCGAATTCGCGCTTGTACCAGCCGACCGCCGCGCCCACCAACAGGCGGCCGTTGGAGATGTGGTCGATGGTGGCAAGCTCCTTGGCCAGCAGCACCGGATTGCGCACCGGCATCACCAGGATACCGGTGCCGACCTTGATGGTTTTGGTGCGGGCGGCGACCGCCGTTAACAGCGTCAGGGCCTCGTGAATGGGAAAGTTCGGATCGACGCCGAGCAGAATGTGGTCCCACGCCCAGACCGATTCGTAGCCCAGTTCCTCCATGCGCACGCCGTAGTCGACCAGCGCCCGGGCATCCGGCATCTCCGGATACTTGGTGAAGTTGCGCATGGCGATGCCGAATTCGGTCTTCCTGTTGGCGGCAGACATTGCCTCTCCTCTCTTGCTGGCGCTTTTGGCTGGCGCTCACAGCTCGCGTAGGGCGCCAAACTGCGCGACGTAGCCCGATGGGTCGATGCGGGCGGCGATCAAGGTGGTGCGGCCCGACGCCAGCGCCGCCGTCAGCGCATCAGCAAGGGCCTGTTCGCTGTCGACCACGGCGGCATCGGCGCCGAACGCCGCCGCCAGCTTGTCCCAGTCGATGCCGCCGAGCTTGACGCCGTGCTGCGGAATGCCCTTGATCTCCTGTTTGATGCGAATGAGCCCGATCTCGGCATCGTCGAACACCACGACGATCAGGGGAAGCTGCTCGCGTTCGAGCGTCTGCAATTCCGCCACCGCCATCAGCAAACCGCCGTCGCCGGTGAACGCCACGATCGGTCGGGTCGGATGCGCCAGCCGTGCCGCCATGGCGCCGGGAACGGCGTAGCCCATCGAGCCCAATCCGTTGGAGGTGAGAAACTCGCGCGGGCCGTAGGCCTGCCATTTTTGCACCACCAGCAGTCGGCTGGCGCCGGCATCGCAACTGGCGATCGTGGCGCGGGGCAACACCGCGCGCGCAACCTCTACCGCGCGTTGCGGCGAGAGGCCGCGGCTCGGCAGGTCGAGCGCCCGGCTGACCTGCTGGCGGAAGTCCCTGGCCGCGGCTTCGCCCCAAGGTACGCGTTCCGGCGTCCACTCCGACAGCGCCGACAGCAGGTGGTTGAGATCGCCCACCACCTCCGGGTCGGCGGGCACCAGGGCATCGAAGGTGGGCGCGCCGGACAGCGCCAGCACCGGCAGCCGGTAGGGCCAAGGCTTGGGCTGCAGCTCGACCGCATCGAGGCCGACGGCGATGATGAGGTCGGCCTCGGCCACGAGGTTGCGCTCGATCAGGCCGCCGATGATGCAGCCGGCGCGCAAGCGGTGGTCCTCGGGGATGGCGCCCTTGGCCTTGGAGGTCGTCAGCACGGGTGCGCCAAGTCGCTCGGCAAAGCCGACCAAGGCGGCGGCCGCGCCCGCCCACAACACGCCGAGCCCCGCCATCAGCAGCGGCCGCCTGGCGCGGCCGATGGCCGCCAACACCGCGGTGAGATCGGCGCGGTCCGGCCGCGGCGCCAACAGGCTGGGTCGCAACGGCGCCTCGGCGACCAATTCGCCGGCGGCGCGGGTGGTCTCGCTCTGCGGCAGGTCGAAATGCACCGGCCCCGGCGGCAGGCCGGTGGCGGTGCGCATCGCCCGGCGCACCTGCTGGCGCACGGCGGTGGCATCAATGCTGGTGCTCCACTTCACCAGCGGCGCGTAGAGGGCCTTGTGATCGAGCCGCTGGCGCAGGCCGGTTTCATGGGTCGGTCGGGAATAGGCATCGGTGATGGCGATCAGCGGCGCGCGATCGAGCAGGGCATGAGCGATGCCGTTGACCATGTTGGCCGCGCCAGGCCCGCGCGTCGACAGGCAGACCCCGGGGCTGCCGGTGATCTCGCCCCAGGTCGCCGCCAGCATCGCCCCCGCCACCTCCTGCTTCATCAACAGGAAGCGCATGCCTCGCTGGCGTGCGGCCTCCATCAGCTCGACCGACTCGCCGCCGGGGTGGCCGACGATGAACGGCGTACCCGCGTCCTTGAAGGCTTGAGCGAGCACCTCAACGGTTGTGGTCACGCGGCTCCTCCGGCAGGGCAATCGACGCCCAACTCTATAGAAGGTTGGGGTGGAGCGCATGCCCCTCGCGCCGACCGCGAGGCCTGCGGCGCGGCAGCAATGCCGAAACAACGTGGGCAAATGGCCGCGCCCCGTGTAATCCTCACCGATCTGGATCAGCCAGGGGGATCGGCGATGGCGAGCAATAAGAAAAAGCTACTGCTCACGGAATCGATGGCGAAAAGCGGCCGGGATGTACTGACCGAGCGCGGCGACATCGAGATCGTCGGCTTTGCGAATACGATCACCGAGGCCGAGTTTGAGGCCCTGCTCAAGCGCGAGGCCCCGGTCAATGGCGTCGCGCTCGGGGTCACCCGCTTTGGAGAAAAGGAAATCGACGCTGCCGGCGAGATGCTGGTGGTGGCGCGGATCGGTGTCGGCTTCGACGCGGTCGACGTGCCCGCCCTGACGGCGAGGAAGATCCCGTTGATGGTGGCCGGGACCGCCAATTCCCCGTCGGTTGCCGAGCAGGCCATGTTCATGATGCTGGCGTTGGCCAAGCGCGGCGCCGAACTCAATGCCATGGTGCAGAACGACAAGTGGAGCAAGCGGCTCACCGCGGTGCCGTTCGACCTCTACGGCAAAACCGTGCTGATCGTTGGCTTTGGTCGCATCGGCACGCGCAGCGCCAAGCGCTGCCAGGCCATGGACATGCAGGTGTTGGTCTACGACCCTTACCTGCCGGCAGCGGCCATCGCCGCGGCCGGCTGCGAGCCCGTCGCCGACCTCGATCAGGCCTTGCCGCGTGCCGATTTCGTCACCATCCATTGCCCGAAGACGCCGGAGACGGTGGGCATGTTCAATGCCGAGCGCCTCGCCCGCATGAAGCCCTCGGCCTATCTCGTCAACACCGCCCGCGGCGGCATCATCGACGAGGCGGCGCTGCATCAGGCCCTGACCAGCGGCAAGCTTGCCGGCGCCGGCCTCGATGTGTTTGCCGCCGAGCCGACCCCGGCCGACAATCCGCTGCTGCGGCTCCCTAACTTGATCTCCGCCCCGCATATGGCGGGAGTGACGCGCGAATCCCTCGATCGCATGGGCCTCGAGACGGCGCGCAATATCCTGAGCGTGCTCGATGGCCACCCAATTCGAGACAACGTCATCAACAAGGAGGTGCTGGCCTGAAACGCGCGGGGCGCGCCGCCGATCGCGCGTGCTTGCGGTGTCGCCGAGCTCAGCCCACAATCGCGCCGGTGGGCACGCCGGTTGGCGCCACCGCCGCGGGTAAAGGCCGGGACGAAGCCTCACCACCGCCGGCTCGCAGGCCACCGCCGCCACCGCCAAAGGCAACGTGAAACAGGAGGAAAGGCGCATGCAACTCAGCATGAAAGGGCGCAACGCCCTGATCACGGGGGGCAGCCTAGGCATCGGCCGTGCCATCGCCAAAGCCTTCGTCGGGGCCGGCGCCAATGTCGCGCTGGTGGCGCGGCGCCAGCAGGTTCTCGATCTGGCGCGCGCCGATGTCGCCGGGCAGAGCAACGCCAAGGTGGTGACGGTGGCGGCCGACGTCGGTACCGCTGATGGCTGCCGCAGGGCGATCGCGGAGGCGGCGGCGGGTCTCGGCCAGATCGACGTCTTGGTCAACAATGCCGGCACCTCGCAACGCGGCGCCTTCGAGAGCATCAGCGACGAACTGTGGCAGCACGACATCGATCTTAAGCTGTTCGCCGCCATTAGGCTGTCCCGCGCGGTGTTGCCCGGCATGAAGGCGCAACGCTGGGGGCGCATCATCAACGTGCTCAACACCGGTGCCAAGGCGCCGCCCGCCAGCGGGGCACCAACGGCGGTGACGCGGGCCGCCGGCATGGCGCTGACCAAGGTGTTGGCCGGCGAGGGCGCCGCCCACAACGTGCTGGTCAATGCCGTGCTGGTCGGGCGCATCGAGAGCGACCAGTGGGAGCGGCGGCACGCCACCGAGGGCAAGGGCCGCTCGCTTCAGGACTACTACGCCGAGATGGGCAAATCGATCCCGCTTGGACGCATTGGAACCGCCGAGGAATTCGCCGGCATGGTGCTGTTCCTTGCCTCCGATGCCGGCTCCTACATCACCGGCACCGCCATCAACATCGATGGCAACCTGAGCCCGGTTGTCTAGAGCGCGGCGGCTCCGCTATCTTCGCGGCAGCCACGGGAGGCGAGAGGCATGAAGTTCGGCATCTTCTATGAGCTGCAGCTGCCGCGACCCTGGGCGGCCGATGGCGAGCTCAAGCTCTATCAGAACGCGTTGATGCAAGTCGAGCTGGCCGACCGGCTCGGCTACGACTACGCCTGGATGGTCGAACACCATTTCCTCGAGGAGTACTCGCACTGTCCGGCACCGGAGGCATTCCTCGGTGCCGCCAGCCAGCGCACCCGCGACATCCGCCTCGGACACGGCATTCTGCAGCTCACCACCAGCCATCCGGTGCGCGTGGCCGAACGGGTCGCCGTCCTCGATCTGTTGAGCAACGGTCGCTGCGAATTCGGCATGGGGGAGAGCGCCTCCATCACCGAACTTGAGCCGTTCGGCCGCTCCATGGACGACAAGCGGGCGGTGTTCGAGGAGGCGGTGCGGGCGATATTTCCGATGTTCAAGGCGGGCGGCAGCGAGCACCACGGCACCTATTTCGACATTCCGCTGCGCAACGTGGTGCCGAAGCCGATCCAGAAGCCGCACCCGCCGCTGTGGATGGCGTGCTCACAGCTCGACACCATCGAGCGCGCCGGTCGCTGCGGTCTGGGAGCCCTCGGCTTCCAGTTCGTCAGCGCCGAGGCGGCGCACGCCTGGGTCCACGCCTATTACAACGCCATCACCAAGCGGCTGGCCAAACTCGCCGACTACAGCATCAACCCCAACATCGCCCTGGTCAGCTTTTTCATGTGCGCCAACACCGACGAGGAGGCGCGCCGCAAGGCCGACGGCGCCACCTTCTTCCAGTTTGCGCTGCGCTTCTATGGCGCCTCCAGCGACCGCAAGCGCCCGGCGCCAGGCACGGTCAACATGTGGGAGGAATACTGCGCCTGGAAGCGAGCCAACCCGGCGGCGCAGGAGGCGGCGCTGCGGGGCGGGTTGATCGGCTCCCCCGAGACCCTGCGCAATAAGCTGCGCAAGTTCGAAAGCTCGCATATCGATCAGGTGATCTTGCTCAACCAGGCCGGCAACAATGCGCACGAGGACATCGTGGAATCGCTTGCCCTGTTTGCCCGCGAGGTGATGCCCGAGTTTCAGGGTCGTCATCCCCAACACGAGGCCTGGAAGCGCCAGGTGATGGCCGGTCAAATTGAGCTCGAGGAGATCGAGACGACGGCCTTTAAAGACCGCTACGGCGCCAAGTCGATGCCGGCGCAGGTGCGCTGAGCGGCCCGCTACCGCAACGGCTCGCATCGAACCGCCGGGCGGGCGCATCCGGCGGCTCCGCCGCTAGCCATAGCTGCGTTCGTCGGCGATCACCTTGCCGTCATTGGGGAGTGAATTCGGGGCTACCAGCTCGATCTCGCCTTTGAGCTTGGTGATGGCCTGCAGGCTCTCGGCAAGCTTGCCCTTGAGGGCGGCGTCGGGCACGGCGCTTTCGACCCGCAAGGTCATGGTGTCTTGCTCGCCCTGACGTCCCACCACCAGCCGCAGCCGTCCCAGTCCGGCGTGGCGCTTGGCGAGCTCGGCAATGTGCTCGGGGTGCACAAACATGCCCTTGACCTTGGTGGTCTGGTCGGCGCGTCCGAGCCAACCCTTAATGCGCATGTTGGTGCGCCCGCACGGGCTCACGCCCGCCAGCACCGCCGACAGGTCGCCGGTAGCGAAGCGAATCATCGGATAGTCGCGATTGAAGGTGGTCACCACCACCTCGCCGACCTCGCCGACGGCAATGGGATCACCGGTGCCAGGGCGCACGATTTCCACGATCGCCCCTTCATCGACGATCATGCCGTCGAGCGCCCGGCTTTCGTAGGCGATGATGCCGAGATCGGCGGTGGCGTAGGTCTGATAGGTATCGATGCCGCGCTGCTTGTATTCGGCGCGCAGCGACGGGAACAGGGCGCCGCCGCCGACCAGCGCCTTGCGGAACGAGGAGGCGTCCTTGCGCGTTTCCTTGGCCTTGTCGAGCAGGATCTTGAGGTAATCGGGAACGCCGACATAGGCGGTTGGCCGCAGCCGCTCGATCGCTTCGAGCTGCTGTTCGCTGTTGCCCGGTCCCGCCGCGATCACGGTACAGCCGAGCGCGCGCGCCCCGGAATCCAAGATCCAGCCGCCCGGCGTCAGATGGTAGGCGAAGGTGTTGTGCACGATATCGCCCTTGCGAATACCGGCGGCGTAGAGCGAGCGTGCCGCCCGCCACCAATCCTCGCCATTGCCCTCGGGCTCGAAGATCGGCCCAGGTGACATGAAGACGCGCGCCAACGCTCCGGCGGGCGCGGTGGCAAAGCCGCCGTAGGGCGGCCGCCGGCCCTGCAGATCCTTGAGCGAGTTTTTGCGCAGCACCGGCAGCTCTGCCAGCGCCTGCCGCGAGGTTACGGCACCGGCGTCGACCCCCTTGAGATGCTCGGCCCAGCCGGGCGCATCGGCCATCGCCCGCCGGATCAGGTCGGGAAGCAGATTGAATTGGGCCAATTCGCGCTGCTCGGGATCACGGGTCTCGAGCTGATCGAAATGGTCGCTGGTCACCATCTACTCATCCCTGTCGAGCTATCGATTCCGGTGTCGGGTTGGCAGCGCTGGCCACAACAGTGCCAGACCGCCGGCGAGGCAGCAAGCCGCGGGGGCGTACCCGGGTATCACGCCAGCCAGCGCTTGCGCCGCTTGTAGGACTTCACGTCGCGGAAGCTCTTGCGGTCGCCGCTGCCGATGCCGAGATAGAACTCCTTGACGTCCTCGTTTTCGCGCAATTGCTGCGCCTCGCCGTCCATCACCACGCGACCGCTCTCGAGAATGTAGCCGTAGGTCGCATACTTCAGTGCCATATTGGTGTTCTGCTCGGCCAGCAGCAGCGACACGTGCTGCTCGGCGTTGAGACGCTTGACGATCTCGAAGATCTCCTCGACCAATTGCGGCGCCAGTCCCATCGATGGCTCGTCGAGCAGCATCATTTTGGGCCGCGACATCAGCGCGCGCCCGATCGCCACCATCTGCTGCTCGCCGCCGGAGATGTAGCCCGCCAACGACCCGCGCCGTTCTTTGAGGCGCGGAAAATAGCCGTACACCAGCTCGAGATCGGCGGCGATGGCAGCACGGCCGTCGCGGCGCGTAAAGGCGCCGGTCAACAGGTTCTCCTCCACCGACAGGTGTCCGAAGCAATGGCGGCCCTCCATCACCTGGATGCAGCCGCGGCGCACCAGATCGTTGGGCGTGAGACCGTCGATGCGTTCGCCGGCAAATTCGATCGACCCCTTGGTGACCTCGCCGCGTTCCGAGCGAATGAGGTTGGAAATCGCCTTCAACGTGGTGGATTTGCCGGCGCCATTGGCGCCGAGCAGGGCGACAATGCTGCCCGGTGCCACCGACAGCGAAACACCCTTCAGCACCAGGATCACGTGATCGTAGATGACCTCGATGTTGTTCACCCCGAGCAGGGCGGCCTGCGCGCTGGTCGGCGTGGAGGGCAGGGTTGCGTCAGACACGACGGCCAAACTCCAAAAACAGCTTTGCAAGGCCGCCAACTGGGCGGCCTTGCGTGGTTGGGCGGGATCGCCGCTCCGTCAGCTTTCCTTGGCGCAGTCGCGCGGCGTGATGTTCTTTTCTTTGGCGTACTTGGCCGCCGTGTCCTTGACCATCGGCGACAGCAACGACTCATCGGCGGTGTAGAAGTCGGTGATGATCTTCCACTGCTTGCCGTCCCACTGCTGCAGCCGGGCCTGGTCGGCGCCCTGGTGATCCTGGCAGGAGAACCGGATCGGCTTCAGCATGCCCTCGAAGCCCAGCTCCTTCAGCCGCTCGGCGGTGAGGTCGAGGTTTTCAAAGCCCCAGCGGATCTGCTCGCCGGTCAGCGGCTTCTTGCCGAATTTGCCCTGCGCGGTGCGAATCGCCTCGGTGCCGAGCATCGAGTTGATGACGCCGCGGTTATAGAGCACCTGCGCAAAATCGTCCTTGCCGGCGCTCTTACCCTTCGAGATCACGTACTTCTCGAGGTCCTCGTGCACTTTGAACTTGCCGGCGGGATGCTGCAACATCAGCGCCTTGTAGCCGATCGCCTGGTCGCCGGCCGGCGTCACGTCGGGCTCGGCACCCGACCACCATACGCCGATCATCTTGTCGCGCGGATAGGCGACCGCCGCCGCCTCCTTGATCGCGGTCGAGTTCATCACCCCCCAGCCCCACAGCAGCACGTAGTCGGGGCGGTCCTGGCGAATGGCGAGCCACTGCGATTTCTGCTCGACGCCGGGATGGGTCACCGGCACCGCCTTGAATTCGATGCCGTTGAGCTTGGCCCGCGCCTCCAGCGCCGGGATCGGCTCCTTGCCGTAAGGGCTGTCGTGGTAGACGAGCGTGATCTTCTTGCCCTTGAGCTTGTCGAAACCACCGAGCTCCTTGGCGATGTGCTGGATGGCGATGTCGGCTGCCGTCCAATAGCTGCCAAGGGCAATGAAGTTCCAGGTGAACACCGAACCATCCCGGCTCTCGGAACGGCCATAGCCGGTCGTCAGCAGCGGGATCTTGTCGCCGGGCACCTTTTCGGTCAGCGCGAAGGTGATGCCCGTCGACAGCGGCGAGAAATAGCCGGCGCCGGTCGGTCCCTTGCCCTTCAAGCGCTCATAGCATTCAACGCCCTTGTCGGTGGCGTAGCCGGTCTCGCATTCCTCGAAGGCGATCTTGACGCCGTTGATGCCGCCGTCGCGCTCGTTGAGGAGCGTCCAATAGTCGGCGACGCCGTCGGCAAACGGGATGCCGTTGGGCGCGTAGGGGCCGGTGCGATAGACCAGCGCCGGCAAGAACTGCTCATTCTGTGCCACCGCCGGCTCGGCGAGCGCCGCCACGCCGACGAGGGCTGCTGCCAAGGCGAGAGTTGATCGGTTCATCGAGTCCTCCTTCATTCCGACCGAGGGATTCCGACCGACGGCCGGATCCTTGTCCTCCTGGCGGTTGCGCCAGGAGCATTGACCGGGAGCTTGCCTTTTTTTCTGACCATGCGCGCCGCTCCGCAAACTAGCGCGTTGGGTATTCAGCGGGGCCAAACCTCAATAGGGATACGGCCACAATCTGAGCTTCTCCTTGGCCACGGACCACAGCCGGGCAAAGCCCAGCGGTTCGACCACCAACAGATAGCAGATCAGCGCGCCGGTGATGATCAGCACCAGCAGCGATACGGTTTCCACCGTCAGCGGGATGCCCAGCGCGTGCGGTAGCTGGTCCAGCACGATCGGAAGGATGAGGATGAAGGCGGCGCCCAGGAATGCGCCCAGGATCGAGCCCAGGCCACCGATGATGACCATGAACAACAGTTGGAACGAGCGGTCGATATTGAAGGCCAGCGGCTCCCAGGCGCCAAGATAGACGAACGCCCACAATGCGCCGGCAATGCCGACCACGAACGAGGAGATGGCGAACGCCGACAGCTTGGCATAAAGCGGCCTGATGCCCATCAGTTCGGCGGCGATATCCATATCGCGGATCGCCATCCACTGCCGGCCGAGATTGCCGCGCACCAGGTTCTTGGTCATCAGCGCGAACACCGTCACGAACAGCAGACAGAGCAGGTAGCGCTCGATTGGCGTCGAGAACGTCAGTCCGAGAATTTTCAGCTCCGGGGCCGCGACCGAGCCGGACGGCGTGTAGTTGGTGAACCACTTGACGCGGATGAACACCCAGTCGAAGAAGAATTGCGCCGCCAAGGTCGCCACCGCCAAATACAGACCCTTGATGCGCAGGCTCGGTATGCCGAACAGAATGCCAACCAGCGCCGCCAGCACACCGCCGAGCAGGATCGAGGGCAGCACGGGCAGCGCCGGGATGGCGATCTCGGCTGCAAACCAGTCGAGTGGCAAGTGCACGCCGGTGGCGAACTTGTAGGCGCCATAGGCGCCGATCGCCATGAAGGCGCCGGTACCGAGCGAGATCTGCCCGCAATAGCCCATCAGGATGTTGAGGCCGATGCTGCCCAGCGCCAGGATCAGAAACGGGATCAGGATTGCGCGCAATAGGTAGTCGCTGCCGAACGGCCAGATCTTGAAGGTGGCGAGCAGCGGGATGCCAACGTAGGCCAGCGCCAGCAACAGCGCCAACGCCACGCGATCCTGGCGAATGGGAAAGATCGCCATATCGGCGGCATAAGAGGTCTTGAACTGGCCCGCCTCGCGATAGAGCATGGGAGTTGCGTTCTCCTAGATGCGCTCGATGATGCGTTCGCCGAACAGGCCCTGCGGCCTCACCAGCAGGACCAGCAGGGCCAGCACGTAGGCGAACCAATATTCGATGCCGCCGCCGATGTGCGGTCCCAGGTAGATCTCGGCCAGCTTCTCGCCCGCCCCGACCATCAAGCCGCCAACGATGGCGCCCGGTACCGAGGTGAAGCCGCCGATGATCAGGACCGGCAGCGCCTTCAGCGCCAGGAAGGTGATGGAGAACTGCACCCCGAGTTTGGTTCCCCAAACCGTGGCGGCAACCAGCGCCACCAGCCCAGCCACCAGCCACACCACGAACCAGATCCAGCTGATCGGAATGCCGACCGATTGTGCCGCCGCATGATCATCGGCCACCGCGCGCAGCGCGCGTCCGGTTTTGGTATTCTGGAAGAAGATGGCGAGCCCCGCCACCAGCACGCCGGCGATCAGACCGCCCCAGACATCGAGCTTGTTGATCAGGATGCCGCCGGGAAAGAGGTTCTCGCCGACGATCCAGGCGTCGGTCGGGAACAGGCGCAGCGGATAGACGTCCGAGCCGAAGATCATCTGCGAGGCGCCCTCAAGCACGAAGGTGGCGCCAATGGTCGCCATGAACAAGGTCAAGCCGTCCTGGTTGACGAGGGGCCCGAGCACGAACCGCTGCACCAGCCATGCCGTCAGCGCCATGATGCCGGCGGCAAACATCAAGGCCAGCAGCACCGCCACCCAGGTCGGAAGCTCATGGTGGCTCAGAAAGTCGAGGCAGCGCACCATCGCCAGCCCCGCCAACAGCACCATCGCGCCCTGGGCAAAGTTGAAGACGCCGGAGGCCTTGAAGATCAGCACGAACCCCAATGCCACCAGCGAATAGAGCACGCCCGACAACAAGCCGCCGAGCAACACCTCCAGCACCTGCCCCGCCAGCTGCACCGGCACCTCCTAATGGGCCACGCCGAGATAGGCGTCGATCACCGCCTGGTCACCCTGTACGGCCGCCGGCGTGCCATCGGCGATCTTGCGGCCGTAGTCGAGGACCACGACGCGATCGGACAGGTCCATCACCACGCCCATGTCGTGCTCGATCAGCGCGATGGTGGTGTCGAAGGTGTCCTTGACGGTCAGGATGAAGCGGCTCATGTCCTGCTTCTCCTCCAGGTTCATGCCGGCCATCGGCTCATCGAGCAATAACAGTTCGGGCTCCATGGCGAGCGCACGGCCGAGTTCGACGCGCTTTTGCAGGCCGTAGGGCAGCTTGCCGACCGGCACCTTGCGGATGTGCGCAATCTCGAGGAAGTCGATGATGTGCTCGACCGCCTCGCGGTGGCGGATCTCCTCGCGCTGCGCCGGGCCCCAGTGCAGCATATGGGCAAGGATGCCTCGGCGCATTTTCAAGGTGCGCCCGGTCATGATGTTGTCGAGCGTCGACATGCCCTTAAACAGCGCCACGTTCTGGAAGGTGCGGGCGATGCCCTGGCTGGCGGCGAGGTAGGGGCGCATGTTGTGGCGGCGCCGGCCCTTGAAGGTGATGATGCCGTCCTGGGGATGATAGAAGCCGTTGATGACGTTGAGCATCGACGTCTTGCCGGCGCCGTTGGGGCCGATGATGGCCCTGATCTCGCCCTTGCGGATGTCGAAGGAGACATCGCGCAAGGCCCGGATGCCGCCGAACGACAACGACACGTGCTCGACCGACAACAGCACCTCACCGGGCGCCAGCGCCGCATCGCCGGCGACCACGGGTCTGGGTTCGACGTCGGCTTTCATTCGGCAGCCTCCCGCAACGGCTCGCTC